>NZ_JASCAS010000004.1:0-143995 GCF_029967615.1 Aeromonas sp. V90_14 | reverse complement strand
CAAGGTGATGACCTACTTCAAGATTAGCCTTTCAACACATAACTGGGACAGAGCCATCCAATACCGATGACAGCACCAGACCCGGTGACGCGCTCAGGCGTGGCGGCAAGTTGGTACTATTCAGGATGCCGACCAGGCGCACCACGTCGGACTGATTCAGCTCCAGCTGACCATTGATACTGCGAGCCTTACGCAGCGCTAGGCTGGCATCCTTTCTGGCCATATGGCCCCCGGTTACGGTTCGGTGATGGTAGCGGTATTGATACGGATCAGCGCACCGGCAAAAAACTCCGCAGCGGGTAGCTCCAGATCGGCGCCGCTGCCCGGCACCCCGACATCGAGATCCGCAACAAAGGCCCCATCCCGGTCAACAATGCGCCCCCAGGTGGGCGCGCCACTGGCAGTAGCCATCTGCTCGGCCAGGGGTTTCAGGGTCAGCACCCCACCAGCGATCGTCTTGGCGCAAGGGTGGCTGAACGTCAGCGCCACCAGAGCAAGTTGGTCAGTCGTGGCCGCCCCCGGTGCCGGTTTGGTGCCGGTATAGATGGTCAGCTTGGCACTGGCCCCGCTGCCCGTATCAATGGCCGTGGCCAATAGCTGGGCGCGACTGGTGCGCAGCCCTTCGGCATAGGAGATCATGGTTATTTCCTCTTGAGCGGGGCAATCAGGGGGAACGGCTCGGGCGCCACGCCACCACCAGGCGGATAGGGTTTTGGCGCCTGATAGTCGGCGGCTACGGCGTTGTAATCGGCAGGGCCATATGCTGGGTCATCCTGGGCAACCACCATATAACGACGATTCAGCCACAGCAGATCGAACCGATAGACCCCATCCGATGCGCGGCTGTAGGTCTCGCCAACCAGCTCGCCATCCTGGGTAAAGCAGAGAACCCGGCGCCGCACTCCCATCCCGCTGATGGTCACCGTACTTTCAATAAACCCCTGCTCCACGTTGCGCACTCCATCGCGGATCCAGAAGTAATCCCGCCCCTTGCAGATCACTCGCTGGCTCATCTGCTGGATATTCAACGGGCCAGGATAAAACGGCGGTTTCCCTTGCCACGCCACATCTTGCGGCAGGAACTGGGCGCGGGTCTCCTGGTTGGCCACGGTAACGGTCATCGGGGTGGTGAACAGCACATAGGTAAACTCGACTTGGAGCGGGACAAATTCAGTCCCAATCCTGGCCAGGCGGTCTCCCGGTTGCAGCTCTATCCATATCTTGTATTGCGTTGAGGCAATGAATTGCGTTGAGCGGGTAAACACCTTGGTCTGGTAGTAGCCAAACACCTGCCCATTGATAGCGGCCAAGCCGAGATAGGGTGCATCAGCTGGCCCTTGAGTGGTCACCCCGACGACCGTCAGCACCGCCATACCATTGAGGTAGGCCAGTTTGGCAACCACAGCGCCAGTCGCATCAAACAGCACCCCAGTCTGACCAGGCAAAATCCCCCTGGCCAAGACGTAGGATGGTGCAGTGCCAGAAGCGACCAACCCGACCCCTGATTGATGTTCAATAGCAGCACCGGCTGGCAATACCAGATCCGGCTGCAACGCGGTGTACTGCTCTGCCGTCAGCGCAGCAAAGTCGCCATTAAATCCAGCAGGTGCTGTCTGAATAAGCACCCGCACCATGGCCACGCCAGACCCGGTATATGTTGACTGGGCACGCAGATTACTAAACCGCATTGCTGCAAATTTTTGCGGTTGGCAGGCAAAGCTAAACGATTGGTTGCGGTTACCAACCGGGTCAGTGGTAAAGACTAAAGCGCTATCGCTAAAGCTCAAGGCGCCAAAAGTGAGTGGGTATGCGCCTGCTTGGGGTGCTTTGGTCAGGCTGGCCAGGTTCGGGCCATACCAAAGACCATGGCGATAAGCGCCATCATAACGGGTGCGAATCGCCGCCAATACCCCCCCGGTATCATCCAGAAACTCCAGATCCATATCTGAATAATCTGGGTTCCAGTTGCCGTTGCTTATTTCCAACCTGAACACGTAGTTTCTAGGCGCAAGTGTGATCGTCTTGGTAGGGAGTACCCCAGTGTCTCCCCCAGCACCAGAGCTGTAGATAAACTTGAAAATACCTATATCGACCGTCTCGCCAAAATTGGCAGCCCAATCAGGCCCATCCGTACTTTCAACGTTGTAAAAAGGTACATTTCCAGAGCCAGATTGGGATTGCACAACAACTAGGAAACCCCTGCTCGGTGCAAAAGTCGCCATGACTTACCTCCAAGGCCCAGTAAGGTCAAAGCCCATCAGGCAGGTCTGCCCCCAGTTATAATTGTTCTCGTCATACCCAACCCGGACAAAACGCAACAGCTTGCCAGGCATGGCAGGCAGGTCTTTGAAGTTCTTCCTGTCCCATGCCCCTATGGTGGCAAACGGGCATACCAAACCGGGCAAGTACCCACGCAAGTGGTTGCCACTCTCGATCACCATGGTGGGATCCTGGGTCACATAAAAACCGTTGTCCGGGCCGTTGGGTATATTCAAGCCGTTGCCGAATCGGCCAAACAGCCCTTTAATAAACCAGTTAGTGGCACCAAATAGCTGATGATATGGCCGGGCAATGACCCGGTGGCTGGCGTTGTCAAAGTTGGGGTAAAAGTTGCCCCAGAGCGTGTTGCCTCCTGACCCTCCTTGCCAGTTTCGTCCGGCTTCATTGGCATTGGTGGTCGGATAGTGGTTAATCACGGCATGATAGCGGTCGCCTGGCCGAACCGATCTGATATAGCCAAAGCTATACATAAACTGGTAGTTACCTGCCGCATAAGCAGGCATGAAGTAAAACAGCTGGCTATCGCCCACCAGATCCCAACGCCGGTTGGAAAAGCGCCCGGTACAAGGCCAGCGCCACTCCCCAATATTGGTGTAACTGTTGATATCCACCACATCCTCAACCATCGCCACCTTGGCCAGATAGTTGAAATAGTTTGGCCCCATCCACCCCGTAAACGCCGAATTGTCGATGCGCAGGCTGACATTACCCGACTCACTGACATTGGTGGGACGCACGATAAAGATCTTCCCGTCACCGCTCTCATGGGTGATCGTCCAGCCCAGCGGCGCCACCTTCATGGTCATGGCTGCGCCTGTACCTGGTGCCCCAGGGTTGCCGCCGTCAATCTCAAACCAGACCTGAGTGGCGGTGACCTGCATCACCCGATGCTCGCCGTTGTAGGCAGCAGGCGATACCCCCTCGACCTGAACAACCGAGTCTTGCAGATAGGCATGCCCACCGGTAAAGGTCGCCACTGCCCACCCCTTGGCAGTATCGAAAGCCAGCGCGTTGATGGTCAGGGTGCCAAAGCCGGTGACCAGCACCGCCTTGAGCAGCGCCGCCAGGGCGCCCTCTGCGGTATCGCCCAAGCTCGGGGCGCCTTGCATTTCACTTGCAAACCATTTGACCTTGTATTCAGCCATCGCTTTTCTCTCCACAGGCAAGGCGCAACGCCTCACCGGTTAACGGTTGACGTTGCCCCTGAGCTGGGCCTCGAAACGGTCGGTATCCACCGCTGCCACCGACTGCAAGATGGTGCGGATAAACCAGATCGGGTAATTGGCGGCGTAGGTGTTGAAGCGCAGCACGTTACCCGCAGCCCACCCGGCGCCCCAGCCACGCCGGTCAAGCCTGAAATAGGGCTGGCCGTTGTTGGGGTTGATGGGAGCAAAGTCGGTATTCACATCCCCCACCGCAATCTGGCCCACATGTTCCCCCACCAGAATGAACGTGGTGGTGGTCTGGAAGATGATGGCCCAGCGCTCTTGCAGGGTCGCCCGGTTGGTCACCACGATAGGGAAATCCGTGTCGTTGTATTCCGCCGTGCAGGGGTCGCCAATCAGAAAATCAGACCAGTTATTTGTCCAGGTGCGTTGGTCGAACAGCGCCCCATAGCGGGCCCACAAGTCACCGATGATCAGGGCGCTGGAGACCAAGGTATCTGCCGCCTCATAGTTGTGACTGAGGGGCCGAGCCAGGGTGATGCGGCCCGAGATCTCCACATCGGTGGCCAGGCTCATATCCTCGACGCGGTGAACCACGGTCAGCGGCTCCACATAGCCGGTCAGGTTCAGCGGGCTGGCCAAGGTCACCATCCCGCTGTTCATGTTGACGCTGTAGAGCTGCGGCGCCAGCTCCTTGCCGTTCTTATCCTCCACCCGGCAATAGGCCAGCCGTTCGCGCCCGGTATTGAGCTGTTGCCCAGCCTGTACGCCCATGGGGAAGGCACTGCGCTTGGTGGAATGCACCACCATGATGTAACCCTTGCGAATAAAGGGCACCCGGCCATCGGATGGCAGGCGCACCGGATCCAGCTTGATCAGATCCGCATCGAGTGGCAGATAGCTATAGACCACCGCATTAAACCGGATGGTGTCAGCCACCACCGACAAGGGGCGCCAGATCTTGCCATCGACCACCCTATCGGGGTCGTACCAGGGTTTACCCTCGTTGCCCGCCGCCGTCACCAGGCGGCCAAAGCGCACCGATACCACTCCGGTCTGATAGTCCACCTTGCCGCTTACATCCTGGCTGGTGATAGTGCCATCACCGTTGGCGGTCACCTCAAACCGGCGCCCGTCTGCGGTGTTGCCGCTCAGGTAGAGGCTGGATGGCGCAATGGGTGCCCCCGGCGTCCTGAATGTCACCTCATCCACCGTCTGGGCCACCAGGCTGGTGACCAGCGAACTCAGGGCTGGTACGGGCGCTGCACCGGGGTTCCAGACCGTGACGGTCGCCTTGCCGGTGGCGTAATCCAGCGTCCCGGCCTGCTCACCGGCTCCGGTGGCGGGGTCGATGTTGCGATAGAGGATCCCCTGCCTGTCCACATAGACAGACCCGCCCAGCGCAAAGCGCACTGAGTTGGCCAGGATCGCCTCGCCGTTGCGCGGGGTGATATCCAGCACCAGCGGGGTAGCCTTCACGGTATCTTGGCCCGCTTGGCTTGCATTGTTGCTGCGGTACTCCACCTCGACCCAACCACTGTCGTCCACCGGGAACAGGTAAGCGGCCTGCACGTAGTAGATCTCCACCAGTGTCCAGCGCTGGCGGGCAATGGTGTTACCGTGGCCATCGCCATAGGTGCCGATGGTGCGCCACTCATAGCGGGTTTTAGGAATGCCGCCCTGGCCATCCGGCTTGATGGTGATCTGGCCGGTGGTGTAGTTGACGGTGCCCCGCTCTACCCCTGCCGCATCCAGCAGCTTGCCCGCGCCGTTGTCGCGCACACTGATGATCGGGTCACGGGTTGCGATCACCAGTTCGGTGTCGTCCTTCACATCCTCATAAAGGGCATTCCAGCGTACCGATACCATCCTGGGGGTCAGGTTCTGCTTGGTCAGCTGCATGGTGATCGTCCCGTCCGGGTTGCGGGCCGGGTAGTCAAAGCGTTGGGTGTCCGGGTCGCCGTACTGGTAAACAACCTGGTACTCCTGACCTCCATCCGGCAGGGTTGCAACCCGCAGGGCCAGATCGCCGGTCACATAATTGATGGTGCCGGTGGCATCGCCGGTCAGCTGGCCCGCCCCGTTGTCGATGGCGGTTTTGGTCGCGCCACCGGCTTGCCAGGTCAGGGTCAGGCTATTGGGGGTGATCCCCTCATGGGCCAGCTTATGGGTCAGCTGCACCGGATCCAGCACCATGCTGGCGCGGTTGAGGTAAGAGACCTTGGTACCCCAGCTGAACATGATCGCGCTGTTCACATCCGGCAGCGCCCCCAGGGTCAACACCACAGAGCCGGTGGTGAAGTTGAGCAGCCCAGAGCCATAGGATTTGTCCTGACCAAATAGCTCCCCGCGCCCGTTGTCTTTCAAGTCGTACCATTTGCCCTGGGCCAGATAGCTGACGGTCAGCGAACCTGGGCAAGGGGTGGGCAGCAGGGTCGCGGTGTAGGCATAGCCCCGGTTGTTGGCGGCAATCTGGATCTGGGCCGTGTCAGCGATGCGCGATGGCATCACTGCCGGGCGAAAGCTCACGGTTTTGCTGGCTGCACCGTAGTTCGGGCACTGGCTGTTGAAGGTCAGCAGGCCGCGCCCGTAGTCGATAGCCCCCACCACGGTACCGACCAGGAACAGCTCGCCGCCCTTGTCGGTGATCACTGCCGCGCCTATGGTGACCGATACGCTACCCGGCATGGCACCAATCCCCAGGAACAGCCCCTGACTGGGGCTGACCGGTGAGGTGGTGGTGAAGGTGTGGGGACTGCCCACCCCGGATTCCAGCAGGGCGCCCAGCTCACCGGCAGCGGTCAGATCGACCACCGGGGTTTCACTGCGGGCACTGGGTACCAGCTGGGTGAAAATGGTCTTGGCCTGCACCCGCATTGCCCCCAGCGCCGCATCCGCGACCATCTTGGTAGTCGAAAAATAGTTGGCGGCATCGGCCACCACGGTTTCCCGCAGGGTGGTCTTGGTGGTTGCCTGGTCATAGGGGCTGGGCTGCTCCCCTTCAAAGGTGTGGCGCAGCGGGTCAGTGATCACGCAAGTGACCACGTTGCGGGTGAACTCGCCCTGGTAGCCTGCTACCCCGAACTTGCGCAGCTCGGCGGTTACCCGGTCAACCCGCACATACTGCTCAACCTCGTTCCCCTTCCCTTCGTTGCCGACCAGCACCAGCACCTCCCCGATCTCCGGCAACCGCACCTCAATGCGTTGCAGGATGCGGATCGCCCGCTGCCCTTCCAGCTGGGTATCGTAGAGCACCCCCTGCCACTTCGGGCCTCGGGCCTGATAGCGTTCCAGGGTGTTGCGGGCGTTATCGCGGGTGTCATTGTGGTCTTTGGTGGTCATCAGCGTCAGGTTGACGCTGGGGTCACTGGGCGGCAGCAATACCATGGCATTGGCGCCATAGTAGGTGTCGGTGTCGTCCGTCTGCACCGCCAGAAACGCCTTGCGCATATTCACGGTGCCATAGGCCCGATCCATGTCGCTTATGTCAGGGAACATGCTGTTATGGTTGCCGCTGATGATCTCGCGGCCAGTGATGCGACCACCGCCGTCATCGGTATCAACCAGGCGCTGGCTAGCCAACAACACGATATCGCCAGAGAGAATGGTCATGGGGTTACCTCTGTCAGATTCAGGGTCAAGGCATAGGGGTCGCCCCCTTCCGGATCGGCCATCTCGATCAGTGGGGTCGCCACCACGCCAGGGCGGCGCCACACCACGGTGCGGGCCACGCCATCAAGCAGGGTCAACGTCATCAGCTGGGCCACCTGCGCTTCCAGCACCTTGAGCTCCTGCACCTTGGCACGGGAGCAATGCCCGCTCAGGGTCAGCGGCCTCCCCTCGGGCTTGGCGGTCTCCTCCACCAACAGGGCGCCACTCAGGGTCGGGGTCACCACCTGTTCGACCGGCGCCCACTCGAACTCGTCGCGCCAGACCAGATCATCTGGTAGCAGCACGCTGTTTAAGGTCACGTTCATTGGCGAAGTCCTTGCTGTTTAAGAAGGGAAATCAGGGCATTCGCATTGACCTCATCGGTCTGTAGTTCGGCCGAGCCCCCTGCCCCTTTAAGCTCGATGGTGATCCGCTCGGACAAGGGCCTGCGTGTCCCTGGGGTGTTGGTGCTGGGGGTAGATGGCACGACAGCCGGGGCCGGTGGCTGGGCGGCGACCTGATTGGTTTTGGCACTCTCTTTGGCCAATGCTTTGTTGAGCTCCTCTTTGAGGCGGGCCTGCATCGCCTCCATCTCTTTTTGGAACTTCTCGCCGTAATACTTGCTCCACTCGCTGTAGGCCGGAATATCCTTGACCTTCTGGCTGTAGCGGGCCAGCTCCTCCTCCACCCCGGCCAGGGTATTGGCCAGCCCCTCGGCATTGCCGCGCAGGCTATTGATATCCACGCTCTTGTAGTAGAAAGAACCGGCATTCACGGTGCGGGTGATATCGCCTCGACCACCGCCCCCGCCGCTACTGGCAAGGCTGGCATTCGTCTGCTTGGCTTCATCCTGTACCCCTTTAAGTCCTGCCCGCATCGCATCGGTGGCCCCTTTGGCCCGAGCAGCAGCCTCGTCAAAACCATCACCAATGGCCGCGACTGCCTGCTTGGTATCGCCACTCCCCCCTTTCACTTTGGCCATGGCATCGGCGGCGATGGCCATCGAGCGAGCCAGCGCATCCCCAGTGATTTTTCCCTGGGCGGCCAGTTGCTTTTGCCGCGCGATCACCGCATCGATCTCGGCGGTGGTCTTGGCGCTGTTGTAAGCGGCGGCCAGCGCCTCCTCGATGGCGGCACTACTGGCACCCGTGTGCGCCACCAATACATCCAGAGCGCCGATGGTCTTCTGAAAGCCTGCACCGATGCGACCATTGGCCCGTTCAAAGTCCAGCCCCAACTCCTCAAACGCCTTGGCCAACTTGGCCGGGCCATCGGCGGCGGATTGCTTGGCCACGGCATTGATCTCGGCCAGATAATCGCGGGTACTCTTGGCCTCATCCCCCAGTGCTTTAACGGCTGCGGCGCCTTGTCGCCAGCTTCCAGTGGCCTCGTCGTAATGCACCTTGCCCTCGGCGACCAGGCGATCGAGATCCGCCATGCTGGTGATGGCAAAACCCAGCTCCGTTGACAGGGCGGCAAACTGACTATTGAGGCGGGCCTGAGTCTCGGAGCGCAGCGCTTGCGCCTCCCGGAGGGCCAGCTCAGCCTGCACCAGCTGACGCAGGGCAGAGGCGAACTGGGTGATCTGGATGATGGACTCGACCGCCACGGCAGCCAGCAGCCCCTTGACGGCAGCGCCCAGCACCCTGACCCCTATCGCCGCACCGGCTGCAGCCGTGCCCGCAGTGGTCATGCCGCCTGCTGCTGTCGCTGTCGCCACAGGCATGGCAATAAACTGGGCGTAGAGGCTGCGCAGATCACCAATCCAGCCCGCGATTTTCAGGCCGACCCACGCCTGGGCCAGCACGGTCAGCGCGGTGCGCCACTCATAGAGGGTCTGGATCAGCGACTTGAGGGTTTCCCCCATGGAGATAAAACCATCGGAGAGGCGCTTGGCCCACTCCTGCAGGCGGCCATCCCTGGCCATCGCCTCAAATTCGGCATTAAGGTTCGCCAGCTGGTTTTTGAGCCAGGCCAGCGCCCCGTTCTCGGCCACCATCCGGTAAAACTTGGCGAGGTTGTCCTGGGCATTGGAGATAAGCCCGGAGAGCAGGCTCATGTTGTCGGCAGCCGCACCGCGCGATTGGGTGGCAATCTCGTTCATCAGGGCAGCGATGGTCTCGCGGCCCAGCTTGCCTGCCTCAGAGAGCTTCTGCAGCTCGGCAGTATTCTTGCCAGTCACCTGCTCCAACATCTGCCAGACAGGTACGCCCCGCTCAATCAGCTGCAGGATCTCCTCACCCTGCAGCTTCTGCTTGGCCCAGGCTTGGCCAAGGGCCAGAGAGATGCCCTGCACCTCCTCAAAACCGCCGCCCAATTTGAACGCCTGATCGACAATGCCCTGCATGGCCCCCGCCATGGGGTCGATGCCGAACGCCTTGAGGCGCACGAACACCTGGGTGACTTCACTGAGCTGCAGGGGGGTGTTCTTGGCAAAGTCCTGGATCCAGGCTGATGCCTCTTTGCCACCGGCAATCGAACCCATCACCGCCTTGAGCTGCACATCGAGGCGCTCGGCCTGATCGCCAGTCTGGAACATGGCTATCAGTTGGGTGGTAAGGGTCTGGATACCAAACCAGGTACCTGCCAGCGCCACCAGGCGCCCGGTCAGGCTGCCGATGGCCCCCTGCAAGCCACCGGCCTGCTGACTACCCTGGCTAAACTCGCGCCCCAGCCGTTCGGTCTGGCCGACACTCTTGGTCAGCTCACGCTGCAGGCGCTGCTGTTCCTGGGCAAGGTTCCTGGTATCGAGCCCGGACTGCTTGAGCCCTGCGTGGAGGCGGGTATGACTGGCGGACTGAGCGACCAACTGGCGCTCCAGCTGCTTGACCTCGGAGGCCAGCAACCGCTCTTGCTCGGCCAGCGCCTTGGCATCGCCGCTACCTGCTTGCTGCTCGCGGCGCAACTGCTCCAGCTTGTCACGGCTGAGCACTGTCGCCAGTTCGAGCTGGGTCAGGGCAGCTTTGGAGTCATTGAACTGCTGGATCAGCGCCTGCTGGCGGCTTAACGATTCAAGGCTCTCGGCCAACTGCGCCGTTTCGGCGGCCGTCTCGTCCGAGATCGGGCCCAGCTCCTGCACCTCACCCGCCAAGGCGGCCAGGTCTTCCCGGCCGGTGACCTTAGCCGCCAGCTCCAGGGCAAGTTTGAGGGTGGAAGAGGTGGACATGGGGCATTCCGATCAGATTCAGATATGCCCCATGGTAAAGGGATGGCAAAATAGGAGGGTTTATGGCGAATTACTGAGAACTAATGAGGGACTAATGAAGCTGATAGATAACATGCCGCTAAAAATGAAATGCTATCTTACTTGGCTAACTGCTGTGGGGCTGCTGGCACCGTTCATTTTCTACTTCTATATTTTCGGCCCCCAGTCAAACTATAGCTTGGCTCGCAATGATCAGGCATGGGCTAACTTTGGCAGCTTTATCGGAGGCACTATCGGCCCACTACTCTCTGCTTGTGCATTCTATGGTGTTTGGGCAACGTATAAAGTACAGAGAGAACAACTTACCATAGCTAAAAATCAAGGAATTTTGGATGAATTGCAGCGCTTAATTAGCAATCAGCATCAAGCAATAGAGTTTATGTTACAACAGTTCGTGTACTGCTCTTTTCCCTTGGAAGACACCAAGAAGATGACAATCAAAGAGTACCTTATAAAGTTTATGAACTTAAAGTCAAAAACAAATGAAAGCCTTAGTCCTATAAGGGCGCGGAATATAAATAATCAACTTTGCTGCATGGATGATGCTTTTCCATACAGTGAAATCAAAGAAATCACAAAAATACTAATAAATACAGATGAGATTTATGAGGAATATTACTCATGCGGAGGGTCATCGAAAGTACTGAAATTCTATATAAAAGAACATTTACTTATAATTGACTGTATCATTTCAACCACGAAGTTCTCTGAGGGTTTATTGCCACTAAAAAAACGGCAAAGTGAATACTTGCAAGTATTATAGTGCCAACACCAACAAGTTATTATATGCGCAAACCGCAACCAATAATGATGTTTCATATTGTTGGCATATATAAATTGCATCTTGCAAAAAATATCAAAAAATCTGGAGTCTATATGGATTATTCTGCTCTCATTGCCTTAACCACTTTCGCTGCTGGGGTTCTTTTAAATCCAGTAATGAAAAAATGGGATTATTTATTAAACTCCAAGCAGCACAATGAACGTCTATACATAGAGATTGAGGATTGCTGCTCATATCTCGAAAATATAATCAGAAGCTATTTTGATTTTTTGTATAACTTGGAGAAAAATAAAAATGAACAGGGCCATATTGATTTGAGTATTCCGATGGCGGTGCCCTTAGTTGAGAAATATGACACTCAATTTATTCATGCTTTTTACTGTGAAGCATTGAAAATGCTAAACCCAGCACAAAGAAACACTATCAAAATCATTGATAGCTCTGTCACAATTTTGGTCGAACAGTCAGAGGCTTTGCGTAGAGACATTCAAGATAAATTTAATTACAACACTCGCTCCATCAGGAATATAATATCTAAATCATGTTATGTATATTACCACTTACATAGAATGAAAATTGAAAAAGAACGTTATAGTGGTAGTTCATCACTAAATTCTTTTGATTCAACAAAACACGTATTGCTTGCTTTTGGGTATTCATCAGATTCTTTGAATGTAGCAAACCCTCTTAAGACCATGTTATCTAGGGAGCAAATAGATACCCTATCAAAATCAAGTAATCAAACTCACTCGATTTCAGATTAAGGTTATTGATCTTCCATCCATCAAGGGATGCATCAGTTCGCTTATTTTTGGTCAATGATTGAGATATATCAAATTAAATCACCAGGACATGAAATACAATGTATGGTTTCCATCCACATTATTTTACGATACTTAACCATCCTGTTATGGCTAAAATAAACTGAGATATACATGAAAAAATACAAGCTAACTAATGAACATAAAACAATAACTAGATGGTTAGGTCGCGAGGAAATAGAGTCAAAACTGTACCGCATTGAAGCGCTTATAGACTTCAATGATATTAAAAAAGGTGATTTAGGTGGTTGGGTTGAAAGCGAATTAAATCTATCACAAGATGGCTTATGCTGGATATACGATGAAAATTCAACAGTCTCAGATAAAGCCATCGTAAGTGGCAATGCCAAGATCACTGGCTTTTCAAGTGTTAATGGCTTTTGTAAAATATATGACAATGCAACAATTAACAGTTCAGACATAAGAGATACATCTGAAGTTTTTGGTAATGCCGAGATAACTGACAGCTCAGTTAGTGGCGAGTCGACTATTTTCGACAATGCAAAAGTTAAAAACTCTCATGTCATAGGTGATGGTCGATACTCAGAAGAGTATACCAAACAAAAATTACAAATATATGGTAATTCGCAACTTCTAGGTGTCAGAATAGACGGCGTACCACACATATATGAAAATGCAACACTTGACAAAGGCATATCTATTGAGCATTCCCCAAGGATATATGGTCGAAGTATATTACGAGGCCAGGTAAAACCAGATAACATTTTTTCCGCCGAAGCCACCTTATTTATCCTTGATGACACTGAAATTTTTGGCAATGCAGTAATAGAGGCTAAAAAGAAAGATGAAAAAGAGTGTTCACTCTTCATTAAAAACTCCGCCAGGATATACGGAAACTCTCACATTGTTGGTTCAGGGTCAATAAACGGCCGTGTTCGTATCTATGATTACGCAAAAATCAATGGTCTTTTTCATATCGATGACCATTGTGAGATTTTTGGTGAAACAAGTATTTCTGGAAAATTTAAGACATGGTTATTTGGTCATATTAAAATATCTGGCGTAACATTTATTCGTGCCGATAAAAAAACCATAAGCCTTGAAGGGAGAAAAAATATTAAAAATAAGACGATAACACGAAACTTATTTCTTGGTCTTTTTTGACCAACAAAAAGCGGCGGGTCTCCCCGCCGTTTTTCATTCCCCTGCCCCCCAAACGTCACACCGTCACAGGCCGATCCACATAGAAGGGGGCTGTCTCGCCATCCACGGCCAGTAGCTCCCCCTCCAGCTCGATCTCGATGGGCTTGTCGCTCATAAAGTCCACTGCCTTCTTGGGGGACAAGCTGGCACGGGGCACCGTCAGTTTGATGGCCTCTCCGCTGACAATACTGCGGCCATCGAGCAACAGTCGCGCCTTGATCTCCGGCTGGATGTTGCCCGCGATACGGGTACCGGTCACCGCATTATAGGTACCGCTGACCGTCAGGCTTCCGCCATCGGCTACCGAGCTACCTTTCACCGCTCGCATCAGCCCGAGCGCATAGTTAACCTCGATATCGGTACCCACCACCAGCGCGGTGACCCCTTCCTTGATGGCAAGGCCAGTCGAGGCAATATTGCTCTTGCCCAGCTGGGCCCACTTCGGCCAGGCGGGCAGAACAACCTGCAGATCAGTCATCGTCCCGGCCCCCTGATTGATGGGGCTCTCCAGACCCATAAAGGCGGCGGCCAGCAGCACGGGCGGGATCTCGGTGGTCTTGATGGTGACCATGGCAGGCTTGGGAATGTGGTAGTTCTCCCGCGCCTGACCATACTGGCCCTTGCGCTTGCTAGGAATGGAGATCTTTTGACTGTCGGGTTTCACTTCCAGGCTGTCCACATCGATGGGGCCAATCACCCCGGCCGAGACCCCGTTGGTAAAGGTCTCGATAAAGAGATCCCCTTCCAGGTGCAGTGTTTCGCTCATTATCGCTCTCCTTTAAATTTCACTCGGGTAGTAAAGGCAAGCGGCAGATAGGCAGCACCGCCGCTGTAACTGGGTTTGACCGGTGGGGTAACCCGGCGAAAGGTACTGTCACCACATGCTCGCCCACTGACGGCCTGCAGGATGCGGGCAAGCCACACTCCGGCACTGACCTCCCTGGGGCTGGCGCGATGCACCAGCACCAGCAACCAGAGCTGATCAAAGCTGCTGGCCCGGCCTGACTGCGTGCCTTCGCTCTCACGTTCGCCCTGATAGACCACATGCACCGCCGGACTGTGCTGGCCCAGATTGGCGATGGCCGCCACATCGGTGGCCACAAACACCTCCTTGAGCCCCACAGGTTTGAGGGGGGCCAGCAGCTCACGAAGCCGCTCGCCCGCCTGCAGGTAGTCGAGTTCGGTACCAGACTGGTTGGCGGGTTGGCTCATAGAAAGCCCCCCTTATCACGCCCCTGACTCCGGCCAAAGACGCGCCCATCCGACTGCAGTTGAGCCAGGTTCTGGCTCTCCAGGGTGGCACCATCGGATGCCAACCCCAGCGCCAGCTCACCCTTGCCAACCGATTTCAGAAAGGCCAGGGCCGCCTCGTTGCGCTTGGCTATCTGCTCCGGGGCCTGTTCACCATAGAGACGGTGACGGGCGATATCGGCGCAGATAGGTACCAGGGCACTCGGGATATGGGCCAGCGGCAAGGGATAGCGACCCGCCAGATAGCCATCGATCAAGGCGCCTGCATCCTGCAGGGCGATGGTGATGGCCGCCTGATCCAGCTCACCGGTCGGCGTCATGGCCAGGCGCAGCAACTCGGCCTCGCCAAAGCGGATCACCATGTCATTGACGCTGGCATACATATCACTGCTCTCCGTTCTGGCCAGATGGCTGCTCATCCTTGACCGGGTATTGCACGTCAGTCGCCGCGATCGCTGTCACCAGTTCGGCCTTCTTGAGCTTGGCCGCCTCCGGGATACCCATCTGCAGCGCCAGCTCGCGCAGCTCATCGACCTTCATCTCAGCCAGCGGCGTGACCTTGCCAGCCTGGGTGGCGTCACTATTCTGGGTGGCAACACCGGCCAGATAGCCCGAACCGGTCAGGACGCCCAGTGTTGCGTCCAGATCCCCAGGCGCCGATGGTGCATCACCTGCCTGAAGGCTGGCGTCTTCAGCCAACCGGACGACCACCAGACGCGGGTCGTTCTCCAGGGTCGCGCACTGCTCAGGCGACACAACCATCTCAGACTTGCCCGGTACAATCGGTTGGCCCGCACGGAAATAGTTCTGACGAACCATTGATGTAATGCCGACTCGAATAGCCAGTTCCATCTCTTGTTCCATCTCATGTTTTCCTCGTCGAATCTGATAGAGAGGCTGTTTAAACCGGGGTTAAACAGCCATAACGCAGGGTTAGAGGTAGTCAGCCACCACCAGCTCCAACTTGCCTTTCAGCTCGTTGCTGCTGCTATTCGCCAGCTCTCGCTCCAGCATCTGAGTCGCCAGCTTCTCAAGGGAGGGCGGTACTACCAGCAGAGTGGCCTTCACGCCGAGCTTGCGGCCGCCATCAGCCTGAAACTCCCGCATTTTGGAGAAGGAATCCCACAGGTTGTCGGGGGTCAGCGCCCGCTTGTTGGCAAAGGCCAACTGCCAGAAGCCAAAGCCTGCGGCATCACGGCAATCGACCCCGTAACGGAACTCCTTGCGGGTGAACACCGCCTCGTCATCGACCTTGGTCATGGCAATCAGCTGCGGCGACTTGCGATCCTGGAAGATGACCGGCTTGAGGGCGCGGCTGGTATCGAGCAGGAACCAGGGCTCCCCCTGATAACCGGCATCCACCACCACGTTGGCGCTCAGAACAGGGGTACCGGTGCCATCGGCCTTGGGATAAACAGGGTGATCGGTGTCGAAGAAATACTGGCCGTCATAGCAAGGTGTGGTGAAGCCTGCGCCCAGCAGGCCAAAGCAGAGCTCGTCGGGGTGGATCCCTGCCGCCAAACCCATCTCTTGAAACAGGGGGGCATAGATACCCAGCTCGTCATCTTCGATATCGTTGCGATCGACCGCCACGGTGGCCTCGAAGTCTTCGTTGACGATCTGGTAACCGTGCGCCTTCATCGACTCGATCACCCGATCACCAACCCACTTGCGCAGACTGGGAAACTTGCCCAGCCAGCCATAGGTGTTGGACTTGGTGGTCGATTTGATCACGGTGGCGATCTTGGTGTACTGGGCAGGTGCTTCACCCTTGGCGTCTTCAAAGTTCTTCTTGAAGCCGGTGAAGAGGGCCTGCAACAGCGCGGGAGTAACAATGGCCATACGGGTGTTCCTTCTCTGGTTAAACAGGTTGGTCTGGCGGTCGCGTTCGTCCGATTACGCCGCTACGCGGCTAAGCGAATCTACCGGCCTTTTGCCTTGGCAAACTCTTCATAAGAAATGCCGAGCTGATCGGCGGCATACTTGTCATCCGCCGAGAGCACTGCCTCTCCCTTCTTCTCGGGCAGGGTCACCTGGGTGGTCTGGCTGGCGGCCAGGGCGGCAATCGCCGGACGGGGCTCCAGCAACGCCTTGAGGGCAGCCACCCCTTTCTGGGCGGCATAGGCGGTCAAATACTCCTCTTCTGCTGCCACCACCTTGCCCTGGGTACGGGCTTCCTTGATCAAGGTCGCGGCATCCGTGGTCTCAACCTTGGCGCTCAAGGTGGCGACTTCCGTCACCAGGGCGTTATAGGTCTCCACCGGTACATACTTGGCCAGGTCAATCTGGCCACCCTGCCCTGTGGAGACGGTCGCCTTGAGCGCAGCCAGCGATGCCTTCTCGGCAGAGAGTGCCGCCTCCAGCTCCGGCGCTTTCTTGGCGCTGGCCTGCAGAGTATCCAGAGCAGCCAGAGCGGCAGTACCCTGCTCGGCGGTAAACTGGCCATCGGCACTCGGCTGGATGCCGAGTTTGCCGAGCAGCGCGATCAGGTGTTCGTTCATGGATTTCTCCTGTTGTGCAACATGGGATGAGATGGCCAGCTGGCCGGGTTGGGTAGACATAAGGCTTGAAGCGGGTAACGCACTCAAAGCGGCAAGCGCCTGCATGCCCACCACACCGGGGTCATTGGTAATGGCAGTCATCCGTAGTTCCAGCGGGCGGCCCTGGGCGTCATAGGGAAAGACGGCAGAAAGGAATCGGTACTCTTTGGCAGCCACCAGGGCGGCAGCCCGCTCCGTCCAGCGCGGCTTGATAAAGAGCCCCTGCCCTTCGCGCCATGCAATCTCGTCACTGTTGTACCAACCGGCCGCAGGGGCTGGCTGGCCGTTCTGGTCAGTCTTGAGGGTCTGGTGGTCGTAATCGATCAGGATGTCTTGTCCAAGGGCTTTGGCACGGGCAATCAGGGCTGCAGCGATCTGCCCGTCCAGTTGCCAATGGCCACTAGCCACATCGAACGGGCGACCATCACGAGCCTTGAACGGGCCGACCGGCAGCAGCTGGTACCAGCCATCGCCTTGAGGGGTGAGCTGCGCATCGAGCACTGCCAGCCGCTCCCCGCTGACGGGGTTGGCTTGGAGGATGGCCACGAAAGGCGCTGAGTATGGGGTCTTGGATATGTTCATGCCGCCATAGTGCGGCGGCATGAAGGGGGATGGGGTTTATGGTGGGTTAATGAATACCGCTTTGAGAAATTGTGATCACGCTTCATATGGAGCGGCTTCAATATGATATCATATTGAGCTTAATGTCTATTTGCGGTGAAAATATGACCTACAACAGTTTTTCAGATAGTCCTTTCATGTCAGCGTTATCCAAACGGGATGATTTAACACCATTTAATGAGAATGATTTAGCAGCTTTTGGTATGGAACTCTGTTTTGGCATTGATGACCCAATAGGAACGCTCTTACCTGCTGTTACAGGTGGTGGTGGTGATGCAAAAATAGACATTCTCTACGTCAGCCGTGAGCAAGGAATTATTGTTGTCTGTCAAGTTTATCAATCACAAGAGATCAAGAAGAGTGCGAAAGGAAATAAGGGGACTGATTTAGCTCTAGCAATGTCAGTTATGCTTTCCACTGATGAAGCTGCGTTGCCTGCTGGTGTAGCTCCACATATCAAAGATGCAAGATCTGCCATCAAAGATGGAGATATTCGTGCAATTCATGTGTGGTATGCACATAACTGTCCAGAAAGTGCCCAGATACAACAAGATATGGCATTACATATCCCTGCTATAAAAACACTATTGAACCAATATGGAGCTAATGGTAAAGCCATATCCCTTTCACTAAGAGAGGTTGGACTAGAAACTCTCGATAGTTTTTATAGAGCATCTACTAATGCGATTGCCGTTGAAGATAAGTTTTCATTTGATGCTCCAAGAGTTGGCTTTGAAAAAAATGATGGTGCATGGCAAGCCTTCATAACCACCGTTCCAGGGCAATGGTTAGCTAACCTATATAGAAATTACGAAAGCAAAGGTCTTTATAACCCCAACGTACGTGGATTTATGGGGGCAAACAACAAAGATTCAGATAAAATCATAAACTCTGGCATTCAATCATCCGCCAAATCCAATCCTAATGAATTTTTTGTTTTCAACAATGGCATTACAGCATTGGTTCATGACTTTGAACTTAGTGCTGACAAGTTATCAATCAAATCAATAACTGGGATTGGTATCGTGAATGGTGCTCAAACAACAGGTTCACTTGGGGAGCTAGATGCATCAATAGATTTAAATGGAATTGAAGTTGGCGTAAGATTTATCAAATGTGAAGACAAAGAAACCATACAATCAATAACTAGATATAATAATAGTCAGAACAAGGTAATCCAGTCTGATTTTAGAGCTAATGACACAATACAAAAGCGTTTAAGAGCTGAGTTTAAACGTCTGAAAATTGCAGAGTATGATGGCGGACTTCGTGGACATAGTGTAATCAATAAAAAATCTAAGATTGATGCTCATACGGCAGCACGGCAGCACAAGCACTAACTGCTTGGCACGGCAGTCCATATGATAGTTATCATAATAAGATGAACATATGGGATGAAGACTCTCATTATAAACGTGCCTTTGATGAGTCAATTTCAGCAGAACATGTTCTCTTTGTTCATTCTCTTTTTGAAGCTGCTAATTTATTAAAAGCAGAACTACAAGAGGAGCAAAAAAAAGGCTCAATGAAAAAAGATGATGAAAATCTATTAGAGTACCTCAATGAACGAGGTAGTGCGTTTCTGATCATTCACTCTATTAGTGGTGTGTTAGAAACAATGATGGATAAAAAAATTCTGTCACCATACCGTATCAGCTTTCACTCAAACATCAAAAAAGATGCTGCAGTTTTGTTGTGGAAAGAGTTTCTCAAGCTCTTTGCAAAATTCATTACATTGTTACAACCAGGCCTTGTCAGTAGGCTATCCAATAAAACTGAAATTATAGCCGCCAAAGAAAGGTTTATTCGTGACTTCGGAACTTTCATTACCATGATGCAAGAGTTCCAGAAGAAAAGTCCTTGTGAGTTCATCATATCTAAGATGAAGAATGAGCTTTAAGTAGCCCCATGGGAGTGTTGGCTTAACCAGCACTCTCATTACCTGTTTAATGCTGTTTAAATCAGGTTGTGTGCGCTTTTACAACAAGCCCGACCCCATTCTATCCCCCTTCACTTAAAATTCGTTGTTGGAAGTTCCCCTAAGATACCCCTCCAGCGTCTCCAGCACGCTCTGTTTATCCCCTTCTGACAGCCCCAGAGCACGGCGCTCTGGCAGGTTGATCTCGGGACGGCCGAACTGGTGAGCGGCACCGTATACCATGGGCGTACCGAAGTAGAGGGTCTGGGGATCGACCTGATAGTCGAGGGTATCGCGCAGATCATCGTTCAGACGCAGCACCTCATCGGCATCTCGGGGCTTGCGGGCACGGTACTTCTCCGAGAGCGGGGCCCAGGGCTCCCCTTCCGGGCTCTCTTGGGCATCCCAGCGATCCCGGTGCGACAGCAGCAGCCCTTCCCCTATATCTGCCAGCGGTTCGCTCAGGTCACCGGTTTTCTGATAGAGCTTGGCCAGCAGCTCAAAGGCATCGGCCACCCCGTGGTGGCTGATGGCGATAAAGCTACCGGCCATCAGAACTCATCCTCAAAGGTGGTCATATAGTGCAGCGCTTCCTCATCTGCGTTAACCATCGCGGCCTCCCAGAGATCCCCCATCAGGTCAGCTTCCTCACCACGGGCTTGCTCACACAAAGCATCCAGCGCCTTGGCTTGCGCCAGGGTAAAGGGGCCATCCTGTGCCAGCAGGGCGCTGGCTTGTTCCAGCAAGGTCATCATGTCGCTCCTTTATTTTTTGATCTCCGGGGCCACTAGCGGCCGCCCTTGGTAGTGGCAGCCGTAGCTTTGGCCAGCATGGCTTCCACTCTCTTGGCCAGTTCGGGAAAGTGCTCCAGCATGGATTCCCTCGCCAGCCCCCAGGCGGCAAACGCCTCGGCAGCCATCTCTTTGCTATTAGTTCCGGCATATTCGGTAATCAGGCCGATGCCGGTGAGATTGGGCTCCCCGGCCCAGAAGTGAACCTGATGGCCGAGCTCATGCAACCAGGTCGAGATCCGCTGGGCCGATTCCCCCAGTTTATCGCCTACATTGGCCGACACACTCCAATGACGGCGCAAAGCTTCACCACTGGCGCCTCTTGGCATTAATTGGCGCGGGCCGCGATTAGCGTGGGCATCAGCCAACACATCGGCAGCCGCCGCTTGCACCGCCTGCATATCCACCGTCTTTAAAGTATCGCCCCCCTTTACCTTGATAACCAGATGATCCCAGCTGGTTGCGGTAAAGCCGTTGACCCTGCTGGCCCGGCGCGAATAGTAAAAAGAGCGCACCAGATAGGGATCTTTGCCCAGGTAATCAGCAATAGCCGGGGCAACCTTGAGCCCGGCCGCCCCCTTCCCCATTTCGGTCTGCTTGATAAACAGGGTTTTGACCGGATGCGCCTTGAGGTACGCCGCCAACGGTTCGCGCTGGGGGGGTGGCAACTTGGCCAGCAGATCACTCAAACCCTGTGCAGTGACACCTTTAACGCTGGAGAAGGCGCTCCCCACTATCCGCTCTGGCAGTCGCTCGGCCAACGCAGGCTTGGCCGCTTCGCGCTTTGCCACCGCCTTGGTCAGGTCTGCCGGAGTCTGGGGACGATAATCAAAGCCGGGATCGATACCTCTGGGAATTTTGTGCAACTCCCCGGTGGCCTTGTCCACCCACTCATATTCGCCGTCGTCCGGGGCCTTGCCGACCACCAAGCCGCGCCGCTTGAGGTCTGCTTCAGAGAGCAGAAACTTCTTGCACTTGCAGCCATAACCATTGCTCGGGCTGTGTGTCTCCCACCAGGGGTGATCCACCGGCAGCACCAGGTTGTTCCACTTGAGGTGCAACTCCCTGGGGTGCTCGGAGTCCCCATGACGATAGAGCGCATAAGGGCGTTTGTGCTTGATACGCTGGATCTGCTCTTCACGCCCGGCGTTATAACTCTGGCGCAGGTTGGTCTCGAAGATGACGCGGGAGCGCCAGGACGCCGGGCCGGTATGCTCCCAACCGTGGCGGGCCACAATATCCTTGAACGCCTTCTGAAAGGCCCCAATGGATTGCCCTTCACTGATCGCCTTGTCTACCGCCCCGCGCAGGTCAGCCAGCAGATCGGTCTTGGTGGCCCCCGCCACCATAAAGGCGCGGTTATGGGCATCGCGCCACACATCAGCCCAGCGTTCGCTCGGCATATCGAGCTTCTGGCGAAAGAAGGCGATCGCCTCGGCAAAGGGCAAGGAGCCATATCTGACTGGTGAAGAGCGAACGGGCATCAGCGCCCCTCCTCCATCTCGAGCATGCCGAGCAGCTCGCTGGCGGCGATGGCTTGCGCCATCAGCGCCCCCAGTTCGTCATGGCTGAGCTCAGGTTCCAGTGCCAGCAAGCCATCCCGGATCTCTTCCAGGGTAGTGGCCTGCATCACCAGCGTCTGGACGGCATCGGTCATTCCCGCCAGCAGAGGGGCCGCCTCTGCCTGCAACCGGGCCAACTGGGCATCGTTGTTATCTCCCTGCGCTGCTTTATGTGCAGCCAGTGTCGCCAGACCCTGACGGGGCAGCCGAGCCTTGAGCTCCGCCTCCCCTGTTGCCCCTCGATTATCCTGAATGGCCAATACCTCATCCTTTGCGGTCGGCACCGGGATCTGCAACTTGTCATAGACCCACTGGGTCGGGATCTTCATGCCGATAGAGACCAGAGTGCGCAGCGGCCCCGCCAGTTGCTGCATATCCTCCGGCTCGGTCACATCAAACTCCAGCCGGGGGCTACGGCGCGGCCCCTGATAGCTCTTGCCGTTCAGGGCATAGAGGGGATAGACCAGATCGCGGGTCAGGGTAGCGGCCAGCTGGCGGAGATCTGCATCCCGTACCTCCTGGCGCACCTCGTTATGGACATTGCCCAGGGCATTGGTCGAGCTCTTGCCATCGGCCTGTGAGGTCAAGGTGCCCCCCAAAATGGCCTTGCTCATGGAGCGCTCGCACCACTCCATCATCACCACAAAGGGATCGGCCTGACCGCTGGCGGCGTTCTGGAACTCAATCTCCATCCCGCGCGGGATAATGCCCCCGGCGTTATGACCGATGGAGAGCACCGCCTGCAGCAGGGTTGCCTTCTCTTTCTCGGTCGCTCCTTCCGGGTATTTGCCCAGCCGCACCGGCAGGCCGTAGATCTCCAAAAACTCGGCGAGATCCCGCACGCTGTAGTTCTTGAACAGAAACGGCCAGATCAGGGTACGGACAAGGCCGGTGCGGGCCAGATAACCCGATTTTGACTTGGCCTTGTGCAGCAGCCAGCCAAAGGGGTTGAGGGCAATCCCTTCATGGCTGTTATCACGCAGCCGCAGCTGGTCGCGATCGTCCGGGTGGGTCTGAAACCAGGCGGGATCGCGCCAGATGATGCCCTTGGGAAGCTGCAACCCCTCCACCAGCTCCCATCCGCAAAACTCCTGGGCACAAAACCCCTTGAGTACCGCATCTGTGGCGTCAAAGATGGCATCATCAAACCAGGTAAAGTCCTCAATCAGCTCGCGGATCATCTCGCTGTCGCGCTTCTCCGCCGGGGTGGCGTTGCGGGGCGGCTCGATTGTCCAGCTCACTCCCAGCAGAGCGCGGCGACGCTTGCCGAGTTCACTCTGCAGGTGGGCATCTTTCTCCTCCATGTCTTCGGCCAGCTCGCACTGGGCGATCAGGTTGCCCTGCTCTGCCTCCTTCAATGCGGCTGCCGCTCTGCTCGGGGTAAGCCCCACCGTGGGGTGTTCGCTGTAGTGACGGCGCAACTGGGCAAGCGCCGCCGAGTTCTCGGTCTGCGGCTCTTTTTCCAGGCTCATGGCTTTGCCATGGATATCGATGATCCTGCCCATTACCAGGCCCCTCTCTCGAACGAATGATGGTTATCGCCCCTTGCTTCATCGCGCTTGTTGGGCAGCGGGGTGAACTCGATGGCGCCCCCCTCCATCCAGCTGGCCCGCACCGCCATGGCCAAGGCCACCGCAAAATCACCGTGCCGCTGTTGGCCCCCTTGGCCGGTGTTCTTGCCCTTGTCGATCTTGGGGATGCCGTTGATGACCTGGATTTTCCCCAAGTCATCCTGCACGTCCGCATGGCGCGGGATGGTCAGGTTGCCATCCTCAAACTCTGCTTTGAGCTTGGGCATCCACTCCCGATACCAGGGGTCATTGAGCATCACGCACTCGATCATCCCGGCTCCCCAGCGCAAGCGGGCCGCCTCTGCCAGATAGCCGCCGTTACCGGTGGCATCGAAGGCCGCCGCCGTGAAACGGTGCAACCCCTGCAGCAGGTAGAACAGGATCTGGCGCTGACTCTCATAGGGGGCATTGACCAGCTCCACCACAAAGGGCACCCGTTTGCGCAAGTTGGTGGCGAGGGAGAGCGGTACGAAAACCGACAAGTCCCCTTTGCGGGCGAAATCTTCCCCCAGCACATGGCGGCAACTGCGATCGAGTGCCTCCAGATAGGGCTTGAGGTTCTCCTCGCACCAGATATCCACCAGCGCCTTGCGGGCTTCCTCGCTCGAGAGCTCGAAGTCTTTGGGGGCGGTAAAGCGCAGGATGGGGATATCCGGTTGCATCGCACGCTCAATCAGGGTGCGCTTGATATAGACGCCACTGCTCTGCTTGGGTACGCAGAAATACTCCTCAAGGGCATCCTCTTCGGTGGCGGTGGCCTTGAGCAGCCCCGCCTTCCAGGCGTCCTCAGCTTCCTGTGTCCAAAGGCCACCCTTGACCTGGCAGATCCGACGATAGAGCCCCTGGCGGCAAGCATCGTCCAGGCTGATGGTATGAATGGAATACTCTTTGCGGCCCGCTCGGCTGTCGTTGATGAGCTGGTTAAACAGGTTATCGACACCGTTATGGGTGCTGATCAACCGCACCTTGGCGCCCCACATGGTCAGCGCCATGGCGGCCTTCAACACCTCGGCCAGTCGGTCGTGGAATGCGGCCTCGTCGATGGTCACATTGCCCTGCATACCCCGCAGGTTAGAGGGGTTGCTGGAGAGCGCCTGCACCTTGAAGCCCGAGGCGAAATAGACCACGAAGGTGAGGATCGCCTTATCCTCATCGTCGGTGAACACCTCCTCCTGGATCTCACCGGCCGCCTTGTTGTACGCCTTGGCCCACATCGCCACCGCATCGATAAACTCGCGGGCCATCTCCTTGTTACTGCCCACATAGAAGTGGTGGCAACCCCCGGCCGTTTTGGTCTTGGAAGCCGTCAGGGCAGCGTCAGCCGCCTCCGCCCAGGTGATACCGGTACGGCGGCTCTTCTCGGCAATCTTGAGCGGGCTATCATCGGCAATCCAGATCCGTTGGTACGGCAGCAACACCTCGTCGGGGTTGTATTCGGTACCCAAGGTCTGGGCCAACTGTTGGGCGATAGGGGTCTGAGCAATGGCGGTCATCAGGCAATCCCCAGGATTTCGCGGCGTATCTCGGCGGCGGCTTCACCGCTCAAGCCCGCCTGAGTCACGATGGCTTCAGTCTTGGCGGCGATCTCTTCGGCGAATGCCTGGCGGATCTCTTTCTCCCGCTTATGACTCTGCATGGCGGTCGATTCGAGCCGCTGGGCCGCCAGCATGGCGTTTTTCAGCATGTCGATATCCACCGCCTCCTCCGGGTTCTGCACCTGAGCCAGCATCGCCTTGAACAACTGGGAACGACCCAGCTCCAGAATGAGCTTGGTGGTCTCCCCCATCGGCTTGTCGCCAAGCTGGGAGGTCAAGGCGGCCGTGGTTTCACGCAAATCCCGCAGGTGCTGGCCGACCTGTTCAACCTGGCTGGCATGACGGCTTAACCCGGAGCGGGAGAGCTTGAGCTCATCGGGCAACCCAGCCTCCTCGATCAGGCCGTTGATCTCATCCAGGATGGCGGCCTGACTGTTGCCCTTATCCCGCAGCATCTCGTTGAGCGCATTGCGGATGGACTCAGGCAGCAGCCATACCTTGCTGGCACGGCCTCGGGTCGGTTTCTCGGCCATGCTTAATCCTCCGCTCGGGGCTTCTTGACGCCGGGCACCGTTGACCGGCCCTCTGCCGTGTCCTGCCCCCGACCGGTCAGGTGAGCCACCTGCACCGTGGCCAGTCGCTCGATGCGTACCAGCCCCTGCTCTTCCAGCCAGGCCAGCAGGGTCTTCACCCGATCCCGCGTCACCCGGCCGGTACCCAGCTGGTCGAGGCAGTCATTGAGGATCGACTCGTTGGCGGCACCACCGATATCCAGCAGGGAGCGCAGGATCACCAGCCGCTGCTGGGCGTCCAATATCGCTTGAATGCTCATGGCTTCTCCTTAAGTGCGGCGGATCGCGGCAGCCTGATGAAACACTGCTGGGCCCCACATAACAGAATTTGTTGAATGCTCATGGCTTCTCCTTCTGTACGGCGGCAAGCTCATTTTCCAACAGCAGATCAGCAAGGCGGCGGGCTTGGCGCAGCTCCGGCTTCACCTCCCGCAACTCCCCTCGCAATTCGCTTATCTCCAACTGCAGCTTGTGCAGCTCACGCTCACTCGGCAGATCAGCTAGTACCTGCTCCACCCGCTGCACTCTCTGCACCAGGGCCGTGAGGTCTTCGCGCTTGGCGTAAGTCTTGGAGAGCAAAATGATGACCACCAGCCCAACCAAACTGGCCAATGCATAAAGAGGCCCCCAGTTCTTAACGATGAATTCCCACACGGGTCGCCTCCTTGCGCTCATACAGGGTCTGGCACTCGATACAGCGCTCGGCACCCGGTTCTGCAACAAGGCGGGAGGTCGGGATGGCTTCGTCACAATCGCAGCAGATACCATCGCCGTGTGGCCTTGCCCTGTTCTGGTGGGCTTCGATAATGCGCCCAGTCCGATCGGCATCGGCCAGCTGGGCACGGTCTATGAGGTTTGTCACATGACCTCTCTCGTATGGCTACTAACGGACGGTATGAGTCGCCTTGATGCGGCCCCAGATGGCGAGCAGGCCACCCACCGCACTGGCCAGATCCACCAGGGTGGATGCCAGGCTGGCTTGGATACCCGCATCGACCGGCACACCGAACAGGCCCGCAATACCGGCCCCCACGGCAATCACACCACCGATCACAGTGCGGCTTTTGAAAGCAGACTTCGCTTGAGGTAACAGGGAATCAGGCATGATGGACTTCCTTCTTTTTGGGTTGAAATAACTGAGGTTGGGAATGACGGGCACGGGCCCGCAGGCGATCCAGTTCGGTCACCGAGCGCCACCCCTTCTCAAAGAGGGATTGACGGGTCTGATGGTGGCTATAGAGCGGGATCGCCTTCGGGTCAGCGATCTGATTGGCCAAAGCGACCTTGAGATGGGCTTTGCGCCCATCCTTGAAGCAAGCGAGATAACGGGGGTTCTTGAGTTCAGGGATGCCAAAGCAGCCCGCTGCCTGGATCGCGGCCGCCGCCTTCTGTTGCTTGATGGTCAGCACGCTCATGCCACCACCTCGCCAACCACGTCGGAAAGGAGGTAGCTCTGCAGACGCAGCAGCCGGTTGATCCAGCCATCGGCATTGGCCCATTGGCTCGGGTCTTTACGCACAATGCCGTGCATAAAGCTGGCCCGCTGCATCATCAACGCCAGCAGGAACTGGCCCTCACCCTTGGCGCCCAGTTGCTGCTTAAGCCTGCCAATCGACACTGGGCCAAGGCGGCCATCTGCCATCACCCCCAAGACCTGCTGCAACTGTTGGATGGCGCGTTTCGGCCCGTGATGCACCGCTGCATCAAAAACGGCGATAGCGAGGGCCGGGCTTAAGCTGGCGATCAGGTCACAGCGGGCGGGCGCCCAGTAGTTCTGGCGGTAAAATGGCTCGGTACGGGTCAGGGTCAGATCACCGATAGCAATATCGGGTACCCCATCCCGATCGAGGTCGGCCATGCCGTCCTTCTTGCCATCGGCGGCATCGGCGATGCCGTACTTGGTATGACCACCCCGGTCTGCCGGGTGGTTGACTTCGCCCCCTTCCACATCGGGACGAAGCAGCCATTTAAGTGCGAGTGATAACATAAAGGCCCCTCGGTGAACTACGTTATCAGCAGCGTACCGAGGGGCCTCTATGGCATGGGTTTATGGTGGGTTAGTGGGAATACAGAATATATCAGGTTGCTTCTGTTGTTTTATTGAAGGGGGAAAGTGTGATAGCGTCTTTCATATGTCAATATGACTGGTCAAAGTAGAAATACAGTCTTTATCGGAGAATTTTCGTGGATTGGAACGTGTTTTTTAGCACTATCAGCCAGACTTCTGGTGCAATTGTCGGTATATTCGCAGCATTTCTCATCACCAAAATCATCTCTAACCAATCGGACTTTTCAAAGTTAAAAAATGAGGCCACACATCATCTTATCGACTCAGAAACAGCAAAAAGCGAGGCAAATTCTCGTAAGTTTGAATGGTATAACTCAATGATAAGACGAGATATTTTAAACGAAATAGAATATTACATATTAAATGAGGAGAAAATGCTAGATGCTAAACAATGCATATCTACTTACAGGTTTTCTCCTTTTGAAAAGCCTGAAGACATAAAAATAGCGATTAAAAACAAGCTGGCTGAAGTTTCAGAAAAATTAGATTCCAATAAAAAGAAAGAAAAAGCCATGATTAAAGCTCTAGGCGGTTTTTCTCCACCAGCTATAAAACCTCACAAACCGATATTCCTTGCCAGCTCGAATGAACACATGAAAAGAGAGAGGGAGCTCATTGATCAACTGATAATTAAAATTGAGCGCCAAGCGAAAAAGAACGAAGCATTATGTGCTGAATTGAAAAGTGGCGTAGATTCAGTGAATCTAGTAACTAGCTCCATAGTAGCTGTATTGATTCTTTTTTTTGTGGGTGTCATCTACCCATTAAGTTTTCTTCCTTGGCAACAAGGAAAGGATATAACTCTTTCATTGTCAGCTTTTTGGGACATACTTTTTTCCCTGCAAGGCTTCATGCTACTTTTGATATCTGTAATATTTTCCGCACTTATGATGGTTTTTTTAGTTATCAACATGAGGCTAAAGCATAGTATTGACGTAATTGATAAGATTACACACTATAGTGACATATCAAATTACTCACCACACTTGGCTAACTATAAGAAAAACAAGGTTGGCTAAATTAACCAACATATAAACCCCGCCACAGCGGGGTTTCTCTTTGATATTAGTCCTCTCCTTATTCATGACCAAACAGGTCAGACTGATGCCGCAGCCGGGTCAGTTGCCGCTGCTCCGCCACCACCGCATAGGTCTGCGGTACCGACAGGCCATGCTTGCGAGCCAGCTGGTCGATATTACGGCCGTTGAATTCATCCCAGATGGCCCTATCCCGCAGCGCAGCCTTGAGATGTTCCCCAGTGGGGATGTAGTAGGCTCGGCCACCCATATAGTGGGCCTGTACCAGTGCCAACTTGCGGGCCTGAGCCTTGGCCAGATCCGGCTCCATTCCCTCTCTGATCAACTCGCAGGCCAACACATCGACCAGCTCACTCAGGGCTTTGGGCCATTTAGCCGTCAATTCAGAGGCCGGGATCTGGTCGAGGCGATCGACCAGTTGCCCCAGCGAAGCGTGATCATCGGCAAAGAGATCCTGATGCTGTTCCATGACTCCCCCGGCAAAACAGAAAAAGCGGTGCGCCGATTAGAACACAGGCCATTTTATGCGCACATTTTTTAGCGCATACTGAGTCCCTCGTTATCAAAGGGAGATTGAGACGAATGAAATGGAATGAACGCTTTAAAGAGTGGCTGCTCGATATGATGGTCATGCTGGATATGGCGCCAGCAGCTTTCTTCCCTGCCTATGCCTGCACTGTGGCTTGCTGCTGATGATCATCCCCGGCTTTTTCCAACCAGACCCGATGCAATTTGCTGAGGGAACTTTGCACTTCCACATTATACCTGCGCAGGTATTTCACATACTCTGGGGGGCGATAGCATTGATCGGAGTAATGATAATGTTCAGTGGTATCAACCTCACTCGCTCTCGTCTAAAAAAGCTCAGAAACCGCCTCTACTGACCTTCCTACTTGCCCCAAGGAGGGGAAATGGCACGACGTTATTATCGACGGAGAAACCAGTCGCTTATTACCGGCACCGCCAGCACTATGCTGATGAGTTCCTGGTGGTGTTCTCTAATGCTGGGCCTGATCGGATATGGGCTTTTCTACTGGCTACTACCCGCATGGATCATCAGCAAGATTCAAGAAATCCCTCAGCTCACAACCGGTTTGGATATCCGTACCATGGCCTTCCAAGCTGTTGCGCGCAGACTACATTGGTCTGAATTCGTTGGAATGGCATTCCTATGGTTAGGTCTCTTGATTGCAGGTATCAAGCTGTTGGCAACGGAACTGGAGCCGAGCCAACACCATTCAGGGCTACTCGGTTTTTTAGCCCGCTTGCTGGCGCGGTGGAGTGACTAGGATTCTGCTGGCCCCTGTTTCGCCCATCAGATAAAATCCTCCTTCAATCAGCAGGTTAATGGGGTAAGCGATGAAGGTATTTCTGAGTTGGTCGGGGGAACGCAGCAGATTGGTGGCCACCTTGCTGGATGAGTGGCTACGTTGCGTATTGCAGGCGATCCGCCCGTGGATTTCGACCAAAGACATTGATCGTGGAGCGCTCTGGTTTAATGAAATTCAAGATCAGCTACAAGATACTACTACCGGAATTATCTGCCTTACCCAAGAAAACAAGGAAAGGCCTTGGATACTTTTTGAGGCGGGTGCCCTGGCCAAGGGACTATCCAATTCTCGAGTTTGTACCCTACTTGTAGATCTCAAACCCAGCGACATCAAAGACCCACTTGCCCAGCTAAATCATACCTTACCCGATCGGGATAATATGTTTGAACTCGTTCGAACTCTCAACAACAGGTTGGAGAATCAAGCACTGGACCCTCGAATTCTGGAAGCAGTGTTCAATACTTATTGGGAACAGTTTGAACAAGGTTTCCTAGCAATTCTGGAGCGAACAGAAAACCCTGAAACTCCTGCTCCACGATCAGATCAAGATCTTTTGAGCGAAATACTGGATATCACTCGGTCCCTAAATAACCGAGTGAACAAAATCGAAAAGATCAATGCATTAAATACGCATATTGCACCACCACCGCCACATGTATCCTCAAAAATGACTGAGTTTCATATGACTGATGCTGACATTCTGTCTTCTTACAAGTCAGGAAAATCAGTTTCAGAAATTTGTGATATGTACAATCTACCGCAGAAAAGAGTTCAAGATGTTTTAACTAAATCTATGTTCAGTAACGCGACGGTACTTTAAGTTTTATTCTGGCAGACCATTTTTTCAGCGCCTCCAGCACTTTGACGGCCAGAGGCGCATCCAGCCAGCCCACCTCGGCAACTCCTACCCCACCGTTTAAACGGGCAGTCATCCGTTGAACCCAGTGGTTTAATGCGGTTTCCGAACCATCCCTGACGATGCCAAGGCGGGCCATCTCGCACCAGATGGCCCTGATCTTGGCAATTTCATTGACCCTAAGATGGCTACCGGCCGCAGGACTCAGCCGTCTGTTGGCCGTATGGCGACCAGGCTTGGGAATAAAGCCCGCCGCCTTGAAGACAGCCAGCACCAGCTCCAGCTCCTGCTCGTCCAACAGGGCGGCGCTACGCTTGCCGGTATGGCTGGCCAGCAAGTCACGGTAACACTCGTCATCGAGCGCCAACGCACGGCGCCCCACCTGTACCAACCGGATCAGTCTGCTGCGTTTATCCATCACCTATCTCCTCCCCGTTCTGCCTTGCTGTCATGGTGCTGCCCGGCCACTCTCAGCTGTTGGTAGTGCTCATTGAGGCACCCCCGACACCAGCTGGAGAGCCCAGAGGCATCGCTCGCCACACCGAAAAACTCGGTATCCCATGGCCAGAACTCGCCACAACGGGGGCAGCGCTGCTCCAGCCCCAGTTCGGTGATGCAGGCCCGACCGCTTTGCAGGCGGCGAGCTAGAATATGGGGGGCCAGCAGGGGGCTATAGATGGCCATAGCGATCCCCGGTTCCGTGTACCCCACCACAATCTCTGGCCGATTTGGCCTGTTGCAGCTCGGCCACCAGTTGCCAGCGCATCTGGCAGGCTTCTCCGGCCAGTGCGTGAAAACCACGGGCGCGCGCCTCTTTATCAAACTGTTTGAGCTGTTTGCACACAGCCCGTTTGTCAGCCGCTACCAGTGCAATGGCTGCGCTGCTGAATATCTTGGTAAGCCGAATATCCATCTCTGTTTTGGTCATCGCCGTGCTCCTTGTATCAAGACGGTGAAGACCTGGGCCCAGATCGTTTGGTTGCTCATCAGTACCCGGCCACCACACCGGATAGACAGGGCGGCATTGCCGCCCCGTTTCGCATCAGGCCATTAATCGAACTGCAGTGGCGTCACCCCTTGATACTCCTCGGCATTGAGGGGGGCTGGCCCCAGCCCCAGCGCCCAGAGCAGGGCGGCCTTGATGCCATCCTCATAGGTGTCGTCGGGGTAGCAGGTGCCCTCGGTTTCGGTGATCTGCTCACAGAGCAGCAGTTGCTCTTCGGCTTTTTCCACGTTGATTTCCATCACGCCTCCTCCCTATACCTTGGCCAGATCCAGGCTCATCTGGATGTAACGCCCGTGAGCGTCACGCTCGTACAGCCGCAGATATTGGCTGGTGCCGGTCACCTGGATGGCATCGACAGCGGCTTGCATGGCTAGCAGCCAATCCGGGTCATCGATATTGAGCTGACGCAGGGAGAGCACCTGATTCACATCGATATGACCGCTCTTAGAGACCCGAAAGGCATGGTCTACCAGGGCGCGGATCTCGCTGCTGGCGCCATCGCTCCAACGCTCAATGCACTGGTCAATCAGCGCTTTGGCGGCCTGGATCCGTTCATCAAATTTGCGGTGCTCCCCCACTGCCCGAATCAGCTTGTAACGACCATCAAAACTGAGCAGGGTCACGTTGCCCTTGGTACCGCCCCACGCCACCCCGTACTGCTCGGCGGAGAGATCCACAAAGTCGGCGATCTGTTGCATGGCGCCAATCTTGAAGGCGGCCAGCTGTGCGCGTTGCTCGCGAGCTGCCGCGATAATGGCCAGCACCACTTCGTCGCGCAGCTTGTCTGCCGGGGCGATCAGGTTTTCCGGTACCCAGTGTCCCTGGGCGTTCTGGCGCATCGGGGTGGTACTGCTGGTTTGTGCTTCTTGCATGGGCTTCTCCTTAATGGATCTTGTTGCTGCCGGGCACCGGAGGGCACATCACGGCGCTGTACTGCTCTGCTGTCGCGCTCGCCAGCTCCTCCTGGTGGGCCGCGCTGCAGAATTCGAGGAACTTGGGTAACTGGCGCAGCACCACCCGCGCCAGCGCCTCGTCTTCTATCTCAAGCTGGATCTTGCTCATCTCATCCCCCTTGCCAGTTTCAGGATTCTTGGCGCCAGTGGAGCAGGCAGCCGCCAAAACGCACCAGGGCAACTTCACGCACCACGCCCGCAAGACATTCACGGCTCAACACGGCGCGCGCCTGCATCTCTTTGGGCAGTGGCCCGGTAACCGCCAGCAGCGGGGTATGGCAAACCCGACTGGTGCGAACGTCATATCCCTTGGCCGTCAGCCAGTGGCTGAGTTGCTCGGCGGTCTTTTGCAAATTGCTGTGCAGATGCTTTTTCATCCCGTTCTCCTTGTGATCTCGTCACCGGGCCCACCGCGAAAGAGCCCCACCAACCCTTATTTGCCTTCTTGCTTGTCGAGCAGCCGGTTGTATTTGATGGCCATGATTTTCAGCTCTTCGGCCAGCAGCTCACTTAGGATGCGCAGGCTGCTGCTGGCATTGTCGCCATCGCTTTTAGCCTGACGGCGCAATCTGGAGAGGGTGGCCTCGGCGTCATAGCGAGCCGTTTTCTGCGCCCCTTTGCCCTGCTCTACCGATAACCGCATTGGGCGGCGCAGTTGCTGCGCCTCGGTCAGCTGGCTATGGGGGCAACCGCTGCGGCATGCCTTCCAGAGCTTGATATCCATCGGACTGCTGCCCACTTCGCTCGGGCCACGGCGTTGGTGAGCGAGACACTGATGCGCCGGGATATCCCCCAGGATGGGGCACCTCACCTTGTTGCCCATCAGTGCCCCCTCCACCAGGGTCTGTACCCTTGCCATATCACCGGGATACTTTTCGTTGCAGACCTGGCTGATGGTGGTGCGAGAGAGCCCGAGCTTCTCGGCTACCTGGGCCAGCGAACTGGCCGCCACTTCGGCCTGCAACACCTCAAGCCACGTTTCCATGTGCCTCCTCCTCCCGTTGGAACGGGTATAACTGCTGCTGGTTTTGATCCCAGCAACCATGGTCACGACACAGCGGGGCATAACGGCCTGTATCCCTGACCAGCTGATAACGTCCTGTCAGGCCGTGTCTGGCAGGTACAGGCAGCAAACTGTCAACTTTGAACAGCACCTTGACGTAACCGGCTTTCACCAACCTATCGGTGTAAAACCAGGCTTGTTTCTGACCCGTCTCTGCCGTCAACATCAGGTCTGTCAGGGTGAAGAAGCGGCTGATCTTCATGGTGTTCCACATTTTCTGTTGATTGGTTTTGCGCTTGTTCCGGCATTTAGGCCGCTTCTGGCCACTGCTTTTGCCAATCGGTGGCACGTATTGGGCGCTAACCACTTTGAAATAGGCCGGGCGGGATACCACGCCGTCCGGGTGTTTAATGAGGTGGCCAGCGGCCAACCAGTCACGCACGACCTTGTAGATATGTGCCTCCGACATTCCCGTCACGGCGATCACGTCCTTGATCAGAAACGTCTCTTGCTGGCACATCCATTCCCAGGCTTGCAACGTCATTAGCGTTGCTTTTGTATCAACCACTGGAATCCCTCCCGTGCTTTGTTTTTATTGGCTGTAGCCTGACGGCTAGCGGCTGCGACGCACGTCATGGAGCAGCTCGCTGGCGTCAACGTCCTCCAGCCGGATAATCCGGGCATCAGAGGCCATCGCCATTTTTTCAATCTTGTCGAGGGCCGAGACGATGGTGCGCACCACGCCGTTGGAACGCTTGCGGATCAGATCCAGCAGTGCATCGTCGATCTCCACATCCACCTCCAGCATTTCGCTGGCAATCAGGGACACGTCATCGAGATCGGCCGGTTTGAATTCGATCCACTGGGAGATGCGGTTAAACAGCTGCTTGCGCTGGCTGATGCGGCGGGCAATCTCTTCCATCCCGACCAGGATCAAGGGTTGTTCGGTGGCATCGTAGATATCGCGCAGGGTCTCCATGATGCGGGCATTGCCGACCACGTAATCGGCCTCGTCCACGAAGATGGCCAGCTCTTCGGCGCGCACAGATTCGATGATGCTATCGACCTGAGCGCGCAGGTTGTGGCGCTGGGGAATGCCGATTTCTTTGGCTATCTGCTCCAGCAGGCTGGTCACCGTGTCGGCCTTGTAGCAGCGGACATAGATGCCGTTCACTTCGTCCTGGTTGAACAGCCATTCCACGGCGGTGGTCTTGCCAAAGCCGGAGGGGCCGTGGATCAGGCCAATGCCCGGCACGATGCTGGAGCGGTTGAGCAAGTTGTCGAGCAGCTGCTCGGTCTTGATCATGTTTTTGACTTCAACGATCTTGTGTTTCATAGTGGGTTTGTCCTTTGTTTTTGGGCCTTTTCGGGCTACTCGCTAACCTTTGCCTGGGTGCGGCGGGTAGCCCGAACTTCATCCAGATGGCGGTTAATGCGTTTTGCCATCAGCTTGTGGCTGTAGAGGTATCGGGTCAGCCACTCCTTCTCCCGCTCTGTCAGCGGGGTATCCAGCTCCCGCTCTGCCAGATAGATGGCTTGCTCGTACTCGGTCTTGAGTGCTCTCGATTCCTGCCCTGCGGTAGCTTGCGCCCGCAGCGCTTTCGCTTCTCGTCTGGCTTCTATGGCGGCCAGCTCTGCCGCATTGAAACGGGCGGGTTCAGCGGGTGTTGAGACCCCGGTGAGCGCGGCCAATGCCGGGTTATCGAGGGTGAGATCACGACGGCTGAACGCTTCAATACCCTTGGCCTGGTCGACGAAGTGGCGCACCACATCCTGATGGAGCTGGTCGATGCCAAAGGTTTTGGCAAGGTTGCGCATCTCGCGGCGAAAACTGGCCAACGCCTTGGCATCGGCTTTTTTGGCCGCCCGGAAGGCATCGGGGCTGATGCCATTGCCCAGCAGGTCGATGTTGATGGCCTCGATCCGCTCGTTCCAATCGCCAGTGCGGTACAAGATGGCGCGGCCCACATCGCACGGATCGAGAAAGACGCTGACCCGCTGGCTCTTCCAGTTGTGCTCCAACAGTTCGGGGGCGCTGTATTTGAGACCACCGGCCTTGATAAAACCTTTGGAGACGGTCGCCTCACCGATATGGTTGAGCAGCAGATCCAGCGCAGCTTCATCGGGAATGGCGCGGCGCTGGTAACGAGCCAGCTGGTACTTTTCATTGGGACTGACCCCGAGGGCACTGTGCTTGCGGTTGTGGTAACGGGCATCGAGCCAGTTATCGAGCAGGGTTTGCAGTTCGGCGGCCGTCATGGCCAGCTCGTAAATCTCTTTTTGTGCATCCGGTTTGCGCTTCTCCTCCAGCCGCTGGGCAAAGCTCTTGCGCGCCTCGATCACCTGACGGTCTGCCACGCAGTGGCCGATATAGGAGGGCAACAGCTCGATCAGGCCGTGGCTCAAGGTGCGGAAAAAGCGCTCGATATGGGGTTTCTCCCACCCTGAATAGGCGTTGGAGCGGCTGACGTTCATACCAAGCAGAGTGCAGATGGACATGACCCGCTGGCTCACGTAATCAGAGCCGTTATCAGTGCGCATCACGCCGTTATCGTTGAGCGTGCCCCAGGCCAGCAGGGTCTTGCGCAGCAACAGGCAGATCCCCTCGCTCGATGAGCTCTTGGCTACAAGCAGACGGACGCGGCGGGTATACACATCGATCACCGCGATGATGCTGTGACGACCATCCACCAGCATCGCATCGACCGGAGTGCTATCGAACTCCCAGACGTCGTTGGGCTGGGCCATCCAGGGGTACATCTCCTCGATCGCGCTGCGGTATTTGTTGTTGTAGGCATCCGGGTTGGTGGTATAGGCAAACGCCACCTTGTTCTCTGCCAACCATTTCACCATCCAGCGACGCAAGGAGGATTGGCTGGGGATCTGCCATCCCAGCTGATTCATTTCGCTGTATTGGCTGGCCAGTTCGTGCAGTGCCCCCCACTTGTTGGCCAAATGGGGCTTGGTGGTGACCAAGGCGGTGAGAAACTGGGCCAGATCCGGGCTCTGTTCGACGGTTGATGGCCGCTCCCGCTGATAGTTGCCAGCCAGGGCTGCGGGGCCTTCATCCGCCAGCGCACTTTGCCAGCGGCGCAGGGTGATCAGACTGAATGGCTTTTGCCTTTCATAAACGCTGACAGGCAGGGCGAGAGTGCGGGCACGGTATGCCTCGATAAAGGCACGGCGACCCACCTCCCCTTGCTGGCAAGCGTAATAGGGGGCCAGGAAGATATCGGCAGCCTGCAGGATGAGCAGTCTGGCATCGACCTTCTGGCGAGGCCCCTCCCCCAATGTCAGCAATTTGCGGCCTGCCTCCGGTTTGACCGGCACCTCACGCGCCAGCAACTTGGCCATGGCCTTGCCACCCGCTGCATGGTCGGTCACTGCATGGCCTTGTGCGGCCACCGCTTGTTCTGCCAGGTAACGACGGGTTTCAATCGGCAGTGAGCCAATGTGGTATTCAGCCCCTTTGCCTTTCTCGCGCTTGCGGCTTTGCCACTCTTCACGCTCGGCCTTTTTGCGCACACCATCGGGGTAAGCGGGCATGCCGACCAATCCGGCCAGCGCCTGGGCGGTGTACCAGGTGCTCATTGGTCACCTCCCAGAAGATCGATCCCCAGCGACTCGGACAGCAGGGCCATGATGGCGCGGCTTTCCCGACGCTTGGGGCTAATCCCTCTGGCCGGAGCATAGTGTTTGATGCAACGCTGTACGGCTCGGGGGTGCAACCCTTTAGCGCGGGCCCAAGCAGCTTGGGAATATCCGCATTTTATGAGCTCAGCCCTGATCCACTCTGGTGTTTTCCCTGACATACTCACCCCGTTTCGGTATCATCAAGTGTCGCAGTGCGTATCTTTGTCATTCATAAAAGAATGATTTTATGTCGCAATGCGTCATATATGAATGATTGATCACCCCAAAAAGATTGACAAGTCTTTTTGTGCGGAATTTTTTGTCTATCGACTCACCAGCATCAGCTACTAGCCGAGAATTCCTTGTATGTCAGAGCGTTATGAAGAAAAACCACAAGCAGTACAAAAAGACGGTGAGGTATCTTTTCTGACGGCGGGAATGGATACTTTGAGTGACCGTCTGGATGAGCTGCGCGGGAGCTTGAGCTACAAGGCATTTGCCGAACTGGTGGGGATGAGTGAGTCGGGGATGCGCAAATACTTCCCCCCGTTTAATTCACTACCCACCATCGACAAGGCGCTGCGCATCGCGCGGACGTTCAATGTGAACCTGGAGTGGCTGGCCACCGGTCTGGGCCCGAAACACCCCGATGGAACGGCCGAGCAGATGGTGCAACGTGAGGAGTTTGATGAGGAGTACGCGCTGATTGATGGCTACCATGTCACCGTCAGTACCGGCCATGGTGCGTTTAATGATGATCATGAGGTTAAACGCAAGCTGGCCTTTCGCCGCAAGTGGCTCACGTTTCGCAAGTTAAACCCGGATAACCTGGTGGTGGTCTTCGCCAAAGGCGACAGCATGGAGCCCACCATCCACTCTGGTGACTCTATCCTGGTCGATATCAGCAAAAATCAGATCGAAGACGGATCCATCTTCGTGCTGCGCCTGGGGGAAGAGCTCTACGCCAAGCGCCTGCAGAAAAACTTCGATGGCGGGATCACCATCATCAGCGACAACCGCGATGATTACCCCCTGCAGGTCGTTCCAGCCAACCAGCTGGAGAACCTGGCCGTGATCGGCAAGGTAGTCTGGGCCGGGCACGACTTTTTTTAACTATAACTATCTGATTTTGTGATACCCCGCAGCTGATATTATCTGGCCAGTGATTGTTTAAATGGCTCTAGGCAGCAATCACTACATTTTTCATTTTCAGTGCATCGACTCGCTGCCTGACTCTAAAGTTTTCATTTTGCGGTTAAACGGCTTGGTTTAACCGCATCACGCCACAAGCCCCGCCATTCCTGAGTTTGTCCCGCCATCTCCCACTTGTTTTCACCAGCTCCCGGTTTTTCATTCTTGGTGATGGGTTACACAAACAGCATCAGCGGCACCGAGATCTGGCCGAGCAGAGAGGCGCTGGTCACCAGGTATTCGGGCAGCGGAATGTGCAGATTGGCCACCAGCAGGCCCGCCAGGGCGGCCCACAGCACAGGGCTTTTCAGCCAGAGCCAGCGGGAGGTGTTGGCCGAGAGGATGAACATGCCCACCGAGAAGTGAAGCAGGTTGGAGAGCACGAAGAGGATGATGATGGCACCCAGCTGCTGCTCGCCAAAGGCCAGCACCATCAGCGGAATGCCGAGGTTGCCGGTGTTGCGAAACATGGCGGGCAGGATCAGGGCCGGTCGGCTGATGCTGCTAAGCCTGAGCAGGGAGAGCAGCAACCCCGGCAGCAGGATCACCAGGGCCCCCGCCGCGATGAGCGAGAGGTGGGCCATCAGATCCAGCGGATATTTGACCAGCGCCGAGAACACCAGCGCCGGGGTAAACAGCTCGATATTGGCCCGGTTGACGTAACCCAGCGCGCCGCCCGGACGCAACCGGCCGTAGAGGGCGCCGAGCCCCACCACCGCAAACACCGGAATGACGATATTGAGCAGCGCGCTGAACATGGGCGAGTCCTTTACAGTTCGCGGGCGGGGGTTCCCATCAGCAGCAAAGGATCCAGGGTCACTTCCTGGCGGCCGTTGCTCACCCAGAGCTGGCCATCGGAGATGGTGCAGGTGAGCTGCATGGTGCGCTCCACCATCTCGGTCAGCGGCAGGGTCTGGCTGTCGGAGAGCTCAATCACGGTGAGGTTGTCGTGCAGGCCGAGTTTGCCCTGGTTCTGCTTCCACCAGACGCTGGTGCCACGGCCGCCGTAGAGGTAGAGCACCACATGACGGGAGCGGTTGCACGCCTTCTTGAGACGGCGCTCGTCAGGCTGACCGAGTTCGATCCAGAGTTCAATCTCGTCGGAATAGTTCTTGCGCCAGAGTTCCGGCTCGTCATCGGCAGAGAGGCCCTTGGTGAACTCCAGCCGCTCGGCGGCATGCCAGGCGAAGGCGGCCAGCCGGATCATCATCCGCTCGTCGGTCTCGGAGGGGTGACGGGCCAGGGTGAGAGAGAAGTCCTGATACAGATTGCGATCCATGTCGGACAGGCTGAGCTGAGCCTTGAATACGGTTGCCTTGAGAGCCATAGAAAACCTTGAATACCTTGGGAAGCGGGCCGAAACGAAAAACTGCGCGCCAGTGTAATCAAAATCGGCGGCCGGTTCGACCTCAAGCAGCACACATTTGGCCCCTGGAGCGCAGATAACTGCCTGCCAAGGCTCAAAAAACAAATGCCAGTCCGAAGACTGGCATTTGGCGGTATGAACGAAAGAAGCGGATCACTTCTCGGCGGACTTGACCCCGAAGGCATTGAGCAGCAGGCAGCAGGTCACTGCCACCGCCACAAACCCGCTCAGGAAGATAAAGGGCATGGCCCCGTATCCCAATACAGTCCAGATGGTTTGTTCAAGCAGACTCATTATGTGTCCTTCATCCAGTGAAATGGGTGTCCCTTTCGTGACGGGGTTATCCCCCCGTTCCTGATGATGCTATTTGACCCCAACCAGCGCCTGAGTCCTATGCCACCAAAGTAATAAATAGGGGGCTAGTTTGAGTTGGATCAACAATTTATCCCTTGCCGAGGAAAAATATGGACGGGATTCAACCAGTTGTCAGCCTACTGCCCCCGCATTTTCCATCTCGGCGCCAAAAAGAAGGAGGCGACCCCGGGGTCGCCTCCTTGTCGGTTGGCCAGTTGCCGCGAGCGGCGCATCCTCAATAGAAGCGCTGCTGCTCCGCCGCCATCGCCTTGAGGCGATCGCAAGGGGCGAAGCGGTCGCCATGGCGCTTCTGGTAGTGCTCAAGGCGCCCCACCAGGTGCTCGATGCCGAGGCTGTCCATGTAGCGGAACGGGCCGCCCAGGAACGGCGGGAAGCCGATGCCGAAGATGGCGCCGATGTCGCCGTCGCGAGCCGAGGCCACCACGCCGCTGTCCAGCGCCATGGCCGCTTCGTTGAGCATCATCAGCACGCAGCGCTCGGCCAGCTCCGCCTTGGCCAGCTTGGCCTGGGGCGAGATGCCGAGCACGCCGTAGACGCTCTCGTCCACTGTCTTCTTGCCCTCTTTGCCGGTGAGCTTGCTGCGCGGGGCCGCCTTGCCGTAGAGGTAGAAGCCCTTGCCGTTCTTGCGCCCCTTGCGATCGTTTTGCAGCAGCTTGTCAAAAGCGGCCGGGGCCTGGAACTGCTCGCCCCCCAGCTCTTTTTCGAGGATCGGGGAGATCTTGGCACCCACGTCGATGCCCACCTCGTCCAGCAAGGTGATGGGGCCCACCGGGAAGCCGAAATCGAGCAGGGCGCCGTCCAGCACCTCCACCGGTTCCCCTTCCAGCACCAGGCGCGCCGCCTCGTTCATGTAGGGGGCCAGGATGCGGTTGACATAGAAGCCCGCCTCGTCCTTGACCACGATGGGGGTCTTGCCCTGAGCACGAGCAAACGCCAGAGTGGTGGCGACCGTCTCGGCACTGGTGCCGGCGTGGGGGATGATCTCCGCCAGCGGCATCTTGTCCACCGGGCTGAAGTAGTGCAGCCCCACCACCCGCTCCGGGTGCGCCGCCGCCGAGGCGATCTGGTGGATCGGCAGAGATGAGGTGTTGGAGGCAAACACGGTGTGCTCGCCGCACTCGCGCTCCACGTCCTTCACCATCTGGTGCTTGAGGGAAAGATCTTCGAACACTGCTTCCACCACCATGTCGACCCGGTGGAAACCGGAGTAGTCGAGGGCGCCGGTGAGCAGGCTCATCTGCTTCTCAAGCTCGCTGCGCAGCAGTTGGCGACGCTTGAGCTTCTTGGCCAGAATGTCGTAGCTGTAGCGCATGGCATTGCCGATGCCGCTGCTGGCCACGTCCTTGATCCGCACCGGCACGCCCGCCTTGGTGGCGGTGACGAAGGCGATGCCGCCCCCCATCAGACCACCGCCCAGCACGGCGGCATGACCCACCTTGCGCGGTTCGGCCCCCTGATAGGTGACCTCCTTCTTCATCTCGGTGGTGGCAAAGAAGATGGAGCGCAGAGCGGCGGATTCGCTGGTCATCACCAGCTCGCCAAAGTGGCGGGATTCGGCGGCAAGACCGGCCTGCATCCCCTCTTCCACCCCGATGCGCACCACTTCCAGGATCAGATCCGGGGCCGGGTAGTTGCCGCGGGTCTTCGCCTTCACCCCTTTGCGGGCCTGATCGAACAGCACCTTGCGGCCCAGCTTGTTGGTTTCCAGCAGTTTGCCCTGCAGATCCCGCTTCAGCTCGTGACGGGGCTTGCCCTTCTTGGCCAACTTGATGGCGGCGTCCAGCAGGATGGAGGGCGGCACCACGTCGTCCACCAGCCCCAGTTTCTTGGCCTGCTTGGCCCGTACCTGCTTGCCGGTCAGCATCAGATCGAGCGCCTTGGCCACCCCGATGAGGCGCGGCAGACGCTGGGTCCCGCCGGAGCCCGGCAGCAAGCCCAGTTGCACCTCGGGCAGGCCGAGCACCGTCTTGCCGTGATCGGTGACCACCCGGCCATGGCAGGCCAGTGCCAGCTCCAGCCCACCGCCGAGGCAGGGGCCGTGAATGGCGGCGATCACCGGAATGGGCAGCGACTCGATCTCGGCGAAGATCACCTGCCCTTCCCGCGACAGCGTCTCGGCATCCTTGGCGCTGCTACAGGCCGCCAGCATGCTGATGTCGGCGCCGGCGATGAAGGAGTCCTTCTTGCCAGAGACCACCACCAGGCCGATCAGCTCTTTATTGGCTTTCACCTCGGCCAGCACCGCGCGGATCTCCTCCACGAAGGCGGCCTTGAGGGTATTCATGCTCTCGCCCGGCACATCCATGGTGAGAATGCCGATGCCATCCTGGCGCACTGCCAGGGAAAAAGTCTTCTCGCTCATCACTCTACCTCCAACACCATGGCCACGCCGAGACCACCCGCCGCACAGGCGGTGTTAAGCCCCAATCCCCCACCCCGGCGCCGCAGCTCATGCAGGGTCTGGGTGATCATGCGCGCACCGGTCGCGGCAAAGGGGTGACCAAAGGCCAGCGAGCCACCGAGGACGTTGAATTTGTCCATGTCCACCTCGCCGATGGCCTGATCGCGACCCAGCTTGCTCTGGGCAAATTCTTTGCTGGCAAACATCTTGAGGTTGGCCAGGGTCTGGGCGGCAAAAGCCTCGTGCATGTCGATCAGGGTCAGGTCGGCCAGCGTGATGCCGGCGCGATCCAGCGCCAGCGGGGTGGCGTAGGAGGGGCCCATCAGCATGTCCTGCCACACGTCGATGGCAGAAAATGCGAAACTGCGGATATAGCCGAGCGGCTCGAGGCCCAGCTCGCGGGCCCGCCCTTCGCGCATCAGCAGCACGGCGGCGGCGCCGTCGGTGAGCGGGGTGGCGTTGGCAGCGGTAACGGAGCCGTGTACCCGGTCAAACACCGGCTTGAGCTTGGCGTAGCTCGCCAGATCCGAGCTTTCGCGGATGTTGTTGTCTCGCTCCAGCGGCGCCTTGTAGGGAGGCACGTGGGCGGTAAACACCTCGCCACTGAGTTTGCCATCGGCCCAGGCCTGCGCGGCCAGGGTGTGGGAGCGGTGCGCCAGCGCATCTTGCGCCTCGCGGCTGATCTGGTGGCTCTTGGCCATCTGCTCGGCGGTCTGCCCCATGGAGAGGCCGGTGGAGTACTCGGCCACGGCGGGCGGCACCGGCAGCAGATCCTTGACCCGCAACTGACGCAGGATATTGAAACGCTGCTGCAGATTGCGCGCCTTGTTGAGATCCACCAGGGCGCGGGCCAGCTTCTTGCTCACCCCGATGGGCAGCACGGAGGAGGAGTCGGCGCCGCCGGCGATGGCGATGTCCACCGTGCCGGCCATGATGGATTCGGTGACGTTGGCGACGGCCTGGAAACTGGTGGCGCAGGCGCGCGACACGCTATAGGCATCGGTGCTGACGCTCATGCCGGTGCCGAGCACGATCTCGCGGGCAATGTTGGGGGCTTCCGGCATCTGTACCACCTGGCCGAACACCAGCTGGTCGATGAGCTTGGGATCGAGATCGGTGCGAGCGAGCATCTCGCTCACCACCAGCTTGCCCAGATCCACCGCAGGCACGCCGTGAAAGGCGGTGGCCTGCTTGGCAAAGGGAGTGCGCAAACCCGCCACGACGGCAATCCGTTCGCCCTGGCGAGTCGTCAGTTTCAATGGCTCTTTCATCCTGGCTCCTTGGTTAAACGAGAAGACTAAAGGGAGAGGTCTGACCTCATTGCGCCACATCTTAACAATCCACTCACAAATTTCATACGGCTGATTGAAACTAAATTGCCGCCATCTAGGCCCCCTCCCTCGCCCTTGTGCGCCAACTGGAGTATAAAAAGATCAACTTCTATGAAAACAACGGGTTTATTGCATGGCAGCGGCCGAGTTCAGAGCGCTTGGGGACTATCTGGGTAGTCAAATTCTGGGACAGGGCCCCCTCATCGAGGGGCTGCTGATCGCCCTGTTATGTGAAGGACATGTGTTGATCGAGGGGGCCCCCGGTCTTGCCAAGACCCGGGCCGTCAAGGCGCTGGCCGGCGCGGTGGAGGGGCGCTTTGCCCGCATCCAGTTCACCCCAGACCTGCTGCCCGCCGATCTCACCGGCAGCGAGGTGTTTCATCCCCAGGATGCCAGCTTCGTGTTTCAGCCCGGCCCTCTCTTCAACCACCTGGTGCTGGCAGACGAGATCAACCGGGCGCCGGCCAAGGTGCAGTCCGCCCTCTTGGAGGCGATGGCCGAGCATCAGATCACCGTGGGCAAGAAGAGCTGGCGCCTGCCGCCCCTCTTTATGGTGGCCGCCACGCAAAACCCCATAGAACAGGAAGGGACCTATCCCCTGCCGGAGGCCCAGCTCGATCGCTTCTTGCTCAAGCTGCTGGTGGACTACCCGAGCCCCGCCATGGAGCTGGCCATCCTCCAGCTCAACGCCCGCGGCGACACCCTGCCGACGCCACCGCTCACCCTGAGCCAGGCCGATCTGCTGGCGGCCCGCAGCGCGGTGCAGGCCGTGCAGATGCAGGGGCGCCTCGAGCACTATCTGGTGCAGCTGGTCTGTGCCACCCGGCCGGGCAGCGGCCTGTGTCCGGAACTCGAACCCCTGGTCGCGGTGGGCGCCAGCCCCAGGGCCAGCATAGGTCTGGCCAGAGCGGCTCGCGCCAGGGCCTGGCTGGCCGGACGGGATTTCGTGCTGCCCGAAGACATTCAGCAACTGGCGCCGGCCGTGCTGCGCCATCGCCTCATTCCCAGTTATCAGGCGCTGGCGGACAACCTCGACAACGAGGCGCTCATCACCCTGCTGCTGGATGCGATCCCATGCCCCTGAGCCCGCTCGTTTCCTCTGTGCGGGCCCTGTTGCCATGACACACGCCGTCAATCCCCTCGCCCATCCCGATATCACCCTGACGCTTGCCAGGCTGCTGGCGATCAGGCTGTGGGCCCGGCAAGGGCCGCGTTCGCGCATTCAACCGGTGGCGCAAGGGCGGCTTGGCCGCATGCCGGGGCTCACCTTTCGCGAGCTGCGCGCCTATCAGGCCGGCGACGAGGTGCGCCACATCGACTGGCGGGTGACCGCCCGCCTTGGTCGCCCCTATACCCGACTCTACAGCGAAGAGCAGGATCAGGCCCACTGGCTGCTGCTCGATCTCTCTCCGGCCATGTACTTTGGCTCTTGCCACCAGCTCAAGGCGCGTCTGGGCTGCGAGCTGGCCGCCGCCCTGCTCTGGCAAGGGGAAAAGCAGGCCAATACTCTGATCTGCCACGGCGTGGAGCCGCATCTTCAACACCAGCGCGGCCCCCTGGTGCCCTTGCTGGAGGCCCTCTGCCACCACTACCGGCTGGGGTTGGCGCGCACGCCGCCCCCCCACGCCCTGGCCCATACCCTGGCCCGGCTTAACCTGCCCCACGGCGCCAGACTGACTCTCATCACCGATCACAGCCCCCTCGACGAGGCGCTCTGCCGCCAGTTGCAACTGCTCGGCCGGCGCCACGACCTGCATTGCTGGCAAATTCGGGATCCGCTGGAGGCAGTCCTGCCCGCCCAGGGGCGCCTGGCGGTGCGCGCCGGCCAGCAGAGCGGCTGGCTCGAGGCCGGCGAACCGGGGTTCGCCTGGCGCTATCAAGAAGCTGCCGAACAGCTGGCCCGCCAGAGCCATCAGCAACTGCTGCCGCTGGTGCAGCGCCTCTACCGGCTCGACAACGGCCAGCCGCTGCAACGCCAGTGGCAGGAGGGGGCATGCCGCCAATTCTGAGCTGGCTCGCCAGCGCCGTGCCAGGCAGCAGCGTCCCCACTTCCTCGCTGGCGGCCCAGCTGCGCGACATTCACCCCGGCCCCCCGCTGCAGCTGGCCTCTGATCCCCGCCTGCTGGGCTGGTGGTGGCTACTGATCGCCCTGCTGGTCGGCGCCATGATCATCCTCGGCGTGCAGAGCCTGCTGCGTTATCGCCGCTGGCGGCGGCAGCTCGACTGGCAGGCCCCCGATCTGGTGCCCCAACTGCAAGATGTATTGCGCGAGGCCGTGCTGCCCCGTTGGCCCGAGGCGGCCGTACTGCAAGGAGAACCTTGGCTCGTCTTTCTTGATTCTCTGGGGCTCGATGCTCTGGGGAACAGCCGCTTTCGCGAGCTGGCCCCGCATTGGTCTGCCTGGCTCTACGGTGGTCAAATCCCGGATGCGCAGCAGCGCCAGACGCTGCGCCGGGCCTACCTCGCCTGGGGACGTCACTGCATCTGCCCGCCAGCCTGGTTGCTGGACCTGCGCACCCGCTGGCAGCGGGGGCGAACTCGCACCAGGGATGCGCACGCCGGGAGACGGCCATGATCCTCGCCTGGCCCTGGTTTGCCCTGGCGCTGGTGTTGCCGCTGCTGGTGCGCTTTGGTCTGCCGCCCCGCCACCGCAGCGCACATGATCCTGGCGTATTGACCCATGCCGGCTTTCCCCTGCTGCGCCCCCATGCCGGCCAGCCCCTGTGGCGAATGGCGCTGTGCTGGTGCGCCCTGGTGCTGGCGCTCTGCCGCCCCCAGTGGCAGGAGCCGCCTCAGGTGAGCTATCAGAGCAGCCGGGATCTCATCCTGGCGGTGGATCTTTCCGACAGCATGCGCACCCAGGACATGCTGGATCAAGGGGAGCAAAAAGACCGGCTCAGCGCGGTGCGCCAGCAGATAGACAGGCTCATCGCCGCCCGCCCCGGCGATCGCATCGCCCTCATCGTGTTCGCCGATCACGCCTATCTGCTCTCGCCCCTGACCCAGGAGACCGACGCCCTGCTCGGCCTGACCCGCGAGCTCGATTTCGAGCTGGTGGGACGCACCACCGCCCTCGGCGAGGCCATCCTGCTTGCTCGCCAGCACAAGGCCCCCGAACGCTCTACCGCCCTGTTGCTGGTCACCGACGGACGCAATACCGCCGGCAGCGCCGATCCCCTGCGCGAGGCCAAACAGGCCGCCGCCGCAGGTATTCGCCTCTATACCCTGGGCGTGGGCGCCGATCCGGATACCTTTGCCGAGGCGATGGCCCCCGCGCAGGCCCCGGCCCAGAGCGACCCCAGCGCCGAGCTGGACGAAGCCCTCTTGCAGCAGCTGGCCGAGGTGGGCCATGGCCGTTACTTTCGGGCGCGCACCCAGGGGGATCTCGAGGCCATCAATCAGGCGCTGGATACTCTGGAGCCCGTCGCCACCGCGCAGACCCGCTATCGTCCCAACCAGGAGCTCTACCCCTGGCCGCTGGCGCTGGCCTGGCTGCTGCTGAGCTGGCCCGCCCGGTTGCGCTGGCCGGCGCGGCTGAGCAGCAAAGCCACTGTGCCTGACAGCCCGTCCCGAGGCGCCCCATGATGGAGCTCACCCTGCTGCGCCCGCTCTGGTTGCTGGCCCTGCTGCCCTGGCTATGGCAGGGATGGCGCCGTCGTCGCCAGGCGCCGCTGCTGGCCCCCGCCATGCAGGCCTATCTGCTGCCGGGGCAGCGGCGCCACTTTCCCTGGCTCTGGCTGGCCTGCCTGCCGCTGATCCTGGCCTTGAGCGGCCCGGCGCTGCGCCAGCAGAGCCAGAGCATTCCGAGCCCGGCCCTCGACATCTGGCTGCTGGATCTCTCCCGCTCCATGCTGGCCACCGATCTGCTGCCGGACCGGGCCACCCGGGTGCGGGTGTTGCTGCAGGATCTGCTGGCTGACCGAGCGCAGCAGGAAGCGGCCCATCCCATCGCCCTCATCCTGTTTGCCGGGGATGCCTACCTTGCCATGCCATCGACCCGGGATCACCAGGCCCTCGCCCTGCTGCTGCCCGACCTGCGCCCGGCCATCATGCCAAGGCAAGGCAGCGCGCCCGAGCGCGCGGTGGCGCTGGCGCTCAAGCAGATCCCCGCCGGCCAGCAGGCCCGCTTGCTGTTGATCACCGATGACCTGACCGCCCGTCAGGCTGAGCGGATCAAGGCGGTGTGGCCCTGCCAGGGCAGCCTCTTTTGCCACGCCCAGGTGCAAGCGCGCCTCGACGTCTTGCTGGTCAACAGCGGCCAGGCCAGTCGCCTGCCCGCCACCATGGGCGGTGGCTTCGGCCGTACCCTGCCGGCCCCCGACGTGGCCACCCTGCAACAGCTGGCCGGCGATCTCGGCGGTCAACTGCAGTGGCTGCAACAGGGGGCGCCACGCTTTGCCCCCCTGCCCATGAGCCAGAGCACAGGCACGCACCAGGCCATGGATCTCGGCCCCTGGCTGCTGCTGCCCCTGCTGCCGCTGGCGCTGCTGGCCCGTATCGGCACCCTCTGGCTGGTGCTGGTGGGGGCGCTGCTGCTCGCCCCCCCCTCCCTGCAAGCCAGCCCGGCGCCAACGGCGATGCCGCCTGCTGCCCATGACAATCAGGCCTGGCAGGCCTTCTCGCAGAAGCGCTATCAGGAGGCCGCCCGCACCTTTGCGGATCCCGTCTGGCAGGGCAATGCCTGGTATCGGGTTGGCGACTACGCCAAGGCGGCCGCCGCCTATGGCCGGGCCAGCACGGCCACTGCCCACTACAACCGGGGCAATGCCCTGGTGCAGCTCGGTCAGCTGGCGGCCGCCGAGCAGGCCTATCTGGCGGCGCTGGCACTGGAACCCAGCCATCAGGATGCGCGCTACAACCTGACCTTGCTGCGCGCCCAGCCGCCCGAGGCAACCCCACAGGCGCAGGATCCCAAGCCCATCGATGCCCCCGAGCAGGCCGCTACCCCGGACGCTCCTCTGCCTCCGTCACCTCCCGTCCTGCTGCTGGAGCAGCGGCTGCGCAAGGAAGACCAGCGCAGGCGCGAGCAGGAGGCCGACCGTGGCCTCGCCCCTGGCAACCTGAAAGGAGAGGATCCCTGGTGAGCCGCCTCTTCACTCGTTGCCATACCCTGTGCCTGTTGCTGCTCTGGCTGATGACGGCGCAGGTTTTTGCCGCCCCGCCCCGGGCCGAGCTGCTGCCAGGGGCCGATCGCCGCGACTGGTTGCTGATCATCGAAGCGGACGGCGAGCGCCAGAGCAGTGAGCTTGCCATCACCCCTCTGCTGCGCCAGTTTGCGGTGGGCAAGGTGACCATGAGCCGGATCAGCGCCCCGCAGCAGAGCCTGACCCGGTGGCAGATCCCCCTGCACCTGCTGGATACCAGCCCGCAGCAGGTGCCGGCCCTGCCACTGGGGGCGGAGCAGACTCCATCCATCCCCTTTCCGCCACGCAGCGAAGCCGGCAACCTGGCGCCAACGCCTGCCATCTCCCCCATCGAACTGCAGGCCCGGGTGCTGCAACAGGGGCCGCTCTACCCCGGCCAGCCGTTTGTCTATCAGCTCAGCCTCTGGCTGCCGGCCAACATGGAGGCTCCCAACCTCACCGAGCCGGCCAGCGATGCCTTCACCATTCGCCGCCTCGGCAACGATCAGTGGCAGCCACCGGCAAGCCCCGGTCTGCCCGGCCGCCTGACCCGCAGCTGGCTGCTGCAGGCCAAAGAAGCGGGGCGCCATCCACTGGAATCCCCCCGCTTTCAGGGGCGCCTGCCGCAAGATGACGGTGGCAGTGACCCGCTCTCGGCCCGGGCGGCCACCCTGTTCGTGCAGATCGACGAGCCCCCGCTGCAACCGGTGGCGAGCCAGCTCACCCTGGGTCAGCGGCTGGATCCCCCGACGGCGGCCAGAGCGGGTGAGCCGGTGATCCGTACCCTGACCCTCACCCTGGAGGGGGGTGATGGCAACCGCCTCAATCTGGCACGCCTGCTCGGCTCATCCGGCCTGCCCGCCGGCATCAGGGCCAGGCCAGATGGGGAGCAGCAGCAGGAGCGCTATCTCGCCAAGGGGACGCTGCGCTTCGAGCGCGAGTGGCGCCAGGCCTTGACCGTGGACGAACCCGGTGACTACCTGCTGCCCGCCATCGAGCTGGCCTGGTTCAACACCCAGCGCGGGCGCATCGAATACGCTCGGCTGCCCGCCACGCCCCTGCACATCGCAGCAAGCACGCAGTCGCCGCCGGCGCAGGATGGGCCGAACGACGAGAGCCTGCTGTGGGTCATCTGGGCTCTGCTGCTGCGCGCCTGCTGGCGCCACGGGCCGCGCTGGCACGCCTTCTATCGCCTGCAACAGGCGCTGTGTCGGGCAGATGCCGAGCAGATCCGGGCCCGCTTGCTGGCGTGGGCCCGCCTGCGCTGGTCACTGCCCCATCCCCGCCTCGATACCCTGCCCTGTCGTCGCGATCCCGCCCTGGTGCCCCACTTTGCCGCCCTGGAGCGCGCGTGTTTTGCCGCCGCTTCCCCTGCTGAGAGCCACCCGCAAACCTGGGCGGACTTTGCCAGCGCCCTATGCGGCCACGAAACTTTTGCGATAGCCTATGGCCTCAGGCAACTGGCCAGGATCGGTTGATCCCGGCCTTCATTCAAATAAGGAAGCCCAGCGATGGCTTTAGGTTTTTTCAGAAAAAAAGGTGCCACGGTCGGAAAGGATCCCACGGCCTCCCCGGTCTATGGAGGCATGGCAGACAAACAAACCAAATACGAAGCCTTGGTACATGCCCTGCACGGGGACATCTACCGTTACGCCTACTGGCTGTGCCGGGATCCGCAAGTGGCGGAAGATCTGGTGCAGGAGACCTTTCTGCGCGCCTGGAAGAGCATCGACTCCCTGCTCGACGACAAGGCCGCCAAGGCCTGGCTCATCACCATACTGCGGCGGGAAAATGCACGCCGGTTCGAGCGCAAGCAGTTTGACCTCGTCGATCTCGACGAGCATCCCCAGAGCGATCAGGAGGCACTGCACAGCGAGCAGGAGATGGAGAACGAGTGGCTCAGACGCCACATCGCCCGCCTGCCGGCCGAATATCAGGAACCCCTGCTGCTGCAGGTGCTGGGGGGCTTTAGCGGCGACGAGATCGCCGCGCAGCTGGGGCTCAACAAGAACACCGTCATGACTCGCCTGTTTCGGGCCCGCAACCAGATAAAAGAGGCCATGGAGTCAACGACCCAACAGAGAGGACACACCAATGGATGAGCTGGAATTTCGCCGTCGGGCCATAGCCCATCCACAGGAGCAGGATCCCGCGTTTCTCGAGCAGGCCCAGCGCTCCCCCGCCAACCGCAAGCATCTGGACGAGATGAAGCAGCTCGATCGCAGCCTGCAGCAAGCCATGGAGGTCGAGGTGCCGGCCGGGCTGGCCGAGCGCATCCTGCTCAGACAGGCGCTGGAAGCCGATCAGCCGCAGGTGGTTCCCCTGCCGGTGCGCCCGCGCAGCAACTGGCGTGCGCTGGCCATGGCGGCCTCGGTCGCCTTCCTGCTCGGCATGAGCACTCGCTGGCTGAGCTGGCCGCTGGCCGCTCCCGACGAGCTCTCGCTGGCCCAGGTCGCCATGGCCCACGTCTATGGCGAGGAGCCCTTCATCAAGGATGTGGACGAGCAGGTGAGCCTGCGCACCATCAACGCCAAGATGGAGAAATATGGCGCGACCTTGATGGGCATGCAGGGGCTGAAGATCACCTATGTCAACCACTGCTCCTTCTATCAGGGGCCGGCGCTGCACATGGTATTGCAGGGCAAGATGGGCCCGGTCACCCTGTTCTTGGTACCCAAGCATGTGCCACTCACCCTGCAGCCCACCTTTGAAGATGGCCAGCTCAAGGGCGAGATCCTGCAACTCAAGGGGGCCAACATGGTGCTGATCGGTGAGATGGAAGAGCCGCTGGCGCCGGTGGCAGAGCAGCTGGAATCCCGGCTGCACTGGTCGATTTAACAGGCATTAACCCAATCTTGACTCGCCTCGAACCGGGTCAAGCCAACGGGCAGACCAATCAGGTTGGCTGCCCGTTTATCTCCTTTCCCGTCACGATTCTCCCCTATTCGCCACTCATTCCCTGCAAATACCCAAAAATATTTTTGTGATGCAGATCGCCGTATGTGAGTGTTTTTCATCCAATTAATGGTAAAAGAGACTATTTAAGCGGCGAATTCAAACAAATGATTAACACTCTGGAAACTTTTATGTATTCTGCTGTCACTGGTCTGATTTCTTACCTCCTACCAGATCCATAGAATCACGCCAGAATTGAATGGGAAGAAGCTGAAATAACAACAGATCTTGTCACATACAGAGGCAAAATAGCCCTGATGCCGACGGAAAATCTGCCTACAAGAGAGAACACTATGACAACTGCCTTTTTCAAAAAGAGCCTGATCGCTGCCGCCGTTACCCTGGCCAGTACCCAAACCTTCGCCGCCGCGTTCCAATTGAACGAACACTCAGCCTCCGGCCTGGGTCGTGCGTATGCAGGGGAAGCCGCCGTGGCGGACAACGCCTCCGTGTTGTCCCGCAACCCGGCAGCCATGACCCAGTTTGACAAGATGGCGTTCTCTGTCTCCGGTACCTATATCAAGCCGGACGTGGATGTAAATGGTGACATCTATGCAGGCTCCGCCAAGATGGCCGGTGCCAGCGAAAGCGGCATCGCGCCGAGCGCCTTCGTGCCTGCCACCTACTTCATCCAGCCGCTGAACGACCAGTGGGCCTGGGGTATCGGCCTGTTCTCCAACTACGGTCTGTCGACCGAGTACACCGAGAACTTCAACGGTGGCTCCATTGCCGGCAACACCGAACTGCTCACCTTCAACATCAACCCGAACATCGCCTACCGCGTCAACCAGCACTTCAGCGTCGGCGCCGGTCTGAACCTGGTCTATGCCAAGGCTGAACTGAACCGCCGCGCCGGTGTGCTGGCCGCCGTGCCGCCGCTGAGTGGCGTGCCGGGTATCGGCAAGGACACCATCGTCAGCCACCTGAAGGGCGACGACTGGGGTTACGGCTGGAACGTGGGCACCATGTATGAAGTGAACGAGAACAACCGCTTCGCGCTGACCTATCGCTCTCAGGTAGACCTGAAGTTCAAGGGTGACTACCAGGGCACCTCTTCCGGCTTCAAGACCGTCGGTGGCGAACTGCCGCTGGATCTGCCAGCCCAGGCCGAGTTCGCCGGTTACCACCGTCTGAACCAGCAGTTTGCCGTGCACTACTCCGTCAACTGGACCGACTGGAGCGCCTTCCAGGAGCTCAAGGCCACCAGCGGTCAGTGCAGCAGCACTGACGGTGCCGGCGTCTGCCTCTACAAGCCTGAGAAATTCAAGGATTCTACCCGCTACTCTCTGGGCGGTACCTGGTACGTCAACCCGTCCTGGGAAGCCCGTATCGGCTTTGCCTACGACAACACCCCGATCGAGCCGGAATACCGCAGCCTGAGCATCCCGGACTCCGACCGCGTATGGTATAGCGCTGGCGCCACCTACCACATCGACAAGGACATGAGCGTCGACTTCGGCATGGCCTATCTGGACGGCAAGAAAGTGGACGTCAACGAGAAGCTGGTCGAAAGCAACGAAGCCCTGCGCTGGAAAGGCACCTCCCACGGCAACGCCTTCCTCGCTTCCGCTCAGTTCAACATGAAGTTCTGATAATCAGCGAATTGACCAGAGCGCCTGCGGGCGCTCTTTTTTTATTCCGAATTCATGTTTCAGCGTACATCTGTAGTAAACAACTGTACGCTTTTCTTTTTTTATCAAGCTATTAGCAGTACATCCCCCAGCATTTAATCCCGTTTTCATCCCCTCGCCCCCACGCCCGTTGCCTTACTGGTCATACCATATAAAATCCTGCCTCCAACCATAAGAACGTTCGAACTCCAGGTTCATTTTCAAGGACAATGCAATGCACTCCATCATGAAGCCGTCTCTCATCGCCCTGCTGGTGCTGTCGAGCCAGGCCCAGGCGGCAGGTTTTCAGCTGGCCGAGCAATCCGCCACCGGCATGGGCCGCGCCTTCGCCGGCGAAGCCGCCATCGCCGACAATGCCAGCGTGCTCTCCCGCAACGCCGCCGCCATGACCCGTTTCGATACCATGGCCTTCTCCGGTGGCTTCATCTATGTGCGCCCCGACGTCAACATCGAGGGTACCACCCGGGTGCCGACTCCCAAGGGGCCGGTCAGCCTGGATGCGGCGGCCCACGACATCGCCGATGATGCCTGGGTGCCCAACGCCTACCTCATCGTGCCGCTCAACGACCAGTGGCGCCTGGGGCTGGCTGCCACCTCCTATTACGGGCTCGGCGTCAAGATGCCGGACAACTACAATGCCGGCCACTTCGGCAATGTCTCCGACATCAAGACCGTGGATCTGGGTGCGTCGCTGGCCTACCGCGTCAACCGCGTCTGGTCCGTCGGCGCTGGCCTCTCCGCCATTCAGGGCGAAGGGGAAGTGGGTGGCACCTTCCCGTCCAACAACCAGATCGCCAAGCACCTGAAAGGGGATGGCTGGGCCATGGGCTGGAACCTGGGCACCCTGCTGGAGCTGTCGGAGGCGACCCGCATCGGCCTATCCTACCGCCACGACGTCACCCTGAAGCTCTCCGGCGACGCCATCGGCATCGATCAGAACGGGCAGCCCTTCACCGATACCGGCAGCCTGGATCTGCCGCTGCCCGCCACCGCCGAGCTGGCCCTGTTCCATCAGCTGACGCCGGCGCTGGCGCTGCATTCGAGCATCAACTGGACCAACTGGAGCAAGTTCGTGCAGCTGGAATCCGAGCTCGATCACCACGGCGTCATGCACATCAAGGACGAGCACTGGGAAGACAGCTGGCGCTACGCGCTGGGCCTGACCTACCAGCTGGCCCCCCAATGGCAACTGCGCTCCGGCCTTGCCTATGATCGCAGCCCGGTCCCGGCGGATCGCCGCACCATCTCCATCCCCGACTCGGATCGGGTCTGGTACAGCGCCGGGGTGGGTTATCAGATCGATCGCAACCTTTCGCTGGATCTGGGGGTGACGCTGATCGACGGCAAGAAGGTGGACGTGAGCGAGACCATGCAGCTCAAACCCGGCATACCGCAAACCACCTCCACCTTCCAGGGCACCTCGGAAGGGGACGCCTGGCTGGCCGGTCTGCAGCTCAATTACCTGTTCTGACGCGGGCGGGCACCCTTGCCCGCCCATTCAAGCACTATGCCAGTTATTGACCGTTTCTGGCCTCCAAGCGCTGGCATAGTGGGCGGCTTCACAATAAAATCAATCCAGTACACACGCTGGAGAGATGCATGTATTCATACGTAGCAAGGCAGCCCATCCTGGATCGGGAGTTGAAGACCCACGCCTATGAGCTGCTGTTTCGCGACAGTCTGGATAACGTGTTTCCTCCCATCTCTTCCCAGCAAGCCACCGCCAGACTGGTGGTCGAACAGTTCCTGCAACAGAACATCGATCAGCTGCTCGGCGGTCGCCCCTGCTTCATCAACTTCCCTCACTCCCTCCTGCTGGAAGGGCTGGCCGAATGCCTGCCGCCGGAGAAGGTGGTGATCGAGATCCTGGAAGATGCCGATCCCGACGATGCGCTGCTGGCCAAGGTGAAGCAGTTGCACGGGCTGGGCTATCAGCTCGCTCTCGATGACTTCACCATGTCGCCGGACTGGGAGCGCTTCCTCCCCTACATCCACATCATCAAGTTCGATCTGCGCGCCACGTCGCTGCTGCAGATCAAGGTGTTCATCCAGCAGCATCAGCAGCTCAAGCTCACCTATCTTGCGGAGAAGGTGGAAGACAAGGCGGAGTTTGAACGGGTCAAGCGCCTTGGCATTGACCTGTTCCAGGGCTTCTTCTTCAGCCGGCCCGAAATGGTCAAGCAGGCGACCATGGAGCCGGCCCAGGTGGTGGTGATGCAGCTGCTCAACGTGGTCAACCAGCCCGAACCCGACCTCAACCGCATCGAGCAGCTACTGAGTCAGGACATCTCCCTGTCCCTCAAGCTGCTGCGTTATGTCAACCACCTCAAGAGCCACGCCAACCCCATCTCCTCCTTTCGCCAAGCCGCCGTCTATCTCGGCCACACCCAGCTCAAACGCTTCGTGACCCTGGTGGCTGCCACCAGCGCCGGCCACGGCAAGAGTGCCGAGCTCTATCAGATGTCGATGATCCGGGCCCGTTTCTGCGAGCTGCTGGCCCACACCCATGCACCAACTCAGGAAGCCCAGCAAGCCTTCATCACCGGCCTCTTCTCCCTGCTCGATGTGTTGATGGAACAGCCGATGGACAAGCTGCTCGGCACCATTCCACTGATCGAGGAGATCCGGGTCGCCCTGCTGGAACGCAAAGGCAACCTGGGGTTCTATCTATCGTTTTGCGAAGATTACGAGAGCGCGAACTGGCAGCGGATCACTGCCAGAACGGCCCGGCTCGGGCTCAATGAAGAGAAGGTCAGCCAGCTCTATCTGACCGCCACCGCCTGGGTCAACCAGCAGCTCCAGGCGATGGCGGAGACAGATTAACCCAGCTCGATGGCGACCGCCGTCGCCTCCCCGCCGCCGATACACAGACTGGCCACCCCACGTTTGAGACCGCGCTCGCGCAAGGCATGGATCAGGGTCACTAGGATCCTGGCACCACTCGCCCCCAGCGGATGACCGAGCGCGCAGGCGCCACCGTTCACATTGACCTTGTCATGAGGCAACTGGCAACCGGCCATCGCCAGCAGGCTGACCATGGCAAACGCCTCGTTGACCTCGAACAGATCCACTTCCTCCACCCGCCAACCCACCTTGGCCAGCAGGTCCTTGATGGCCCCGATCGGCGCGCTGGTAAACTCGGCGGGCAGGGCCGCGTGGCTCTGATAACCCACCAGTCGCGCCAGCACCGGCAGCCCCAGCTGCGCGGCAGTGTCGGAACGCATCAGGATCAGCGCCGCCGCCCCGTCCGAAATGGAGCTGGCATTGGCTGCCGTGATGGTGCCCGTCTTGCTGAAGGCCGGCTTGAGCTGGGGGATCTTTTCGGGCTTGGCCTTGGCAGGCTGCTCATCCTCGGCCAGCAGCAGGGTATCTCCGGCCCTCACCGGCGCCAGCTCCGCCGCAAAGGCCCCGCTGCGCTGGGCTGCCAGCGCCCGCTCCAGCGATGCGATGGCAAAGGCATCCATGTCGGCACGGGTCAACCCGGCGCGATCGGCGCTCAGCTGGGCATAATGCCCCATCAGCTGACCTTCGTAGGCATCCTGCAGTCCGTCGAGGAACATGTGATCGAGCACGCTCTGGTGCCCCATCCGAAAACCGCTGCGCGCCTTGTCGAGCAGATAGGGGGCGCGGCTCATGCTCTCCATCCCACCGGCGATCACCACGTTCGTATCGCCGAGCCGCAACCCATCGGCCGCCAGCATCACCGCCTTCATGCCGGAACCGCACACCTTGTTGACCGTGGTGCAGGGGATACTGTCCGGCAAGCCTGCCTTCAGTACCGCCTGGCGGGCGGGTGCTTGGCCAACCCCGGCGCTCAGCACGTTGCCCAGATAGGCTTCATCGATCTGCTCCCCCTTGAGCCCAGCTTCTGCCATGGCCGCGGTAATGGCACAGGCGCCAAGCTCGGGAGCCGTCAGGTTGGCCAGGGCCCCCTGGAAGGCCCCCATGGGGGTACGTTTGGCCGCAACAATCACGATATCCATCAATTGCACTCTCCTTGTTACATTGGAATAACATATGCTGCCACCGCTGAGGGAACAAGACTTGCGGGGCAGTTGACGTTTGGGTAAGGTGCCAGCCAGGATTGACAGCCAAGATAGCGCCATGAACCGAACCAAGGATGACACGCGGACCTACAGCATCAGCGAACTGGCCCGTGAATTTGATGTTACGACCCGAAGTATTCGTTTTTATGAAGATCAGGGACTTTTGAATCCTGCCCGGCAGGGACAGACCCGGATCTACAGTCGGCAGGACAGAGTGCGGCTCAAGCTGACCCTGCGCGGCAAGCGACTGGGCTTCAGCCTGGCGGATATCCGCGATCTGTTCGATCTCTACGATGCGGACAAGAGCAGCCGTACCCAGCTGCAGACCATGCTGGGGCTGGTGGCCGACAAACGGGAGACCCTGCAGCAGCAGCTCGAAGACATCAAGATGGTGCTGCTGGAGCTGGACGCCGCCGAGCAGCGCTGCCAGCAGGCACTCGCTCAGCTCGGCTGACGGTCACAACAACAAGCATAAAGAAAGGGGCCCGCGGGCCCCTTGTTCATTGCAGCTGGATTATTTGTTCCAGCGGTCCGGATCGTAATCCGGGCTGTAGCGGTCGACGATGACGGCGCAGGCCGCATCACCGGTGATGTTGAGGGCGGTACGGATCATGTCGAACAAACGATCCAGCGCAAACAACAGCGGCAGCCCTTCGATGGGGATCCCGGCTGCCAGCAGCACGGCGACCACCAGGAAGCTCGGGCCCGGCACGCCGGCCTGGCCGATGGCCCCCAGGGTGGCGGTCACTATGATGGCGGCCCAGGCACCCATGGAGAGATCGATCTGGTAGACCTGGGCGAAGAAGATGGCGACCAGGCCGTAATAGATGGCGTTGCCGCTCATGTTGATGGTGGCGCCCAGCGGCAGCACGAAAGAGGCCGTGGCATTGGTCACCTTCAGCTCCTCCTCGCAGGTCTCCATGTTGACCGGCAGGGTCGCCATGGAAGAGGCGGTGGAGAAGGCGACGATCTGCGGCTTCTTCATGGCAGACAGGTACTTGCGCACCGGCGTGTTGGAGAAGAGCACGATCAGCAGCGGATAGACCACGAAGGCGAAGATCAGGATGGCGGCCAGATAGACCACGAACAGCTTGAGCACCAGGGTCAGTACATCGAAACCGTAGGTGCCGATGGCATCGGCCATCAGGCCGAACACGCCGAGCGGCGCGATCAGCATCACCTTGTTGATCATCCAGACGAAGGCATCCACCAGGGTGTTGAGGCCATCCACCAGCGGCTTGGCCCGCTCGCGGGGTTGCTTGGCCAGGGCGATGCCGAGGAACATGCAGAACACCAGGATCTGCAGGATGTTGGCTTCGTTGAGCGACTGGAAGACGTTGGTCGGGATCATCCCGAGCAGGGTGGCGACCGCATCGGGCAGAGCGCCCTTGTCGGCATAGTCACCGGAGAACATGGAGGCCATGGAGCCGAACTCGACCCCGACACCGGGCTTGAAGATCTGCCCCATCACCAGGGCCAGCAGTACCGCCAGCGCCGAGGTACCGAGGAAGAAGGCCAGCGTGGTGACGCCAATCTTGCCCGCCGCCGGGCTGGCGCCGAGGTTGGCCGCCCCCGACAGGATGGCCACCGCCACCAGCGGGATCACCAGCATCTTGATCAGCTGGATGAAGAGAGTACCGAGCGGCGCAAATACGGTGGCTTGTTCACCCATGAACGCCCCTACCAGTGCCCCCAGCACCATGGCGACCACTACCTGGAAGCCAACGTTCTTAATGAGTCCTTTTGTTAACACAGAATGTTCCTTTAAGTAGCAAATATTCGCACTTTCCCAGTGCAATCAACCAAACAGGGGATGAACAGCTGTCCATTCCCCTGAGCGCGCGCTTTATCTCATATTTATTCGCTGTTTTAAATCGTCAAATCGTTAACGGGAGTTATTGATAAGTTTGCAACAAAGTAAAGATTCAAAAGGCTCACGGCGATTTTTCCCGCTTTATTCATGACAACTGGCAAAAGATTGTGCTACTTTGGCTGGGCAAACGTGCATACAGGGATGAAAACATGCTGAAAGTTAACGAGTATTTTGATGGAAATGTAAAATCCATCGGTTTCGAGCAAAAAGGCGACAAAGCCACCGTGGGTGTGATGGAAGCCGGTCACTACCAGTTCAATACCGCCGCCCCCGAGCGGATGACGGTGGTCAAGGGTGCGCTCACCATCCAGCTGGCCGACGAAGATGAATGGCATACCTATGAGCAGGGTCAATCCTTCGACGTGGCCGGCCACTCCTCCTTCAAGCTGGAAGTGAAAACCCCCACCGCCTATCTGTGCGAGTTTCTCGATTAAACCGCCGGCAACCCTTGCCTGAACACGCACAAAGGAGCAGCCCCCGGGCCGCTCCTTCTTTATTTGGCGCAAACTGCCCTCCTCTTTGCAGCCCATCCTTGCTTTCATTTGCGTGCCGCCATCACACCCCTCGGTTTTCCCGCTTTCCATCGACTACAAAAAATTTACAATATTTAGACGAAACCCATAATCGGAGTGGTGTCATGATCAGTGTCTTCGACCTGTTTTCCATCGGGATCGGTCCTTCTTCTTCTCATACCGTGGGGCCGATGCGCGCCTCCTACGCCTTTGTCACCGCGCTCAAGCAGCAAGGAGTGCTGCCCAGCACCGAACGGGTAGAAGTGGAGTGCTACGGTTCGCTCGGCCAGACCGGCAAGGGCCATGGCACCGGCAAGGCCATCATCCTGGGACTGGCCGGTTTCGAACCCGAGTCGGTGGACATCGAAGCCATCCCCGCTTTTTTGACCGAGGTGGAGCGCAGCCAGTCGCTGCTGCTGGCGGGTGAACAGCCGAGCCAGTTTGCCCGCAGCGGCGCCATCATCTTCAACCGGCGCAAGACCCTGCCCGCCCACTCCAACGGCATGACCCTGCGCGCCTTCGCCGGGGAACAGCTGCTGTTTAGCCAGACCTACTACTCCATCGGTGGCGGTTTCATCATCGAGGAGAGCCACTTCGCCAACGCCAAGGAGGAGGCCGCCCGCTTCGATGCGGCCCACCCCATCCCCTACCCGTTCGAGAGCGGCGCCCAGTTGCTGGCCCACTGCCAGGAGAGCGGCCTCTCCATCTCCGGCGTGATGCTGGCCAACGAGAAGGTGTTTCGCACCGAAGCCGAGATCAAGGCGGGCCTGCGCAAGATCTGGCAGGCCATGCAGGGCTGCGTCGAGCGTGGCTGCCGCAGCGAGGGGGTCCTGCCCGGCGGCCTCAAGGTGAAACGGCGAGCCCCGGCGCTCTATCGCCAGCTCAGCTGCGAGACCAATTTCAACAAGGATCCGCTGATGGTGATGGAGTGGGTGGATCTGTTCGCGCTGGCCGTCAACGAGGAGAACGCCGCCGGCGGCCGGGTGGTGACCGCCCCCACCAACGGCGCCGCCGGCATCATCCCCGCCGTGCTGCACTACTACGATCGCTTCGTGCGCAAGGTGGATGACGAGCTGCTGCTGAGCTACTTCCTCGCCGCCGCCGCCATCGGCATCCTCTACAAGAAGAACGCATCGCTCTCCGGCGCCGAGGTGGGCTGCCAGGGCGAGGTGGGCGTCGCCTGCTCCATGGCGGCGGGGGCGCTGACCGAGATCCTGGGCGGCAGCCCGGCGATTGTCGAAAACGCCGCCGAAATAGGCATGGAACACAACCTGGGGCTCACCTGCGATCCGGTGGGTGGTCAGGTGCAGGTGCCCTGCATCGAGCGCAACGCCATGGGCGCGGTCAAGGCGATCAACGCCGCGCGCCTGGCCCTGCGCGGTACCGGCGAGCACAAGGTGTCGCTGGACAAGGTGATCAAGACCATGTGGGAAACCGGCAACGACATGAAGACCAAATACAAGGAAACCGCCCGCGGTGGCCTGGCAGTTAACATTACCGAGTGTTAAAAATCGGTAACTTGCTCCATTTGGTTCCTAAATACCCGGCATTGTCGGGTATTTTTATGGGCAAACGCTTAACAAAATGGATAAGCATCAAAATAAATTTTATACTCGCCCGCTCTGATTCAACAAAAATAGATCTATTTCAACTTTTTTTGGGCTTTGAGCCGTTACACTGTGGTTATCTGGTTCATTGACCTCGGCGACGACGCCCTCGTCCCATGGATCACCCCGTTTCTGCGAGTGGGCATGGCGCCCCCTTCTATCCTGAGGTAATTGTTACATGATCAGCGTTTTTGATATCTTCAAAATCGGTGTTGGCCCCTCCTCTTCCCACACTGTCGGCCCGATGAAAGCAGCCAAACAGTTCGTGGATGAACTGCGTGCAGGCGGCAAGATCCGTGACATCACCCGGATCCAGGTCGATGTCTACGGCTCACTCTCCTGGACCGGCAAAGGTCACCACACCGATACCGCTATCATCATGGGTCTGGCGGGCAACCTGCCGGAAAATGTCGACATCGACGGCATCCCCGAGTTCATCTCCCGCGTCGAGCAGACCGGTCGTCTGCCCATCGGCCTGCACTGCCATACCGTCAGCTTCCCGCGCGACGCCATGGTGTTCCATGACGAAGCCCTGCCGCTGCATGAAAACGGCATGAAGCTGACCGCCTTCATCGAAGACGCAGCCGTCTACAGCAAGACCTACTACTCCATCGGCGGTGGCTTCATCGTTGATGAAGAGAACTTCGGCAAGGCCGACAGCGGCGACATGTCCGTCAGCTACCCGTTCAAGAGCGCGGCCGAGCTTATCGCCCACTGCAGCCAGACCGGCCTCTCCATCTCCGCCCTGATGATGGAGAACGAGAAGTGCTTCAATACCCCGGAAGAGATCTACAAGAAGCTTGGCAAGATCTGGACCACCATGCGTGAAGGGATCGAGCGCGGCTGCCGCACCGAAGGCGTTCTCGCCGGCCCGCTGCGCGTACCGCGCCGCGCCGCACCGCTCTATCGTCAGCTGACCACCAACGAGAACCTCTCCAACGACCCGATGAACATCGTGGACTGGGTCAACATGTTCGCCCTGGCGGTTAGCGAAGAGAACGCGGCCGGTGGCCGTGTAGTGACTGCGCCGACCAACGGTGCCGCCGGCATCATCCCGGCCGTGCTGGCCTACTACGACAAGTTCATCCAGCCGGTTGGCCGCGACGACTACACCCGCTTCTATCTGGCTGCGGCTGCCGTCGGCATGCTCTACAAGATGAACGCCTCCATCTCCGGCGCCGAAGTGGGCTGTCAGGGTGAAGTGGGCGTCTCCTGCTCCATGGCCGCCGCCGGTCTGACCGAGTTGATGGGCGGTAGCCCCGAGCACGTCTGTGAAGCCGCCGAGATCGGCATGGAACACAACCTGGGTCTGACCTGTGACCCGGTCGCCGGTCAGGTGCAGGTGCCCTGCATCGAGCGCAACGCCATCGCTGCCATGAAGGCGGTCAACGCCTCCCGCATGGCGCTGCGTCGCACCTCCAAGCCGCGCGTCTCGCTGGACAAGGTGATCGAGACCATGTACATCACCGGCAAGGACATGGACTCCAAGTACCGTGAAACCTCCCGCGGTGGCCTGGCCATCAAGGTGATGCAAGTCGCCTGCGAATAAGTCGGCGTGGCAACAATAAAAACGGCGGGAATTCCCGCCGTTTTTATTGTCTGTCATTTGGATATTGCGCCCCGCCTCGCCCGGCGAGTTCGCCGTATCCGATCGTTATTCCCACGCTGGCTGCTTGCCCACCGCGGCAAATCTGGCGGCACCATTATCGATTATTCCACGATACGATCGGCCAGGGTGCCCACCGCCACCACGAAATAGTGGGAGCGATTCCAGTCGCGCAGCACCCGATAATTGGGATAGGCGAGATAGGCAGCCCCACCCTCCCCATCGGGCTGCACCAGCGAGGCCTGCAGCGACGCCTGCGGCAAGTCTGCCCCATCCACTTTGCGCACTCCGAGGGCCTGCCATGCCGACAGCGCCCGGGTCTCCTCCAGCCCGATCAGCGCAGGATCCAGCCCTGCCGGCCCCCTCACCCGACGACCCCAGGTTTCATCCCCGTGCCAGCCGTTCTGATGCAGATAATTGGCTGCCGAACCAAACACATCCGCCAGATTCCCCCACAGATCCTGCTTGCCGTCCCCGTCCTGATCGACCGCATATTTGAGGTAGGACGAGGGCATGAACTGCACCTGCCCCATGGCGCCGGCCCAGGATCCCTTGAGATCGGCTGGCGCCATTTTCTGCTGCTCCAGAATGCGCAGGGCGTCGAACAACTGCCCTTTGAAGAAGGCTTCGCGGCGCCCCTCCCAGGCCAGGGTCGCCAGCGACGACACCAGCGGATATTTGCCGGTCAATTTGCCGAAATTGGTTTCAATGCCCCACAGCGCGACAATAAAACGAGGTTGCACATCATATTCCGCTCCTATTTTTGTGAGCAGCGGCAAATACTGACGATATAGCCGTTTGGCTTGATTGACTTTCCATTGCGGCACGGCGCGAGGAATATAAGTGGCGAGGGTCTGTTTAAATTCCGGCTGATTTTTATCGTGCCGGATGGCGACCTCGATCAGGTGAATATCGGCGAAGGCGGTGGTGACCGTCGCCGGCGAGATCCCGGCGGCCAGGGCCTCTTGTTTGAGGCCCGTCACATAATGTTCAAAATCGGGGCTGGCCTGCAGCGGGTAACTGATGATCCCGCTTATCAATAACAGAGCCAGCCGACCCTTCATTCCCGTTCGGCCTTTAATTGGGCCTTGTGTTGTTCCAGCAGGTTTTCCGGTGGCGGTGGCACCTGCAGATAGAAGCCCTGGCTCTGCAGCGCCTCCATCACCCGGCTGGTGGAGGCGATCCCCAAGGGCTTGGCTGGGTCCAGTTTGGTCATCAATACAAGTTCAGGACGGCCGAATGCACTCATCAGCACCTCGGGTACGCGGGAAAAATCCTCTCTTCTTTCAACAAAAAGATAGGTCTCGGCTTTTTTGCGACTTTTATAGACTGCACACAACATGGAAATTGATATAATCCAACCGGTTTATTGCCTCTGAGGATGGCAAACTATAACATCGGGAATTGAATAACAATAACGGATTACCGTCTCTGTCTCGGGGAAGATTCATGGTTGAGCGCGATAACGAATTGAAAGGGACCACCTTCACTATTTCTGTGTTGCATATCAGCGATGGCAAACCTGAGCGGATCCGCCAGTTGCTGGCGGCCAAAGTGGCTCAGGCGCCCCAGTTTTTTAATTGTGCCCCCCTCGTCATCAATGTGGAACGGCTCACCGATATCCCCGACTTCGAACAGCTCAAGGAGCTGGTGGAATCGGAAGACTTCGTGCTGGTCGGGATCACGGGGGCCCAGAGCGAGGTGATGAAGACGGCCGCCAAGGCGGCCGGACTGGCGGTGATGGCCTCCGGCAAGAGCCGCAAGGCCGAGCCGCAACCCCAGCCAGAGCCGGCCCCAGCCCCGGCCCCCATCGTCGAGGTGAAAGCCGTGCCGGCTCCGCTGGTCGCGAGCAAGGTGCATGTGGGCCCGGTGCGATCCGGCCAGCAGCTCTATGCCGCCGGCACCTCGCTGGTGGTGCTGGGTTCGGTCAGTCCGGGCGCCGAAGTGATCGCCGACGACAGTATTCATATTTATGGCACTCTGCGCGGCAGGGCCATTGCCGGTGCCAAGGGCAACCCCCAGGCACGGATCTATTGCCAGCAATTGCAGGCCGAGCTGCTCTCCATCGCAGGCACATTCCAGCTGAGCGATGCATTGCCGGCCGGCCTCATCCAGCAGCCGGTTCATGTCCGGCTGGATAACGAACAACTCCGTATAGACCGTATCAAATAGAGTTACAAGGAAGCGAGAATGGCGCGAATCATAGTCGTTACATCGGGTAAAGGTGGCGTTGGCAAGACCACAACCAGCGCGGCCCTGAGTACCGGTTTAGCTCAGCGTGGCCACAAGACCGTGGTCATCGATTTTGACATTGGTCTGAGAAATCTGGACCTCATCATGGGCTGCGAACGGCGCGTGGTGTATGACTTCGTCAACGTCATCAATGGCGAGGCCAACCTCAACCAGGCCCTCATCAAGGACAAGCGCTGCGAAAACCTGTTCATCCTGCCCGCCTCCCAGACCCGGGACAAGGACGCCCTCACCCGTGAAGGGGTCGAGAAGATCCTGGATCAGCTGACCGAGATGAAGTTCGACTACATCGTCTGCGACTCCCCGGCGGGGATCGAGGCGGGTGCCCTGATGGCGCTCTACTTCGCCGACGAGGCCATCGTCACCACCAACCCGGAAGTCTCGTCCGTGCGCGACTCGGACCGGATCCTCGGCATCCTGGCCTCCAAGTCCCGCCGCGCCGAGCGTGGCGAAGACCCGATCAAGGAACACCTGCTGCTCACCCGCTACTGCCCGACTCGCGTCAACCGTGGCGACATGCTGAGCGTGCAGGACGTGCAGGAGATCCTGGCCATCAAACTGCTCGGGGTGATCCCGGAGTCCCAGGCGGTGCTGCGTGCCTCCAACTCGGGGGAACCCGTCATCCTGGACAAGGAGTCCGATGCCGGTCAGGCCTATGAGGATGCCGTTGCCCGTCTGCTGGGCGACACCAAGGATTTTCGTTTTCTGGAAGAAGAAAAGAAGGGCTTCTTTAGCCGACTGTTCGGGAGTTAAGCATGTCATTATTGGATTATTTTCGTTCCAACAAGAAACAGAGCACCGCACAACTGGCCAAAGAGCGGTTGCAGATCATCGTGGCTCACGAGCGTTCATCCAGAGGGGGGCCGGATTACCTGCCCCAGCTCAAGCAGGATATTCTCGACGTGATCCGTAAATATGTGCAGATAGACCCTGACAAGATCACGGTCCAGCTGGACAAGAAGAGTGATGAGTTGTCCGTGCTGGAGCTCAACATCACCTTCGCCGATGACAAGAAGGGATGAGCTGACGCCCTATGCGTGACCCCTTCCCCCAATGAAGACCGGATCCTGTGCCAGGATCCGGTTTTTTATTGCCACGGCGCCGCCAGCCGTACTCGCCAAGCAAGCAGGGGCCAGCTAGAATACCGCGCGCCACCGGCCGGCCTTGCCGACGGGGTTTTTCTTTTATTTTCAGCTGGAACAGACCGCTTATGTCTTTGAACGACGAAATGCACAGCGTCGAGGAACTGCTCGACACCGCTCTGGAACTCTTCATGGAGCTGGCCTCCGACAACCTGCCGGAGCAAGAGATTGCCCGCTTCAATCAGGAGTTCAACGATCGCGGCCTGCTGGCGGAAACCGATCCGGCCGATGACTGGGAAGCGGACGTGGGATTCGAAGTCAGCGACGCCGACTATGCCGAAGTCTGGATCGGGCTTGGCAACGAACAGGAAGAGTACGAGCACCTGTTCGCCCGCATGCTGCTCTCCCGCCGTGTTGACGAGAAGTTCTGCCACATCGAATGGCTGCCCCAATAATTCCGGATCCCGATGATCCCAGCCACTACGTCTGGGAGCCAGAGCAGGAGCCCGACCCCGTACGTCCAGCCCTCGCCAGACGCCTGCTGAGCGGGCTCGGCAAACTGCTGCTGGCGGCACTGCTCAGCACCATCGTCTCGGTGGCCTTGCTGCGCTTCATCGATCCACCCATGTGGACCTGGCGCCTCGAGCGGGCGCTGTTTCCACCGGCCAAGGTAGCCGAGGTCAAGCACGACTGGGTGCCGCTCGAGCAGATCTCCCGCGAGCTGCAACTGGCGGTGATCGCCGCCGAAGATCAACGCTTTGCCGAGCACAACGGCTTCGATATGGATGCCATCAGCTCGGCGCTCAAGCACAATCAGCACAGTGAGCGGGTGCGCGGCGCCAGCACCCTCAGCCAGCAGACCGCCAAGAATCTCTTCATGTGGAGCGATCGCAGCTTCCTGCGCAAGGGGATCGAGGCCTGGTTCACCCTGCTGATGGAGCTGGGCTGGGACAAGTCCCGCATCCTCGAGATGTACCTGAATATTGTGGAGTTCGGGCCCGGCATCTACGGCGCCGAGGCCGCTGCCAGGCACTACTTCGGCAAACCGGCCGCCCGCCTGACCCGCTACGAGGCCTCCCTGCTGGCCGCCGCCCTGCCCAATCCCTGGCGCTATCGGGTCAAGCCTCCCTCGCCCTACGTTCAGCAGCGCTCGGCCTGGATCCGCCGTCAGATGGGCCAGCTCGGTCAGATCACCCTCAACAAGGTGCATCAGGCCGATTGACCAGCTGGCCGCCAAGGCTTAACTACTGGCGGCCGGGTCGTCTGCCGGCGGGCCCAGATGGCCGCCGATGGTGCCCCGATGCAGCGGCAGATAGTGCCACCACCAGGCCTCTCGCCGCCGTTTGATCTGCTGTCGCCTTGTCCGTCGTTTCATGGCACCTCTCCCTTGGCCATCCCCCTTCAACCATACCCCTTTGCCGACGCCCTTGCCCAGACCCGGCGCACCATGGCCACTGGTCTGGCCGCCACCGCCAATAATTGCTACAGTAGCGAACCTCGATGTATCTGGAGTGATTTCATGGAACAACGTACCCCGGATCAACTGGTCGAATGGGCCTATGATCAGTTTCTTGAGCAGGCCGCAGACATGCTGGCCCCCGAACAAATCGTCGACATCACCCTGGAGTTCGAACAGCGTGGCGCCGTCGAGGCGACCCTGCCCAACGCCGACTGGTCAGCCGAACTCGGTGTGCCGGTCGACATGGAGCGCTGGGTCGAGGTGTGGGTCGGCTTGCTGGATCATCAGGAGGAGTTTGAGGTGATTTTCGCCACCTTCCTGCTGCCCCGCCATCTCAATGAGCACGATGTCCACGTGCGCTGGCACCGCCAGCAACAGGCATGAAAAAGGCGCCCTCGGCGCCTTTCTCTTTTCTGTAAAGCCCCTCAGGGGCGGGCCGCAATGGCCTTGACCAGACAGCGGCGGCACCAGCAGGCGCTGGCCTCCCCCATGGGCAGGGCCGGCAACTGGCTGCACCAGCACTCGGCGATGGTCGTGCCGGCTGACACGGCGCAAAATGCCGGCTCACCGCAGCCGGGGCAGCGGTGGGTGCTGGTTGAACCGTCCAGCTGCGCCATGACCGCCAGCTGGGCATCACTGTCCATGGCGGACCAGCGACCTATCTCGGTCAGGGTACGGCCACAGCCGAGACAAAGGCCGTCTTTTGCCTGGCAATGGCCAATGCAGGGGCTCGGCACTTATTCGCCATCCGGCGCGTTATCGGCAGCCACGAGTGTGATGCAGTTGTCCTCGAGCACAATCTTGCCCTGCTTGTAGAGGCCGCCGATGGCCTTCTTGAAGGTGCCCTTACTCATGCCGAGCAGCTTGTAGATGAGCTCGGGTTCGCTCTTGTCACCCACCGCCAGGCTGCCGCCCTGCTTCTTGAGACGGGCCAGGATCAGCTCGCCGGCATCGTCCATCCGCGCCATGCCCGGCTTTTGCAGGGTCAGGTCCAGCTTGCCGTCGTCACGCACCTGCTTGACCCAGGCGGTCAGTGGCCGACCCGTGGTCACCCGGCCAAACACCTCGTTCTTGAACAGCATGCCAGCGTATTCGCCGTTGACGATCGCCTTGATGCCGAGCGGCGTGCGCTCGCCGGGCAGGGCAGTCACTTCGTCACCCGCCTTGAAGGGGGGCTTGTCGGTGCGCAGGAAGCGCTCGAGGCGGCTGGTGCCTACCATGCGGCCCTCGTGATCGAGCATCAGCCGCACCAGATAGACGTGGCCCACCTGCATCGGCTTGTTCTGCTCACGGGTCGGCACGAACAGATCTTTTTTCATGCCCCAGTCGAGGAAGGCGCCGATCTTGTTGGCATTGACCACCTTGAGGCCGACGATGTCGTCCACCATGGCAAACGGCTTGTCGGTGGTGATCACCGGCTCGCAGTCGGCATCCAGATAGAGGAAGACCTTGACCTCACTGCCCTCGGCCACCCCTTCCGGCAGTTGGCGTTTGGGCAGCAGCAGCTCGCCATATTCGTCGGCCGCAAGCCAGGCGCCGCGCTCTTCGAGCTCGACTACGGTAAGGGTGTTCATCTTGCCAATCTGTAGCATGGTGTTCTCTTCTTTCATTGTCCGGATGGCCAATTTTTCATTGTCCGTATGGGCGCGCATGTTACCCCAAGAGCGGTAACAGGGCCTAGTCCCTTGCCCTGTTCGCGGGTGATTTTCAGGGCCTTTTGGCCGCTTTACGGCGATATAATCGCCAGTCAGCCGCCCTTTAGCTGCAAATAACCCCACTTTTGGGTAGACTTCGCCGCTGTCAAAATCCAGAGGAACTGTCGATGAATCCATCCACTCGTACCCGTCATCTCAATCAATGGATCCAGACCCACAGTGGGCAGGACATGACCTACCCGGCGCTGCACGGCTTTTTGTGCGCCCGCCTGGTCGGGCCGGATGCCCCTGACTGGCAGGCCCCGCTGGCCGGTCTGTTGCCCCATGACGCCGAGCTGGATGAGAAGAGCCGCGACGCGCTGTACCATCTGATCGCCGAGCTGGAAGCCCAGGCCGATGAGGCCCAGCTCGCTCTGCCGAGCCAGTGCCGCCTCTCCACCGAGAGCCCGGAGCAGGTCTTCGAGCAGAGTCACCCGCTCGGTCAGTGGTGCTACGGCTTCAGCCAGGGCTTTGCCACCTGGCCCAAGCCCAAGGATCTGAACGACCCGACCACCCAGTACCGTTTCAGCCTGGCCGCCGAGCTGAGCCTGTTTCGCGACAAGCCCATGGCGCAGATGCTGCACTCGGCCGCTGGCAGCGACCTCCCCTTCATGGAGTTTTGCAAGCGCCAGCGCCAGAACATGAAGACCGCCCTCAACCAGCTGCTGCAACTGGACGAGTATCAGGCCGTGCCGAGTACGGAGCAGACGCTGGACAGCCAGCAGGCCGAGCAGTGGCAGCAGTGGTTCGAACTGGCCGACGCCAGTCGCGATCCGCACAGCCGCCTCGGCTGGTTTGACAAGGTGATCGCCGACGCCGAGCCGCTGTTCGACGCTGCTTTCTGGCAGCAGATTGCCGGCCATGGCTGGAGTGCCCACGAAGCGCGCCCGCTGCTGGCCGCCCGGGCCGGACGGGCCGACTGTCTGCTGCGCCTCGGCCAGCTGGAACAGGCGCGCAGCGAATATCTGGCGCTGCTCGAGCTGTGCGTGGCCGACGAGCTGGGTTGCCGCTATCCCCTCTCCAGCCTCTATGCCCTGCAAGGGGAGTGGCAGGCGCTGCAGGCCCTGCTGGTGCGCTTTGATGAAGCCTCCAGCTGGCTGCTCTACAACAAGGCGCTGATGACGTTTGTCTGCGCGGGGGCCGAGGCTGCGCAGCCGCTGCTGAGCGCCGCCATCAAGGCCAACGCCCATGTGCCGGCCTGTCTGCTGGGCCAGCGCAAGCTGCCCAAACAGGAGCCCCACAGCTGGCAGGCGGGCAGTCGCGACGAGGCGGCGCTCTACACCCTGCAAAGCCGCGAGGCCTGGCTCAAGCACAACGCCTTGATCTGGCTGCGCAAAGGCTGAGCCGCAGCCACAAAACCAGCCTCGAACAGACCCGGTTGCGGCGGATGACGTGCGCAACCGCACATTTCTCTGGTGCATGTTCAGACAAACGGCCTTGTGTTACGTATCATCAAGGCCAAAGTATCAAGAGAAACTGCACCCGATGCAGCCGTCACAGCAGGATGTCATATGTCAAAGATCATAGAGCTGCTTGCCCACTATCCCCCCTATCAGCTGGTTCACGCCGCCGAGATGGTGCGCGACACCTTTGAGCAGTTTTACCAGCAGCGCTATCAGCTGACGGTGCCCCAATGGCGCCTGATGATGGTGCTCGGCCCCAACTACCCCATCAGCCAGAAAGAGTTGGTCGAGGCGAGCGGGATGGACAAGGTGCGGATCTCCCGCGAAATTCACCGGCTGGTGGAGAAAGGGATCCTGTTCACCGAGAGCAGCGAACACGACAAGCGGGTCAGCCTGGTCTCCTTCACTCAGGCGGGGCTCACCCTGTTCCAGCAGCTCAAGACCGAAGCGGGCAGCTGGCAGCATACCCTCACCGACTACCTGCCGGCCGAGGCGCGTCAATCCATTCGTCTGCACCTGCAAAGCGTCAGCGACGCCATCGAACAACTTCACCTGCTGGATAGCGAGCGACCCTCATGAACCTGAACAACTTTGCCACCATGGACGTCAACATGCTGCTGAGCCTGGTCAACATGCAGCTGCGTGATCGCTTCGATGATCTCGATGATCTCTGCAAGGCGCAGGATCTCGACAAGGCGGCGCTGGTCGCCAGGCTGGCCAGCGGCGATTTCCACTATCAGGAAGATCAGAAGCAGTTCAGATAGGGATCCGGATCACAACCCGGCCCATGCCGCTAGCTCCGGCGGCAAAAGCTGCTATGGTGATGGCTACCCCGGTCAACTGACCTGCGGCAAGAGGTATGGATACATCTTGCTGTCACAGACCGCGGTTAGCCTTCTACTTACCAGCCGCAGCCAAGGATGACCCATGATGTTCCTGACCCGCCCGACCAGCCTGATCACCCTCTGTGCCCTGCTGATGATCAGCCTCTTCTCACCGCGCCTGCCCGACAGCGCCGAGCAGTGGCTCACCACCCTGCTGCTGGGCTCCCTGGTAGCGGTCTGCCTGATGGTCGGCAGCGGCTGTCGCCGCTTTCTGCGGGATTGACCTGTCCGGCCTCATTCGCCACAAGACCCCAAAACAGACAACGCAGCCCGAGGGCTGCGTTGTCGCTTTCTGACGTCTGGCAAAGTGCCGTCTTGATCAGAGTGCCAGCGTCTCCAGCTGGCCTTTGGCCTGCTCGATGCCCTTGGCCTGGGCATCCGGGCCCATGCCCATGCCTTCGGCGTAGATGAAGTCCACCTCCTTGATGCCGATGAAGCCCAGCACGGTGCGCATGTAGGGGGTCACCAGATCGGTGGCGCTGCCGACGTGCATGCCGCCGCGGGGGCTGATCACCAGGGCGCGGGTGTTTTCCACCAGGCCGACCGGACCGGTTTCGGTGTAACGGAAGGTAACGCCGGCGCGGGCCACCAGATCGATCCAGTTCTTCAGCTGGGTCGGGATGTTGAAGTTGTACATGGGGGCGGCAATCACCACCAGATCGCTTGCCTTCAATTCGGCAACCAGCTCGTCGGACTGGGCCAGCACGGCCAGTTGACGCTCATTGAGGTTCTCACCACCGCGCAGGCCCATGGCCAGCTCGCCATCCAGTACCGGCAGGTTCAGGGACGCCAGATCACGCACGGTGACGGTGTCGGACGGATGGTCGGCCAGGAAGCCGTCGATCAGGGCGTTGGATTGGGAATATTGACCCAGGATGCTGGACTTGAGTACGAGGATGTTGGCCATGGTGAAACTCCATTTGGTTGTCGGTTGAACAGCGGTGCTGTCGATGGAGGTCACTCTAAACATTGGGCTTCTATACAGATAGCGAAAATAGATGCTCAACTTATTCAAAATATTTGATGTTAGCTCACTCTCTCGCCAGCCTCCGCTCCCTCGCCCCGCCAAGGCTTGGCAGAACAAACGATTGCCGTTATGATCCGCCGCACTTTTTTCAGCGTTCCGGATCCCATGACACCCTCGCGCAGGCACTCTCCCTTTGCCGGTGCAGTCTGGATGATGGTAGCGGGCCTCTGCTTCGCCGCCGTCAACAGCCTGAGCCAGTATGTCAGCTTCAAGCTCGGCCTTCCTTCGACCCAGGTCGCCTTCCATCAATATCTGATTGCCCTGGTCTGCCTGCTGCCCTGGCTCATTCGTCACGGTCTGCGCCAGTCGCTGATGACCAACCAGCTGCGGCTGCACCTGCTGCGGGTCGCCCTGGCGGTGGTCGGCATCCAGTTCTGGCTGTGGGCGCTGGCGGTGCCCGTGCCCATCTGGCAAGGCATCGCGCTGCTGATGACGTCGCCGCTGTTTGCCACCCTGGGGTCGGCGCTCTTTCTCAAAGAGCAGGTGAGCCGGGCCCGCATTCTGGCGACCCTGGCCGGCTTTGTCGGCGCCATGCTGATCCTGGCCCCCTGGACCGACGATTTCAGCTGGGCCTCGCTGCTGCCGGTGGCGGCGGCCCTGTTCTGGGCCGGCTACTCCTTGCTGGTGCGCTATCAGGCGGCGAGCGAGTCGTCCCACACCATCGTCGTCTACCTGCTCATCTTCAGCACCCCGTTCAACGCCATGCTGGCGCTGCCGGAGTGGCAGTGGCCGAGCGAAACCCAGTGGCTGCTGGTGGCTGCCTCCGGCGTGCTGTCGGCACTGGCCCAGATGTCCATCGCCCGTGCCTACAGCGTGGCCGAGGCTTCGTTCGTGCAACCCTTTGATTTTGCCAAGCTGCCCATGAACGTGCTGGCCGGCTGGCTGGTGTTTGGCTGGGCGCCGCCCGGCCGATTGTGGCTCGGGGCCGCCATCATCATCGGCGCCATCACCCTGCTCACCCATCTGGAGCAGCGCGCCCACAAATCCGTTTCCTGAGGTACGCCATGCGTGCCTCTTTTTTTGCCCGCTATTCGCGCAATAGCGGCCATCAACCATCACTCACGACATCAGGAGAGATCACATGTTTGGAACCGCTACCCGCCCCGGCGCCACCCGCACCCTGCTGCTGGGCTCCGGCGAACTTGGCAAGGAGGTCGCCATCGAGCTGCAACGCTTCGGCATCGAGGTGATCGCCGCCGACCGCTATGCCGATGCCCCCGCCATGCAGGTGGCGCACAGAGCCCATGTGCTGGACATGCTGGACGGCGCCGCCCTGCGCGCCCTGGTCAACGAGGTCAAACCCGACCTCATCATCCCCGAGCTTGAAGCCATCGCCACCGATACCCTGGCCGCTCTCGAGCAAGAAGGCGTCAAGGTAGTGCCCAATGCCCGCGCCACCCAGCTCACCATGAACCGGGAGGGGATCCGCCGCCTCGCCGCCGAGACGCTGGGCTTGCCCACCTCCCCCTACCGCTTTGCCCAGAGCAAGGAGGAGTTCGTCGCCGCCGTTGACACCATCGGTCTGCCCTGCGTGGTGAAGCCGGTGATGAGCTCGTCCGGCAAGGGACAGAGCGTGCTGCGGGACCTCGCCAACCTTGACGAGAGCTGGACCCATGCCCAGGAGGGGGGTCGCGCCGGCCGTGGCAAGGTGATCGTCGAGGGCTTCGTCCCCTTCGAGTACGAGATCACCCTGCTCACGGTGCGCGCCGTCGATGGCATCCACTTCTGCCAGCCCATCGGTCATCGGCAGGAAGATGGCGACTACCGCGAATCCTGGCAGCCGCAGGCCATGAGCGAGCTGGCGCTGGCCCGTTCCAAAGCCGTGGCGGCCAAGGTGGTCGAGGCGCTCGGTGGTTACGGTCTGTTCGGGGTCGAGCTCTTCATCAAGGGTGACGAGGTGTGGTTCAGCGAGGTCTCGCCGCGCCCGCACGACACCGGCATGGTGACCCTCATCTCTCAGGATCTCTCCGAGTTCGCCCTGCACGTGCGCGCCATTCTGGGGCTGCCCATCGGCACCATCACCCAGTACGGGCCGAGCGCCTCCGCCGTGGTGCTGCGCGAAGGTCACAGTCAGGACATCCGCTATCAGGGGATTGGCGAGGCATTGGCGCTGGTACCGGGTGCCCAGTTGCGGCTATTTGGCAAGCCGGAGATCGCCGGTCGCCGCCGACTCGGCGTGGCGCTGGCCCGAGCTGCAGATTGCCCCACCGCTGTCGAGCAGGCCAAAGCCGTGGCCGCCGGGGTGGACGTGCTCTTCTGACCACTATTTTTTGTCTCGCACAAACAAACGTTTGCCTGCGTGATCCGGCGCAAGGGGCATGGCAATGCCCCTTTTGCATTGAGGCGCCTCGCTTATAATCCCCCCTTCACCTATGTCAGGAGTACAAGATGTTAACTGCCGTGATCTTCGATATGGATGGTGTTCTGATCGACTCGGAACCCTTTTGGCAACGGGCCCAGATGGCCGTGTTCTCCGAGCTGGGTCATCCCCACACGGTGGAAGATTGCGAATCGACCATCGGCGTGCGCATCGATCAGCTGGTGGCCCACTGGTATCGACTGCGCCCCTGGAGCGGCCCCAGCCAGGAAGAGGTGGTGCAGCGCATCCTGGATCGGGTCAACGCGCTGATCCTCTCCGAAGGTCAGGCCAAGGCCGGCGTGCTGGAGGCACTCGATCTCATCGAGGCCCAGGGCCTAAAGGTGGGTCTGGCGACCTCCTCCCCCTTTGCCATGGTGGAGGCGGTGCTCGGCAAGCTCGGCATTCGCGATCGCTTCCTGGCGGTTCACTCCGCCGAGGTGGAGCGCTTCGGCAAGCCACACCCGGATGTCTATATCCACGCCGCCGAGAAGCTGGGAGTGGAGCCGGTGCATTGCCTGGCCATAGAAGACAGCTTCACCGGCCTGCTGGCGGCCAAGGCGGCCTCCATGGCCGCGCTGATCGTGCCGGACCCCGCGCTGGTGGGCGATCCCCGTCTGGCCATTGCCGATCATCAGCTACGCTCGCTCACCGAGCTGGATGCCGAGATGCTGGCCAACTGGGTCAAGTAAACAGCACGCAGGCGCTGCCGGACTGACCTCCTGCCTCCCTTGATCCCGGTCATAAACGTGCGCTTGCTCGCGGTCAGGACAGTGCGAACCAACTAGAATCAGGGGAGAGAGGCGGCCCACGGGCCCGAGGAGGTCATCATGATCGAGTACACCAGCAAGCGCATCGTCTGCCCCCACTGTGGCCATCATACCCGGGTCGAGCTGGATGCCAGCCAGGGGGATCAGGAGTTCTACGAGGATTGCATGGCCTGCTGCAACCCCATCCACCTGCGACTGCACCGGGATGAGGCGCGCGACTGTCTGCAACTGTTTGTGGACGCAGACGATGAACAGATGTTCTGACTGCGAGTGAACCCACCCACAAGATCGCCAAGGGCCTGCATGATGCAGGCCCTTTTCTATGGCAAATCCCTGAGGGCGCGTGGGTCAGCTTACCCCGGCTGACGGGCCGCCAGTACCCGCTCCACCGTGTCAACGATGGCCTGGGTCTGGGGGTCAATCTCGATGTTGGTGTGCCAGCCGGCTTTGACCCAACCCAGGTTGGTGCGAGCCAGCGTCTCGGGAATGAGATTGACGCAGAACTCGTTGCTGCGCACTTCTCCCACGGTGAGGCTGATGCCGTCGATGCCGATGTAACCCTTGGTCAGCACGTATTTCATCAGCGTTGGGGCGAGGCGATACCACACCTGCCGGTTGTTGGGAGTGTCGATGACCGAGACAACCTGTGCGGTGCCCATAATGTGGCCGGACATGGCGTGGCCGCCAATCTCGTCGCCAAAGCGGGCCGCCCGCTCCACGTTGACCTTGTCCCCCGGCTGCAGCTGGCCGAGGTTGGTGAGGCGCAGGGTCTCCTGCATCAGATCGAAGCTGACCAGCTCCCCCTCGACCCGGGTGACGGTCAGGCAGCAGCCATTGTGGGCCACGGAGGCGCCCAGCGCCAGCCCCTCGCCCCAGGCCGGGTTCGGCATGCGGATCAGGTGGGTGCGAAAGTTGGGCAGCTCGTCGATGGCCACCAGTTCGGCGGTCCCCTGTACTATGCCGGTGAACATGTCTCGTCTCCTGCTACGAAAAAGGGCAGGGTAACCTCGCCACGGGCCCCAGACAAGCGCACTGGCTGACAAGCGGGCGGCCGATCGCTATAGTGACGGCATTCAAACCAGCGCTGACAAGGAAATAAAAATGCAGGTATATCAATGCTGTGAGGCCATTCGCATCGCCTACAACCAGATTGGCTCCGGGGAACAGGGTTATGTGCCACAGGCCATTGCCGCCACCATCAGGGCGCTCAACGCCGTGGCATCGGACGAGCGGGTGCCGGCGGATCTGCGCGAACAGGCCGCCTACGCCGCCGCCAACCTGCTGATCAGCGATCACGAAGACGCCTGATCCGGCCCTTGCGCCAAACGTTTCGTCCCGGATGAATTTCAGGCTAGAATGACCCCCCCGCACTTTGCATTCCCGTTTCGGGAGTGCAAAGGCTCTTCCCGCTACCCGCTCTTTTTACGCTTTATCTGATCCACTCGGAGGTGTCAGTGCAACGTTATTGGTCCGAGGCGAGGCAACTCGTTCGTCTAGCCAGTCCCATTCTGGTGGCCCAGGTGGCCCAGGTCGCCATGAGCTTCGTCGATACCGTGATGGCAGGCCAGGTCAGCGCCGTGGATCTGGCCGCGGTGTCGGTGGCCTCCAGTTTCTGGCTGCCGATCATCTTGCTGACCCAGGGCATCATCATGGCGCTCACCCCCATCGTCTCCCAGCTCAACGGGGCCCGCAAGCGGGACGAGGTACGTCCCGCCGTGCATCAGGGCTTCTGGCTGGCGCTGATGGTGATCCCGATCGCCATGCTGGCGCTCTATTTCAGCCCGTTGGCGCTGCACCTGATGAAGGTGGATCCCGTCATGGCCGCCAAGACCACCGGCTTCTTGCACGCCATCATGTGGGGCCTGCCCGCCTTCGTGCTGTTCCAGGTGCTGCGCAACTTCAGCGAGGGGCTATCCCACACCATGCCGACCATGGTGATCGGCTTCGTGGGGCTGGCGGTCAATATTCCCGCCAACTATGTCTTCATCCACGGCCACCTCGGCATGCCCAAGCTCGGCGGGGTGGGTTGTGGCGTGGCCACCGCCATCGTGCTGTGGGCCATGCTGCTGGCGATGATCGTCTATGTGAAGCTCTCCTCCCACTTCAAGGAGATCAACCTCTTCTCCCGGCTCGCCCGCCCCAATGGCAGCCGGATTTGGCGCCTGTTCCGTTTGGGCTTTCCCATCGCCATGGCCATCTTCTGCGAGGTGACCCTGTTTACCGTGGTGGCGCTGATGCTGGCCCCCTTCGGTGCAGAGACGGTGGCGAGCCACCAGATAGCCCTCAACTTCTCCAGCCTGGTGTTTATGCTGCCCTTGTCGATTGGGGTGGGTGTCACCATCCGGGTCGGCCACAGCATCGGCGAGGGTCAGCCCGAGCACGCCCGCGTCGCCGCCCGCACCGGCCTGATGCTGGGCATGGCGGTGGCTGCCGGTACCGCCGCCCTCACCGTGCTGCTGCGCGAGCATATCGCCAGTATCTACACCGACGACCTGCAGGTGATCACCCTTGCGGCCATACTGCTGTTCTTCGCCGCCATCTATCAGATCTCCGACTCGGTACAGGTAGTGGCCGCAGCCGCCCTGCGCGGTTACAAGGACACCAAGGCGATCTTCTACGTCACCATCGTCGCCTACTGGGGACTGGGGCTGCCCACCGGCATGATCCTGGGGCTGACCGACTGGCTGGTGCCGCGCATGGGGCCGCAGGGCTTCTGGATCGGTTTCATCGTCGGCCTCACCGGCGCCGCCCTGATGCTGGGTGCCCGCCTGCGTCATATCTATGGCCGCTTTGCCAGCCCGGAGGCCTGCAGCGCCCTCTCCAAGGCGCAATAGGACAAACTCGCCTGCAAAATCAACAGGCTGCGCAAGAACTGGGCAAACAGTCTGCTTTGTGCATGCGCCCTGTTGACAGCCTTGGGGGGCATGGGTAGTATGCCGACCACGCCAGCAGTGCTGGCGTGGTGAAACGGGTTTCTGACCCGGTTTGCAAAGTGGGTTTATAGCTCAGTTGGTTAGAGCACTACCTTGACATGGTAGGGGTCGTTGGTTCGAATCCAATTAAACCCACCACTTTTCCTTGATGCGTCCTTAGCTCAGCTGGTTAGAGCACCACCTTGACATGGTGGGGGTCGGTGGTTCGAATCCACTAGGACGCACCATCATGGAAACCTGTTATGCGTCCTTAGCTCAGCTGGTTAGAGCATCACCTTGACATGGTGGGGGTCGGTGGTTCGAATCCACTAGGACGCACCATAACAGCTTGAATATATTGCAGATGTGGATTTATAGCTCAATTGGTTAGAACAGTACTTTGACATGGCATAGGCGATGTCGTTGGTTCGAATCCGGTTGAACACAGATGTGGGTTTATAGCTCAGTTGGTTAGAGCACTACCTTGACATGGTAGGGGTCGTTGGTTCGAATCCAATTAAACCCACCACTCCCCTGCAATCAGATAAAGTCGCCTTGCGCACCCTGCGTCCTTAGCTCAGCTGGTTAGAGCATCACCTTGACATGGTGGGGGTCGGTGGTTCGAATCCACTAGGACGCACCAGATTAGAAAAGCCCGCTCCTCGAGCGGGCTTTTTGCATTTCCCCTGCTGACTCCTCATCCGCACGGCGGCACCCGCCACATGCTCAATCGTGCCTGGCAGGTCAACCTCTCCCCGCTCCACGCCGCTCAGAAGAGATCGAGCTGCTGGCCGCAGATCCGCTCGAACGACTCGCCGATAAAGGGGAGGATCGCATCGGCAATGGGCCTTAACTGCTTGTCGATGTAGTGCTCGTAGTCGATGGCGCTGCGCCGGTATTCCAGCGGCTCGGGGCCATTGAGGGTCATCAGGTAGGCGATGGAGCCCCGATGCTGGTAGCGCTGGGGTAGGCCACGGCGCAGGTTCTCCTCGTCCGCCAGGCGCGCCGCCCGCACATGGGGTGGCACGTTCTTCTGGTACTCCTCGAGTTTCTGGCGCAGCCGCTTGCGATAGACCAACAGCTCATCGTGCTGGCCGGCCCGGGTCTCGTCCACCATGGTGCGCACATAGCCGCTGGGATCCTGGTCGTGAAACACCATTTCATAGAGGCGGGTCTGAAACGCCTTGGCAAGGGGCGTCCAGTCGGTGCGCACCGATTCGAGCCCCTTGAACACCAGCTGCTCCTCTTCATCTGCCTGATGGCCCGCCACCAGCCCCGCATAGCGCTTCTTGCTCCCCTTCTCCAGCCCGCGGATGGTGGGCATCAGGAAGCGGCGATAGTGGGTCTCGTACTGGATCTCCAGATGGCTCGGCAAATCGAACTCGCGCTTGATCAGTGCGGCCCAGTTGTCGTTGATCATCTTCGCCAGCCGCCGGCCAATCTCGTCCGCCTGCTCGGGGCTGGCATCCCGCCCTAGGTGCACGAAGGTGGAGTCGGTGTCGCCATAGATCACCTCGAAGCCCTCCCCTTCGATCCACTCCCGGGTCTGCTGCATGATGCCGTGACCGCGCAAGGTGATGGAGGAGGCAAGCCTCGGGTCGTAGAAGCGGCAGCCCCCCGAGCCCAGCACCCCGTAGAAGGAGTTCATGATGATCTTGATGGCCTGCGAGAGCGCCTTGTTGCTGGCGGCCTTGGCCCGATCCCGCGCCGCCCACAGGGTGGCGATGAGATCCGGCAGGAAGTGGCGCTCGCGGGAGAACAGGGCGCCGCGAAAGCCCGCAATGGCGTGCTCGGGGTGCTGCAGCCCCTCGATGAGCCCCATGGGATCGATGCAGAAGGTGCGAATGATGCTGGGATAGAGGCTCTTGAAGTCGAGCACCAGCACGTGGCGATAGAGGCCCGGTTTGGAGTCCATCACATAGCCGCCGGGGCTCGCCAGCCCGCCGTCGGCCGGCAAATTGGGCGCCACGTAGCCGCCGCGATGCAGCCGCGGCAGATAGAGATTGGTAAACGCCGCCACCGAGCCCCCGACCCGGTCCAGCTCGAGGCCGGTGAGGGAGGCGCGCTCGATGGCAAAGGGGATGAGGTGGCAGAAATCGAAGATCTCCCATACCAGCCTGCAATCCTCCAGGTTGTAGCGGGCCAGCGCCTCCTTGTCGGAGTGGAACAGCTCGGTGATCTTCTCCCCCCGGTTGGCCACGTCCTCGATATCCTTGCCGCGGCCGAGCAGCTCGCTCGCCACCGCATCCAGGCTGTAGCTCGGGAACTGCCAGGTGGCGCTTTTGAGGGTGTCGATGCCATCGAGCACCATGCGCCCGGGGATGATGACGCTGCCGCTCTGGGGATCATTGCGCGACGATCGCCAGAAGCAGAGCTCGTGACCGCGCCCCAGCCGCAGCCGCCGCTTGTTGAGCTCGGCGCGGCGCAGCAGCAGGCGAAAGTCGAAGTTGACCACGTTCCAGCCGATGATCAGATCCGGGTCGTGCCGCACAAACCAGCGCTCCAGCGCACTCAGCAGGGCGCTCTCGTCCGCGACCCACTCGACCTGGGTACTCCAGCTGTCAGCATCCGCCTCCGGCGTACCGATCATGATGACCCGCGCATCCTCTTCGCTGTAGAGCCCCACCGAGAAGAGCGCCCCGTCCATGGCGCACTCCACGTCCAGCGACACCCAGGAGAGGGTCGGCGTCACCGCCTGCGGTGCGCAGCGTGCCTCGTTCACCTCCCAGTAGCCGTGCTTGCCCCCTTTCTTGAGGGTGCGCCCCTCGAAGCGCATACCGGCGGTGATGAAACGCTCCATCAGGTAGCGCTCCGGCAGCCGGATATCCGCCTCGAAGTGCTCCAGCCCGCGGATGAGCAGCAGCTCGATGGCGCGGTGAAAGGCGCTCAAGGTGGCAAAGTAGCAACCCACCACGGCGCGGCCATCGAAGGTGTGCATCGGCAGGCGGCGAAACCGCCCGCTCACCCCCGCCCCCTTGAACAGCTCGGCGGCTTCTTCCATATGGCTCTGGGGCAGGAAGAAGACCGGCTCCTGCCCCGGCACCACCAGTCGTACCGGCCCCTGCGCGCTCCAGAGCCACATTACGATCTCGGTGTGTTCGCCATGCCCGTTGCGACCACGCACATCCCGCCCGTGACGGGTCAGGATGAAGCCATCGAGTGGCAGAGTAACGGGAGGAACAGGCTGGATCTCGGTCATGCAGGCTACTGGGGTCAACGCTGGGATGGAACCATTGTACGTTCATACAGTGCTTTGCTGCAATTGCCACGCCAGCCGCCATGGCCACGCCAGGCTGCGAGTCGCGCCGCAAACTGGTAAGCTCGGCCAGACTGGCAGCCACTGCCGGTGGCGGCTTTATTCGCCGCGCCATTCATCCAACACCCCATTCTTCACCCGACATCAGGAGGTCACGTGGCGCTCTACTCTCTGCTGGATCAGCTGGCCATTCCCTATCAGCGCATCGATCACGCCCCCGTCTTCACCTGCGAGGAGGCCAGTCGGCTGCTGCCCAAGCTGCCCGCCGCCAAGACCAAGAACCTCTTTTTGCGTGACCCGAAGAGCGAGCGACTGTTTCTGGTGGTGACGCCGGAAGAGAGCCGGGTCGATCTCAAGGCACTGGCTGCCGCCCTTGGGGTCAAGCGGCTGAGCTTTGGCTCGCCCGAGCGCCTGGAAGCCGTGCTTGGCCTCACCCCTGGGTCGGTCACCCTGCTCGCCATGGTGCGCGACAGGGAAAAAGCGGTGGAACTGGTGGTGGACGAGGCCATCTGGCAGGCCGAGCGGGTGCAGTGCCACCCGCTGGTCAACACAGCCACCCTCATCATCACGCTGGACGATGTGCGCCGCCTGCTGGCCCATCTCGGCCGGGAGGCCACCGTCATGGCGCTGCCGGTGCAGCCAACCTGACACTCCCCAGACGGGTGGCGCGATCGACAAACCCCGTTTCGAATCCTTGATGAATCGCGTCAGCTGCCGCCATCGATCCGGTTGTGGCCAGGATCGGGATCCAGCAGCTCAAGCCATTGATAATGGGTCGGATTCATGTTGTGATCCGGCACTGTCATGGCGACCCTCAGGGTCGAGACACAGTGACCGGCAGGACGAGCCCAGAGAGACCCCTAGATGCAAAATCTGTTTTCCTCAGCGCAATTGTTGAGCCTGGTGCTGTTCGTCACGCTGTCGCACGTCGGGGTCGCGGCCATTTTCGCCTATGTGTGGCATACCCAGCGCCGCATCCGGGCCCTGCTCTACTGGTCGGCCAGCGAGCTGGCCATCGCCGCTGCCTTTGGTTGTCTGCTGCTGCGCACCCTCACGGGGGATAGCTCCCTTGCCAACATCCTGCTCACCAACCTGCTGATCATCGCTACCCCGCTGCTCTATGAACGGGGGCTGCGCCACTTTTTCCGGCGCGAGGCCGACCGTTTCGGCTGGCTCTGCCCGCTCCTCGCCCTCGCCGGCTTCCTGCTGTTTGCCGTTACCGCCGCGCAGCTGCCACCGGATGACATACACAGCCGGATCGTGGTGCTCTCCGGGGCCATCTCACTGCAGATATGCCTGCTGCTGTGGCAGCTCTGGCGCTATCAGCGGCTGGCGCCCGCCTACCGGGTGTTGCGCTTCGCCATCCTGCTGCTCGCCCTGCAACTGGCCCTGCAACTGGTCAGGATGGCCAAGCATCAGTGGTGGCCGGAGTCGGCCGCCTCCAGCCTGACCGATCCCCTGCTCGGCCCGGTGATCCTGCTCAGCCTGCTCTTTACCATCGCCCGCAGCTTCATTTTGCTGAGCCTGGTGCACACCCGCCAGCAGCAGGCGCTGCTTGCCACCCAGCGCGAGCTGGAGCGACGCGCCAACCTGGATGCCCTGACCGGGCTGGACAGTCGCCACCATTTCGAGCAGCAGCTGGCGGCGCGCGCCTGTCGCAGTGCCCGCCCCTGGCAGTTACTGCTGATCGACCTGGACAACTTCAAGCAGATCAACGACCGCCACGGTCACCCCGCCGGCGACGCCATGTTGCGGGCGGTGGGCCGGGTGATCCGGGAGAGCCTGCCGCCGGCGGGGCTGGCCGGGCGCCTTGGCGGCGACGAGCTGGCGCTGCTGGTGATGGAGACATCGCAGACACTGCCGGCCTGCTGCCAGACCCTGCAGCAACGGGTCGCAGATGCCACCCGGCCGCTGGCCGGCGGCCCCATCAGCCTCAGCATCGGACTGACCTCGCTGCAGCAGGGCGAGAGCTTCGAGCAGGCCTATCCGCGCGCGGATCGGGCACTCTATGCCGCCAAGCAGGCTGGCCGCCAGCGCGCCTGCATCCAGGAGCCGCACCACAGCGAGCCCAGGCCGCTGTGGCCCCTGGCCACCCAGACCTGATGCAACCCCCCATCGAGTGCCGGGCCGCTCGGCTGACCGACGCCCCCGCCTACCGCCGCTACGTTGCCGAATGTGGCGCCGCCGGGTTGCCGCTCTATCAGGTGGCGCAATTCGACCCGGATCAGTGGCTGCAGGAGTTGCTCGCCCATGCTGATGGGCTGCATCTGCCACCGGGCTACCCACCTACCACCACCTATTTTGCCCTCGAGGGGGAAGAGATCCTCGCCACCTTGCGCCTGCGTCACGGCGACAACTCCGCCACCCGCCAGTGGCTCGGCCATATCGGTTACGAGACCCGCCCCTCCCGCCGGGGTCAAGGCGTCGCCCGCACCCTGCTCGGCTGGCTGCAGCGCCATGTGCTGAGCGAGCCCGTGCTCATCAGCTGTGACGAGGCAAATGCCGCCTCGCTCAAGGTCATTGCCGCCGCCGGCGGGCAATGGCTGGATCGCCGCTACCATGCCGGCGATCGCTGCTGGCTCCGGTTTTACCGGCTGGCACCGACCAAGGGGCCAGGACCGAGCGGCAGACAATAAAAAAGAGCGCCACAGGCGCTCTTTTTTCACTGGCCACGGCCACCCGCAGCAAGATCAGTAGCTGTCTTCCTCTTCGGCCTTCATCCTGGCCTGACGGGCCAACGCCTCCTCCTGGGCGCTCTCGATCTCGTGCAGCACTGAGTCGAGATCCACCTGCTCGCGGCTCTCCTCGAACAAGCCGGTCAGCTCGCTGTCCGGGGTCAGCTTGCCATCTTCATACAGGGCCCACATCTCCCGGGCGTAGCGGGTTTTGAGCAGCTCGGGGGCATACATGCCGTAGTAGTTGCGCATGTTGTTGACGTCGCGCTCCAGCATGGCCCTGGCCTGGTTGTTGGCGGCGGCATCCACCACCTGGGGCAGGTCAATGATGACCGGGCCTTGGCTGTCCACCAGCACGTTGAACTCGGAGAGATCGCCATGGATGAGGCCGGCGCAGAGCATGCGCACCACATAACGGATCACCTTGGCATGGTCGATGACCGCCTGCTCGGCAGAGAGCGCCACGTCATTGAGACGGGGGGCGACATTGCCCTCTTCGTCGGTGATGAGCTCCATCAACAGCACGCCATCGAGGCAGACATAGGGCCTGGGCACCCGCACTCCGGCCGCCGCCAGCTTGAACAGGGCATCGACTTCGGTGTTCTGCCACACCTCTTCGTGCTGCTTGCGACCGTATTTGGAGCCTTTCTCCATGGCGCGGGCATCGCGACTGCCGCGCACCTTGCGCCCTTCCTGATAGACCACGGCCTGCTTGAAGCTGCGCTTGGACGCCTCTTTATAGACTTTGGCGCAGCGGATCTCGTCGCCGCAGCGCACCACATAGACGTCGGCCTCTTTGCCGCTCATCAGCCGGCTGATGACGTCATCGACCAGGCCGTCATCAACCAGAGGTTGGATTCGATTTGGAATTTTCATGGCCGCCCTTTTACCCTATTTGCGCATCAGAAGATAGCCCCTCCCGGGCCACTTGCCTATCCCTGTTTCCTGACGGCACCCGGCGTGCCGGCAACCGCGATGATCCCGGTGCGATAACCCGCGCCGCCGGGTCGGCCGGCCTCACTCCCCGGGAGGGAGATCGCCACGGATCCGCTTAATGCCCTCTTCGTAGAACCCATCCGAACCTTGCTGGTGCTCCATGGTCTCGAAGATCTTGAGAAACCACATGTACTGCTCGGGATGCTGGCGCAGCTGCTGCTCCACCATGCCGTTCATGGCACAGACATCGGCCACCAGATCCGCACCGGGATAGGGGTCGAAAGGCGGCTCGATCTCCAGCCGGTAGCAGCCCTCCTCCTCGTCATAGCAGGCAAGAATGGGCACCGCCCTGGCGCCGGTCAGTTTCACCAGCTTGGGCAGGGCCGGCAGGGTCGCCTTGGGATGGCCGAAGAAAGGCACGAAGATGCTGGCCTCGCGGCCGTGATCCTGATCCGGCAGGTAGAAGAAGCTGGCGCCACTGCGGATCGCCTTGATGGCCGGCTTGATGCCGACGCTGCGCTCATATACCTTGCCGCCCTTGGCCCGCTCGCGGTTGATGTACCAGTCAAACACCTGATCTTTCGGGCTCTTCATCATGGTGCACATGGTCAGCCCCCGAATGGCGAAGTAGCGGCCGATCATGTCCACCGCCCAGGTGTGGGGCACCACCAGGATCACCGGCCGGCCGGCGGCCCGCTCTGCCTCGATATGCTCCCAGCCACGCACCTTGACGCGGCTGGCCAGATGAGCGGCGCTGCGCAGGGTCAGCTCGGCAAAGCCCATGAAGGTCTTGAGACCAACCCGGATCGATTTGAGCAGCAGGGCCTGACGGCCTGCCTCGTCCAGCTCGGGAAAACAGATCTTGAGGTTGGTCTCGGCAATGTAGGCCTGCTTCTTTGACATCCGCAGCAGGGTGGGCGCCAGACGGTTGGCGAGCCGGTCGCGCAGGCCATGGGGCACCAGCGCCAGCAGACAGAGCAGACCGAGCGCCAGCCAGCTGCCCCACCAGCGCGGATGCAGCAGACGGGGATGAAATGAGGTGTCAAAAACCGGATCGTGTGAGGACATGGCCGCCATCAAGTCATAGAAAATAAACGGTTATTTTAATTATCCTGACAAATTTTTCCACTTTGGCGGCCACGCCCCCCGTCTACCGGGCTGGCAGGCAAGGAAGCCCTCCCCCCATGACGGGTCACCATCGCCAATAAGAATGGCCCCGCAGGGCCATATGACATAAAGGCGTGTCGCCTCAGGGCAGCGGCTGCAAGCCACTGCGGATGCGCTGGATCCCCGCCTCGTAGCGACCATCCAGGCCCACCTGATCTTCGCGGGTATCGAAGATCTTGAGGAACCACATGTACTGACCTGGGTCGCGGCAGAGCTGCTGCTGCACCATGTCGTTCATCCGGCAGGTGTCGGCCATCACGTCCTCGGTGGGATAGTTGTCAAACGGCGCGTCGATCTCCAGCCGGTAGCAGTGCTTGGCCTCGTCATAGCAAGCCAGCAGCGGCACCGCCTTGGCCCCGCTCACCTGCACCAGGCGTGGCAACGCCGGCAGCGTCGCCTTGGGGTGCCCGAAGAAGGGGGCAAAGATGCTCTTCTCGCGGCCATGATCCTGATCCGGCAGATAGAAGAAGCTGCGACCACCCTTGATGGTACGGATCACCGCCTTGATGCCGGCACTGCGCTCATAGACCCGGCAGCCGTTGCGGGCCCGGGCCCGATTGAGGTGCCAGTCAAAGACCGGGTTGCGTGCCCGCTTCATCATGGTGCACATGGGCACCCCGCGCCGGGTGAAATAGTAACCGGCCGCATCCACCGGCCAGCTGTGGGGCACCACCAGGATCACCGGTCGGCCGGCGGCCTGCTCCGCCTCGATATGTTCCCAGCCGCTGACCTGCATCCGGCTCATCAGATAGGCGGGGCTGCGCACGGAGAACTCGCCAAAGCCGAGCAGACTCTTGAGACCGACCCGGATCGAGGTCATCAGGATGGCGTCGCGTTCGGCCTCGCTCTTTTGCGGAAAACAGAGTGCCAGGTTGGTTCTGGCGATATAGATCTGCTTTTTCGAGATACGGAACACCAGCGGTGCCAGGGCGGCGGCGAGACGGTCGCGCAGACGGACCGGCACGAAGGCCAGCAGCATCAGTACGCCAAGCGCCAGCCAGCTGAGCCAATAGCGTGGATGCAGGAATCTGGCCTCGAAGCGGGTGTCAAACACGGGATCATGGGAAGACATGGATGGGGATCAAGCTAAGAAAATGGAGCTGCATTGTATTCGTCCTGACAGGTAATACCAGTGAAATTCATCATTGTCCCCCCAGGCTGGGCGCTGGCGCAAAAAACGGGGCACCAATGGGCATGAATGGCACCTTTTGCTGCCAGAACCGGTACAAAAAGCGCTTCACCCGAGGGTAAAGCGCTTGGTCATTATCCGGTTGATGGCCCCTGTCTGCCGCAAGGTTGCTCATCAACACCCCGTATCCCGGCTCTCGCCGTCTTTTTCTTAGCGACGAACCATGCCGTGCGCCACCTCGTCGCTGCCGCCAAGCGGCAGGAAGAACATCAGGTAGCGCAGGGCCACATAGCCGACGATCAGAGTGGCGGCGCCCAGTTCGAAGTGGGCCAGCAGCCGGATCTGTTCGACATACTCGGCCGCCTGGGGCCACTGCTCGACCAGGTGGCTCACCTTGAACAGGGCGGTGGCGCCGATCACTAGCGGGAAGGTGAAGGCGGCGTAGCCCGGTGAGAACGGCAGACGCAGCAGCTTGATGAAGGCCAGATAGATGATGCAGGTCATCAGTACCGCAATCCCCAGCAGCACGGCCACCAGCAGCAGGGAGGGTTCCTCGCTCACGGTCAGGTAACCGGCCAGTGACAGGCTGGCGGGGGCCGCCAGGATGGCGATGGTCGGTTTGGCGGCATCCGGCACTTCATGGCTGAAGATGAGGCGATAGAGCATCAGCGGCAGCATCAGACCATAGCAGAGCATGCCGAACCAGAGCAGGCCGTTGGCCAGCGCCGCAAACTGGCCGCCCGGGAAGGCGACGTCCGCGACGATGATCCCCACCGGCGGCACGAACCAGCTCGGCACCATGTGGTGGATTTCAAACTGTTTGGCCCGATGCCAGACGAAAGTGGCCAGGAACGCCAGGTGCAGCAGCACGGCAAACAGCCAGAGCCCCTCGCCCAGACCGGCGTCGAGCATGCCGACCGCCTTGGAAACCACCATGGTGCCCATGGCATAGGTGGGCACCACGCTGCCGACCACGGGGTGGGCCAGATCCTGCCACAGCAGGCGCGGGTGCAGCAGAAACTTGAAGGTCAGGATCACCAGCAGCACGGCGGCAATGGCGGCCCCCAGCAACTGCAGGCGGCCATCGAAGTGACCGGCATTTTCCCAGCACCAACCGAGACTGGCGATCCCGAGCGCCAGCCCTGCCATGGGAGTCGGGGCTTTGCCTAAGGATTGACGGGTTCTTGCGATCATGTCTGAAACCTCTGATGAGAGACGATGGGCATAGGATAATGGCCCCGTATCGTTTACGATATCTAAATGAATTAAATCAATCGTTCAGGATATCCAAACATGAAGCTGACCCTGCAACAACTCAAGGTCTTTGCCACCATCGCCCGTTACGGCAATCTGGGGCTGGCCGCCAATGAACTGTGCCTGAGCAAGGGCGCCGTCTCCCAGTCGTTGCAGGAGCTGGAGCGCCAGCTCGCCACCCCGCTGTTCGATCGCATTCACCCCAGATTGCAGCTCAACAACGAGGGGCGCCTGCTGCAACCGGCGGCCGAGGAGCTGCTGACCCGGATGCAGGACATCGAGACCCTGTTCAGCCCGGATGCCGAACCGAGCGGCCAGCTGCGCCTCGGCGCCAGTCAGACCATCGGCAACTACCTGCTGCCGGCCCTGCTCGCCACCAGCAAGCAGGAGCTGGGGCAACCGCCCCGGGTCACCATCACCAATACCCACCAGCTCTGCCACCTGCTGGCCAACTTCGAGCTGGATCTGGCGCTGATCGAGGGGGAGAACCACCACCCGGATCTGGTCAGCGAGCCCTGGCTCCACGACGAGATGCTGATCGTGGCCCAGCCCGCTCACCCCCTCGCCGGCCGCAGCCGTCTCTCCCTCGCCCAGCTGAGCGATGAGACCTGGGTGCTGCGCGAGCCCCAGTCCGGCAGCCGCGAGCAGTTCGAGCAGCAGATCCAGTCCGAACTGCCCCGTTGGCAGGCGGGGCTCGAGCTCAACACCCTGGAGGCGGTAATGCTGGCGGTCGAGAAGGGGCTCGGCATCTCCTTCATCTCCCACCTGGCGGTGTCGGATCGGTTGCAGGCTTGTCGTCTGGTGGCCCTGCCCCTGACCCGTCGCTTCCCCCGTCAGCTCTCCCTCATCTGGCACCGGCAGAAGTATCACTCCGCCACCCTGCGCCGCTTTCTGCAATTTTGCCGCGCCCAGGAGGATGTGCTCTCCAGCGAGGCCAGCAGCACCTGAGCCAATGGGATGATCGGGCAGCCTATTGTCCGGCACTACCCTTGCCACCAGGATATCGGTTGCAATAGAAGAGGGAGAGCCCAGGCTCTCCCTCTTTGTCATTCAGCCTTGTGACTCAGCGTTTCGCGGGCTGCAATCCCCGCTCGACCCAGCCCAGCACTTGTCTGCTCAGCGCCTGCGGCACCCAGGGCGAGTCGCTCAATCCTTGTCTGACGCAGGCGGCAAAGTGATCCGCCTCGTGCTGCATGCCGCCGCCCCCGACCGGCAGCGCGATGTCGTGTGGCCAGGCAGGCAGAGGATCGCCGCCACGCCACGCTATCTGCTGGGGATTCCACCACTTGCCCACCAGCTCCAGCGCCCAGCCGGGCCCGGACAGCCAGGCCGACTTGTCGAGGTCCGCCACGATGGAGGCGGTGAGTTCGGCCTTGAGCGGGCCGGAAAAATCAAAGCGGGCGGCTTCGTCCACCTCGCTCTCCTGGCGAGACAGCGTGACCTCGGGCTCACCCGCCGCCAGCCCGAGCTGGTGACACAGGGCGGCATAGAGCCAGAGCGGATAAACCCCCACATCCCAGGCGGCGCCGCCGGCCAGCGCCGGGTCGAACAGCTTGCCGTCCCGCGCCTGCACCGAACCAAAGGCGGCCCGCAGCCTGTCGGGGGCCGGCAGGGCGGCAAGCCGCCCCAGCAATTCACGCATGGCGGGGAAGCACATCACCTTCATCGCCTCCATCAACAGCAGGCCCCGCTCGGCGGCGAGCCGCACCAGCCGATCCCAGTCCGCCACCCGGGTCACCGCCGGTTTTTCCACCAGCACGTGCTTGCCCGCCAGCAGCATGAGTTCGATCAGGGCGGCGTGCTCCGGGTGGATCACCGCCACATAGACCGCCTCCACCTGGGGGCTGGCCGCCAGCGCCTGATAGCTGCCGTGGGCGTGGGGCAAGCCCTGCTCGTCGGCAAAGGCCTGCGCCCGCGCTTGATCACGGGCGGCGATCGCCACCACCCGGCCGCCACTGGCGTGCCCATTCACATCCTGACAAAAACGGCGGGCAATGGCCCCCGCCCCGGCAATGCCCCAGCGCAGCGGCTGGTCGCTTGATCTCTGCTGCATCCCTGTTTCCTTATGCTGTCTGCCGGTAGGTCATCATGCCTTTGCCAGGCTGCGCAACCAGCGGATCTCGTCGCCCCAGATGGACTCGTCAATGGTCTCCAGGATCAGCGGAATGCCATCGAAGCGATGGTCATTCATGATGTGATGGAACACCGCCTCCCCCAGGTTCCCCTCGCGCAGGCTGTGGTGACGATCAACCCGGCTGCCGAAGGTGCACTTGGCGCCGTTGATGTGCATCCCCTTCAGATAGTTGAAGCCCACCGTCTGTTCGAACTCGGCAAAGACGGCGGCGCAAGCCTCTGCGGTGCGCAGGTCATAACCGGCGGCAAAGGCGTGGCAGGTGTCAAAGCAGATGCCGACCCGGCTCTTGTCTTCCACCCCGTCGATGATGGTGGCCAGATGCTCGAACGACCAGCCGAGGTTGGTGCCCTGGCCGGCGGTGTTTTCGATCACCGCCGTCACCCCCTGGCTGCGCTCCAGCGCCCAGTTGATGGATTCGCTCACCAGCTTGAGGCTGGCCGCCTCCGGGATCTGCTTCAGGTGGCTGCCCGGATGAAAATTGAGGTAGCAGAGTCCCAGCTGTTCGCAGCGCTTCATTTCGTCCAGAAAGGCATCGCGAGACTTGGCGAGGCCGTCGGGGTCGGGATGACCCAGATTGATGAGGTAGCTGTCGTGGGGCAGGATCTGCTCGGGGCGAAAGCCCCCCTTCTTGCAGGCCAGCTTGAAGGCGCGGATGCTGGCCTCGGAGAGCGGCGCCGCCTGCCACTGGCGCTGGTTCTTGGTAAACAGGGCGAAGGCGTTGGCGCCGATGGCCTGGGCACGGGCGATGGTATTCTCCACCCCGCCGGCCGCACTGACGTGGGCTCCGATAAATTTCATCTCATCTCCTCTGCACTGTTGCTGGGTCTGGCCGCGCAGCAAAGAGGCGGCCAACATGGGGCGCCATTATGCCAAGCTGCCCTCCTTGCGCCAAACCGGGATTGTCGATGGCAACCATAGAGAGGCCCGCAGCACTGGCCGCCGATGAGAGTAACGTCAACGAGTTAATCGGCCGCGTCGCTCCCGACGCTTTGCTGCCCGCCATCGCACAGTCCGCCAGGCTCCAGTGCCGACGCCAGAATGCCGCTCAGCCAATGGATGAACGCCTGCACCCGGGGGGCCAGCTGACGGCGATGGGCATAGAGGGCGTGAATGGGCAGCGGCGGCGCCTGCCACTTTGGCAGGATGGCCACCAGCTCGCCGCTGGCCAGCAGTGGCTCCACCCCGACTCGCGGCAGCTGGATGATGCCAAGCCCGGCCAGCGCCGCCGCCAGATAGGATTCGCTGTCGTTCACCGTGAGCGCCCCGCTCATCGTCAACACGGCGCGCGAGCCATCCGCCTGCAGATACTCGAAACCGCTCTCTCTGGGCCCGCTGCCGCCACCGTAGTGCACCAGCCGATGGTCGCTCAGCTCGCTCAGGTTGCGTGGTGTCCCATGGTGGGCCAAGTAGGCAGCGCTGGCACAGTTGATCTGACGGTAGTGACCGAGGGGGCGTGCCACCAGGCTGGAGGGCTCGAGTGCCCCGACCCGGATCACGCAGTCAAAGCCCTCCCGCACCAGATCGACCCGCCGGTCCGTGCTGCTCAGCAGCAGTTGCAGGTCGGGGTGGGCCGCAAGCCAGGCGGGCAGCGCCGGGATCACCAGATGGCGGGCCATCCGGCTCGGCATGTCCACCCGCAGCTGGCCGCTCAGCTGCCCCTGCTGGCGAAACAGCGCGTTGAACTCCTCCATGTCCGCCAGCAGATCCTGGCAGCGGGCGTAACAGAGCTTGCCATCCGGGGTCAGTTGCACCCGCCGGGTGGTGCGTTGCAGCAAGCGGGTGCCCATCTGCTCCTCCAGCCGCCGAATGGTCGCCGAGAGCGTCGCCTTGGGGACTCCTAGCTGTTCGGCACTGCGGGTAAAGCTCTCCAGCTCCGCCACCCGCACAAACATCCTCATCGCATCCAGTTGATCCATGCCGCCATTGTCTCACCAATTGGAACAGTGCATTCATTATCACCTTATTTATCCAATCAACAACGGACAATAGAGTGATCACACCGGCTCATCCCGAGCGCATTACCCACAGACAGGAGTCCCCTCATGGCCCACCCCATCGCACTCATCACCGGCGCCAGCCGCGGCCTTGGCAAACAGGCGGCGCTGGCCCTCGCCGCCCGCGGCGTCGACCTCATCATCACCTATCGCAGTCAGGCCGATGACGCGGCCGCCGTGGTGGCCGAGGCGACCGCACTCGGCGTCAAGGCCCGTGCCCTGCCCCTCGATGTGACCGACAGCAGCAGCTTTGCCGCCTTCGCCAGCCAGGTGCAGGAGCAGCTGGGCGCATGGCAGCGCCAGCAGATCGATTTTCTGGTCAACAACGCCGGCATCGGCATTCACGCAGCCATAGAACAGACCACCGAACAGCAGTTCGATACCCTGTTCAACATTCACCTGAAGGGGGTGTTCTTTCTGACGCAACAGTTGCTGCCGCTGATCCGCGATGGCGGGCGCATCCTCAACCTGTCAAGCGGGCTCACCCGCTTTGCGCTGCCCGGTTATGCCGCCTATGCGGCCATGAAGGGGGGTGTCGAAGTGCTGACCCGCTATTTGGCCAAGGAGCTGGGGCCGCGCGGCATCGCCGTCAACGTGGTGGCGCCGGGGGCCATCGAGACCGACTTTGGCGGGGGTGTGGTGCGAGACAATCAGGCCGTCAACGACTTCATCGCCAGTCAGACCGCCCTGGGACGGGTGGGCCAACCGGAAGACATCGGCGGCGTGATTGCCGCCCTGCTCTCCCCTGACAGCCGCTGGATCAATGCCCAGCGCATCGAAGCCTCGGGCGGCATGTTTCTATAGGTCTATCCCCGCAGAGGATACGGCGCTGTCAACAGCGGCAGCCCGTCAGTGGCTTGAGCTGACGTCAGGCGCCTGTCCGCAGGCGGCACACAGCGCCTGCGGCAGATGGGCGGCCAGGGTCGCAACCACTTCCACATCGACCCGGCGCTGGCTGGCCAGTTGCTGCAAAAAGCCGAGCGCCTGCCCGGCGCTCAACCCCTCCCGGTAGGGTCTGTTCTGCACCATGGCCTGGAAGATGTCGGCCACCCGCAGGATCCTCGCCTCCAGCGGCATCGCTTCGGCGGTCAGGTGGAAAGGGTAACCGCAGCCATTGGGCTCTTCATGGTGATAGGAGGCCCACAGGGCGATGGCCTCAAAGCCGTCGATATGGCGCAGGATCTGATAAGTCTCGAAACTGTGGGTATTGATGATGGCCCGCTCCCGTTCATCGAGTGACCCCGGCTTGTCGAGGATTTCGTCAGGCACCCGCAGCTTGCCGAGATCGTGCAGCAACCCGGCAATCTCCAGCTGCTCGCAGTGCCCCTCTTCAATGCCCATCAGCTCGGCCAGCAGCCGGGCCAGTCTGGCCACGCCGAGGGAGTGGGCCACGGTGAAGGGACTCTTGGCATCGACGATGGCCGAGAAGATCCGCGCCAGCTGCTTGAGCTCGCCGTTGCTGGTGAGACAGGGTTCCCGCTCGCTCAGCATGTCGTGCATGTAGTCGCTGATGGCACGCCCCTCCAGTTGCAGCCAGAACGCCTCCGAGCGGGACGCCAAGAGGAAGGCCGCCACCAGCTCGGGATCGAAAAACTCACCGGCACACGCCTCGATCCGTTGCCGGATCTCGTGGGTGTGCATCAACAGGGAGCCGTCGCCGTAATGAGGTGCCGCCAGTGCATCCACCCGGTCCACCAGAAAAATGAGATTGGCCTGGCGCATCACGCCCGCCGCCAGTCCAGGGGTTTGTACCAACCGGTGCCAGTGGGTGTGGTGATAACGGATGGGGTCGGCCAGGGGCGCCAGCGGTGGAAAGTCCTTGAGCAGGTCATGACCGACCTCGCAGTGGAACTGGGAGGACTCCCAGTCAAACTCGCTGACCAGATGGCTGTGGATGAAGGTGGAGGAGACGCCGATGTCGTGCAGCACCCCCAGCTCGAACAGGCAGGCTCGCTCGCTGGCATTGGCTCCCAGCGCCTTGCCGCACTCGGCGGCCATGATGCCGACCCGCTTGCCGTGCGCCACATCGCCGATGCCGACCAGATCCAGCGACGCCGACAAGGCGTATACCACCTGGCGCAAATCAACCTGCTGGGAAACGTGCTCACCGCTGCGGGTATGAGGGGTGTTGCTGTTCATGATGCGCATCCACATCTGCCAACGTGAAACATCCCGTGTCTGGGGCCGAGTTAACACATTGAATCTAAATCAGGAAACAGGGTCTCGACGGGCGCGGCTCTCTCTGCACCCACGCTAATTGACAAAAAGATGAGTTGGATCAATCGGGCAATATGTGTGCCCGTTGTGCGAACAATGTCGTCACTCCAGAGCGTCGCCAAATGCCGGAAATCCATGGGTAATAGTCATTCGGAAATGGTCTATGGTTAGAGCGCAACGGCCTCAACAGGCTGGATATCAATGAGTTTCCCATAAGGAACCCACCATGAAAGCGCTAACCTTACCCCTGTTTTACCTCTTGTCTTTACTCTTCTGCGGCCAGGCCTACAGTGCCGATGAAGTCATCCTCAGCGTCGCCGCCAAGGGTTGCTGCAACAACGCCGACAAGAAGGAGTACAGCCGTGCCCAGCTGCAGGCGCTGCCGCAAGCCAGCGTCACCACTACCACTCCCTGGACCAAGGGCTCCCATGTCTATCGCGGCGTCTTGCTCAAGACGGTGCTCGATACCCTCGGCGTCACTGCCGACAAGATAAAAGTGATGGCCCAGAACGACTACTTCGCGGTGATCCCGCGGCAAGATGTCGAGAAATACCCCGTGCTGCTGGCCATCGAGGAAGATGGCAAGGCTCTGACCCTGCGCAACAAGGGCCCAGTCTGGGTCATCTACCCCCTGTCGGACCACCCCGAGCTCAATATCGAGCAATATCACAGCCTGATGGTGTGGCAAGTGCTCAAGCTTGAAGGGATGTAACGATGATCAAGGGCAAGTTCCTCTCCCTTGCCTTTATCATGGTCTCCTTTCTGGGGGTGACCATCTGGTCACTCTTCAATTACGATCGCACCTTCAATGACATGGTCAAATACAACCAGCTCTCCGCCTGGTCTCTGGCCCAGCTGGAACTGGAGCTGCACGGTTTTGACGAGCAGCTGTCGCTCTATCGCAGCGGTCAGACCGATGCCGGGCAGTTGAACAAGGCCTATGACATCGCCTGGAACCGGCTGGACATCTTCCTGACCGGACAAGAGACCGCGCTTATTCGTTCCCGCTACCAGGCCAGCGAGAGAGTCGGCGCCTTCTTTGAGGTGCTCAAGGAGTATGAGCAGGACGTGGTCAACCCCACCCCCGATTCAGCCCGGCTGGCCGAGATGGAAACTAGGCTAAGCAAGCTGTTGCCTTCCATCCGGGACCTGATGGTGATGAACTTCACCGGCCCCTCCGCCATCAAGCAGCGTCAGGAGCTGCAGCAGTCCAAGGAAGGGCACGTACTGGTGCTGGTCGTCCTGCTGGCCATCGGCCTGCTCATCCTGTTCGTGGTCTCCCGGGAGATGAAGCTGCAATACTTCCTGGCCTGGAACGACCCACTGACCCTGCTGCCCAACCGGGCCGCCTTCATGACCCGGCTGGAGCGACTGGCCAAGGGCAAGCAGCCCGCCGACGCTACCCTGACCATCTGCCTGGTCGAGTTGAACAACTTCAAGGAGGTCAACGACAGCCTGGGCTATGCCGCCGGGGATGAACTGCTCACCATGGTGGCCAACCAGATCAGAGAGTATGCCCATGACCAGGCCTTCATCGCCCGCATGGGCGGCGATGAATTTGCCCTCTTCATCTATGGCGCCATGCCCATCGAGCACCGTGTTCCCTACCTTGTCCGGCTGCTGGATGAATTGAGGCCCACCGTCTTTCAGGCCGATCCGGCGCACCGGGTGCGCGTCAGCATGGGAATAAGCCAGCACCCCATCACGGCCCACAAGATCGAGGAGCTGATCCTGTTCGCCGACATTGCCCTCGCCAATGCCAAAAAGCTCAAGGAGAACCACCTGCAAGTGTTCAACCACCGGATGTTCGAGCACTACAGTCGCAACCGGAAATTGGCTGCCGAGCTGCGTGAACATCTGAATATCATCTCCAACAGCACCCTCTATCTGCACTATCAGCCGGTGATAAAACCGGGCAATGCCTACAACATGGGAGCCGAGGTGCTGATCCGCTGGCATCACCCCGAATACGGCTTCATCAACCCGCTGGACATCATCGCCATGGCGGAGGAGAACGGCCTCGGCGAGCTGCTCGGCAAATGGATCTTCAGCCGGGTCAACCACGACATGTCGCAGCTGCCGGCCAGCTTCGTGGACAAGCTGGAGCTGGCCATCAACCTCTCCAACTCCATGTTCACCCCGGCCCTGTTCCACCAGGTGAACGAGATGCTGCAACAGAGCCCGCTGCGCGCCGAACAGCTCATTCTGGAGCTGACCGAGACCATCGCCCTCGACGATCTGCCGCTCAGCCAGCGCATCTTCAAGGAGCTCAAACACATCCACGTGCGCATCGCACTGGATGATTTCGGCACCGGCTGGTCCTCCTTCTCCTATCTGATGTCCCTGAGCTTTGACAAGCTCAAGATTGACAAGTCCTTCGTCAGCAACATCGAGACCGACCCGCGGCAATTCATGTTCGTCGAGTCCATCACCAAGCTATCCCATCAGCTGGGGCTGGTAGTGGTGGCCGAGGGGGTGGAGAGCCTGCATGAACTGCAGCAGCTGGCCCATATCGGGGTGGACGAGATCCAGGGCTACTACTACTCCAAGCCGCTCTCCCCTGCCGAATTTTTCATCTATGCCATGACCCATCTGGCCCACAGCGCCGAGGAGAGCGTGGACGTCAGCTATCACTGACCTCACATCCCATTGCGGGCCACCCCCTCTTTCGCCTCACCGTCTCGTTCCCACCAAAAACAACAAGCCCCGCCGGTGGGCGGAGCCTGTCAAAGTACTGCTGCTCAGTTTGTCTAGAGCGTTTTGCCGCCCGAGCTTATTACCGTCTGGTACCAGTAGAAGCTGTCCTTCTTGAGCCGGCGTAGGGAGCCGCCCTGCTCGTCACGCTCCACAAAGACGAAGCCGTAGCGCTTCTGGTAGCCGTTAAGCCAGCTCAGGATGTCGGTGAACGACCAGGCGCAATAGCCCAGCAGTTCCACCCCGTCCTGCAGCGCCTCCTGGCACGCCTTGACGTGGCTGCGCAGATAGTCGATGCGGTAGTCGTCGTGCACCCGATCTCCCTCTGCCAGCTTGTCAAACTCGCCGAGGCCGTTCTCGGTGATCATCAGCGGCAGACCGTAGCGGGAAGAAAGCCGGCGCAGGGCGATGCGCATCCCGGTCGGGTCGATGGCCCAGTCCCAGTTGCTGGTCTCCAAGTGCGGGTTGGGGGCCGTCTTGTAGAGGCCGGGAATGCCGCTCGAGGGGGTGGTACCCTTCTGCCCCGTGGTGTTGATGCGCTGCAGGGTCTGGCCGCCGAGCGGGTTGTCGGTGAAGGTCAGGGTGTAGTAGTAGTTGACCCCGATGTAGTCGGGCGTCCCTTCCCGCAGCAGCTCGAGATCGCCGGGCAGGATATCCGGCGCCTCGCCGGTTTCCCGCAGGTAGGCAAGCGCCGCCTGCGGATAGCGGCCAAAGCAGTAGGCATCCAGCCACCAGAGGTTGGTGAACTCCTCGGCGTTTTCAAACGCCAGCATGTCTTTCGGGTCGCACGACGCCGGATAGGCGGGCGAGTAGGCAAAGCTTGGGCCGATCAGCCCCCCCGGCACATGCTGGCGGAACGCCTTGATGACCCGGGCGTTGGCCAGAAACGCGATGTGGTTGGCGGCAAAGAAGCGCTTGCGATCCTGCGCTGCGGGCGGGTGGGTACCGAGCTGATAGGCGTTGGTCAGGTTGTAGTTCTGCTCGTTGAGCGACACCCAATATTTCACCTTGCCGGCAAAACGTTGATACAGGGTCACGCAGTAGCGCTCGAAATCCTCGATGATGCGTCGGTCTTCCCAACCACCGTACTCATCCTGCAGCGCCTGGGGCAAGTCCCAGTGATAGAGGGTGAGCACCGGCTCTATCTGGTGAGCCAGCAGGGTATCGATGAGTTTCTCGTAAAAGGCCAGCCCCGCCTCGTTCACCTCGCCGCGGCCAGTGGGATAGATGCGCGGCCAGCTCACCGAGAAGCGGTAGGCCTTGAGCCCCATTTCCGCCATCAGCGCCACGTCCTCCTCCATGCGGTGATAGTGATCCACCGCCACGTCGCCGTTGCTGCCTTCAAAGGTCTTGCCCGGCAGCTTGGTGAACAGATCCCACACCGAGGGACCCTTGCCATCGGCGTTCCAGGCCCCTTCCACCTGGTAGGCGGCGGAGGCGGCGCCCCATAGAAAATCGGCGGGGAAGTCGTTGAACTTGTGGTGATGCATCTGGGGTTGCTCCTTCTACGGCGGTGGCACCTGCCACCTTTATCGCGCCGACTGGCGGCGCCCAATGGAATTGGCATAAGCATCGAACAGTTATAAAATTCCGTCCAATGACAAATCAAACCATTCAACATTCCAAACAGGAATCATAGGGGCCGGAATGGAGTTACGGGATCTGAAAGCCTTCGTCACCCTGGGAGAAGTGCTGCACTTCGGTCAGGCAGCGGTACGCCAGCACGTCACCCAGTCGGCCCTGAGCAAGCAAATACGGCGGCTGGAAGAGGAGCTGGGCGGCGAGCTGTTCGAGCGCAATGCCAGCAGTACCCGCCTCACCGTGCTGGGGCGGGCTCTTTACCAGGATGCCAGCGCCTTGGTGGCGGCCAGCGAGCAGCTCGGTCGCACCGCCCGTGACGTGCTGGCGGGCAACAGCGGCACCCTGCGCATCGGCTTCGGGGTTGCCACCAAGATCCTGGTACCCGCCGCCATCGCCCGTTTTCGCACCGAACGCCCGCAGGTCACCATAGAGCTCAACGATCTCTCTACTCACCACCAGTTGCTGGCCTTGAGCGAGGGCAAGCTGGACCTCGGTTTTTGCCGCCTGCCCGCTCCCAAGGGGTGGCACTGCCTGCCGGTGGTGCGGGCACACTTTGTCGCCGTGCTGCCGGCCAGCTACGCCGGCGCGAGCGAACTGGCGGATCTGGTGGACAAGCCGCTGGCTATCTTGCGCCGGGACAAGGCCCCCTCGTTTTATGATCACCTGATGAACTATCTGGCCCAGAGCGGGCTGCGCTTTCGCGATATCCAGTACGTCAACGACTTCGCCGCCGGCGTCGCCACCGCCGCAGCCGACATCGCCTGGACCCTGGTGCCCTCCTCCACCACCATAGAGCACCCGGATGTGCTGACCCTGCAGCTGCATGATACCGAAGCGAGCTGGATCATCGGCCTCATCCGCCCGCCCCACAGCAAGGGCCCGCTCATCGACGCCTTCTGGCAGATTGTCGCCGACCTGAGTGAGCCAGCTCCCACGCTGCAAGCGGGGCCTTCTCCAGAGCAGCCATGAGCCTGCTCGGCGCCTCTGCCTTCCCCCCTCCTGGCAGGCGGCCGCTTGGTGATAGCGCTGACATCCCTTTGCCGATCAAGTGATTATGGTGAAGAAGGGGGTTGGATAGTGATAGCTTTTCGGCAGTTGGCTCCATTAGAATCAATCGTTTTACGATCACTCACCCTCATCGCGGATGCCACACTGCCATGCTGCTTCACCGGTTATTGAAAATTGATCTGCGTCGTCTGATCCTGGCGCTGGCCGTCGTCGGCGTCATGGCGACCCTGAGCAACAGTTTCTATGCCACCTACGAGGCGCAACGGGAGCTGTTGATCTCCAATACCCTGGATGCCAACCGCGTCTACGCCGCCAAGCTGGCCGACATGACCAATACCATGATCCAGTCCAGCCAGAGCCAGCTGGCCTACAGCGCCACCCTGCTCGCCCCTGCCATGGCCGATGACGAGGTCCTGCTGGGTGAAGTCCGACGCTTGCAACAGCAGACCGCGACGTTCAACTCGGTGGCCGTGGTCAATGCCGACGCCGTGGTGGTGAGCGTCTATCCGGATACCCTCAAGATCAAGGGCGCCAAGCTCACCTCCGCCGGTTCCAGAGCCGCCATCACGACCCGGCGGCCGGTGATCACGGATCCCTTTATCTCGCTCTCCGGCAACTATCTCATCAGCCTCTCCAGCCCCATCTTCGACAAGGAGAAGAATTATCTCGGCTATGTGGCGGGCACCATCTATCTCCAGTCACCCAATCTGCTCTCCGGCATGCTGGGCCAGCACTACTACCAGGATGGCTCCTCCCTCTATGTGGTCGATCGCAACAGAACCCGCATCTATCACCCGGACCGTGCCAGGGTAGGTGAAAAAATCCGTGACAACGGGGTGGTCGATCGGGTGTTGAACGGCGAAGAGGGGGCGCTCGAGCTGACCGACGAGACAGGCACCGAGATGCTGGCCGGCTTTGCCCCCATCCGCCAGACCCACTGGGGAGTGGTGGCGCAGCGTCCCCGCGCCGCCACCCTGACCGGGCTGGATCAGCAGATGATGCGGGTGCTGCTCAAGATCATTCCCATCAACCTGCTGATCCTGCTGTTCATCTGGATTTCCGCCATCTTCATCTCCAGGCCGCTGTGGCAGCTGGCCCACAAGGCCAAGCTGATGGATCAGCAGGAGTCGCTCAAGAACATCGCCAGGATCCGGGTCTGGTACTTCGAGGCGGCGCAGCTCAAGCAGGCCATGCTCAAGGGGCTGGGGCTGCTCAATACCCGGATCACCCAGCTGCACAATGACAGCCATACCGACGCCATGACCGGTCTGTTCAACCGCCGGGGCATGCAGCAGGTGCTCGACAGCTATCAGGCGCTGAGCCAACCCCTCGCCGTGATTGCACTGGATATCGACCATTTCAAGCAGATCAATGACGGCTTCGGTCATGATGTCGGGGATCAGGTGCTGGCCACCCTCGCCACCCTGATGCAGCAAGGCGCCAGGCAGGCCGATGCCGTGTGCCGCAGCGGCGGTGAAGAGTTTCTGATCTTGCTGCCCGGGCTGTCGCTCCCTCTCGCCTTCGAGATCGCCGAGCGGCTGCGCCAGCGGGTTGCCGCGCACCCCATGCCCGGCGCAGGCCACATCACCATCTCGCTCGGGGTCGCCCATTGGCCAGGCAGCGATGACGATCTCAACGCCGTCCTGAAGCAGGCCGACCAGGCACTTTATGAAGCCAAGCGACGGGGACGCAATCGTACCGTGCAGGCCGGTCGTGACCAGCAGATCCCATCTGATGGCGCCCTGCCACCGCCCGAAGATGCCCCCGAACGCGTGCAGCACGGCTAGACAACGTCAGCTGGGCAACCAGGTGTACAGATCCGGGGTCATGGGCGTCTGCTGCGGCAAGCGGCTTGATGCGACAGGCGGTTCGCCGTCAGCCAGCGCATGGCCCGACTCGATGGCTCATTGACCCGATCAGACGTCGAGCCTGCGCTGAGTCAGCCACTCCACCATGGCCGGATCGCGGTGCGAGAAGAAGGCGCTGACCGCCATATCGAGCGCCGCTATCTGTACCATCTCCTCATGACTGAGTTCAAAGTCGAAGATAGCGAGATTCTCCTCCATCCGCTCCTTGCGCACAGACTTGGCCAGCGCCGCTATGCCTCGCTGGTACAGCCAGCGCAGCACTACCTGCCCCACACTTTTCCCGTGTCTCGCCCCGATGGCGGTTAGCTGCGGATGCTGGAACAGTCCGTTTCTGCCCTCTGCGAAAGGAGCCCACGCCTGCGGCTGTATGTGTCTGCTCTGTATCCAGGGCACGGCATGCAGCTGCTGATTGAAGGGGTTCACCTCTATCTGGTTGATGGCAGGCGCCACCTTGTTGAAGGCCATGAGATCCGCCAGCCGGTCCGGGTGGAAGTTGCTGACGCCAATCTCCCGGATCTTGCCGGCTTGCTGCAACTCCGCCATCGCCCGCCAGGCGCCGTGGACATCCCCGTAAGGCTGGTGGATGAGATAAAGATCCACATAATCGAGCTGCAGGCGGTTCAAGGAACGCTCGAATTGCGCCTTGGCCCCCTCATAGTTGGCATCTTGCAACCAGAGTTTGGTGGTGATGAACAGCTCGCCGCGCTCGATGCCACTCAACCTTATCCCGTTGCCGACCTGGGTTTCATTCTGATAAGAGGCCGCGGTATCGATCAGCCGGTAACCTGCATCGATGGCCTCGATGACGGCACGTTCACACTCTGCCGCCGCCATCTGGAAGACCCCAAAGCCCAGCAGGGGCATCTCGATGTCATTGTTCAGCTTTACTGCTTGCATGATCTGCTCCTTGTGTTGTTTGTCATTGGCATGACATCAGCCGCCACCATGCCAGATCCAGTCAGCCTGGTTGCGGTTAACCGCATCTTGGTGACCTTCAAGATGGCAACGCCGCTCAATCCCGCTACCAGATTGTGAAACCGGCCCGCCCGATACTGAGCGGAATCCTGGTGTTCGGGCAGCCCCGATTGCACTACAGGCGAGATGATACCGGCCATCGCGGCTCCTGTGAGTCATAACAACAGAACGGCCCCGGCGAATCGGGGCGACGCGAACCAGCGTCTCGACACGCGGCAGTGGCCGGGCTCGCTTTCCAGCAGGGAGCCTCAGCGCCCCACCAGTTTTCCCAGGTGCGCCGGATAGCGCCCCCCTTCCAGCTCGATGCCTGCCACGGCGGCGTCAATATCGGCCAGTTCGCGGCTGCCGAGCCTGATGGCAGCCGCCCCCAGGTTCTCTTCCAGCCGGTGCAGCTTGGTGGTGCCCGGAATGGGCACGATCCAGGACCGCTGGGCCAGCAACCAGGCAAGCGCAATCTGGGCTGGCGTCACCCCCTTGCTGGCGGCCAGATCCCCCAGCACCTCCACCAGGCGCAGGTTGGCCGCGCGGGCGCCTTCGGCAAAGCGCGGCACTATGCTGCGAAAATCGTTCGCCTCGAACCGGGTATCAGCCTTGATGGCTCCCGTCAGAAAGCCCTTGCCGAGCGGGCTGAACGGCACGAAACCTATCCCCAGCTCGTCAAGCAGCGGCAGGATCCCCTGCTCCGGCTCCCGCCACCAGAGGGAGTATTCGCTCTGCAGCGCCGCTACCGGTTGCACCTTGTGGGCACGGCGGATGGAATCGACGCCGGCCTCGGACAGGCCGAAGTGACGCACCTTGCCCTCCTGAATAAGATCGCGCACCGTCCCTGCAACGTCCTCCATCGGCACATCGGGATCGACGCGGTGCTGGTAGAAGAGATCGATGACATCGGTATTGAGGCGGCGCAGCGATGCTTCCGCCACGGCGCGGATATTCTCCGGCCGGCTGTCCAGCCCATCAGGCACCTTGCCATTTTTGAAGCCGAACTTGGTGGCGATCACCACCTTGTCGCGAAATGGGGCCAGCGCCTCCCCCAGCAACAACTCGTTGTCGCCCGGGCCATAGGCCTCGGCGGTATCGAAAAAGGTGACCCCGAGCTCAAAGGCACGCCGGATCAGGGCGATCGCCTCTGCCTTGTCGGTCGCGGGGCCATAGCCAAAGCTCAAGCCCATGCAACCCAGACCGATGGCGGACACCGTCAGCCCGCTGTTACCCAATTGACGTATTTGCATGTTTGCTCCTGTTCTCACAATGCAGCCGGAACTGCCCTGATAACCATGGATGCTCAGCCTCTTGTCTCAACCCAACCGAGGGGAGACAAGCGTTAAAGGCTGGCACGTTGGATGGACGAACTATAGAGATGGGATAAACATCGAACTAGACGGTAAATAGCGGAATCAGTTACAACCAAATGATGTAAATCCATGAGCAAGACCATGATCAACGAATTGCGATCCATCACCACCTTCGTCCATACGGCCAAGCTGGGCAGTCTCAGCAAGGCGGCCGAGGCTCAGCAGATCTCCCCTCAGGCCGCCAGCAAGGCGCTCGGCCAGCTGGAAGCGTATCTGGGGGTGCGCCTGTTTCATCGCACCACCCGCAGCATGTCGCTGACCGAAGAGGGACAACGGTTTCTGGAGGCGTCGCAGCCTGCCCTGCTCGGCCTGCAGCAAGCCCTGACGGCTGCGCGCCAGACCCGTGAGGAGTTCGCCGGTCCGCTGCGGATCGTGGGCCCGCGCTCCGTGGTGCAAACCATCATAGGGCCGGTGCTGGAGGAGTACTGCCGGCGCTATCCCGATGTGCAACCGGATATCCAGCTCGATGACAGGGTCGGCAACTGGGTGGAGGAGCGGGTCGATGTGGGACTGCGTATCGGCATCTCTCCCCAGGAGGGGCTGATCGCGCGCCGCCTGTTCCCCATGCAGCTCATCATCTGCGCCGCCCCCGCTTATCTGCGCAAATATGGCGTCCCCCTCACCCTGCATGATCTCGGCCTGCACCGCTGCAGTGCCTTTCGCCACGCGGGCAACGGTCGCTTGGTGCCCTGGCATGTCAAGATAGGGGACGAACTGCAGGAACATCCGGTACGCCCGGCACTCTCCACCAACGATGAGATGGTGGAGCTGGGGGCCGTGCTGGCTGGCGACGTCATCGGCCAGCTGGCCGGGCCGACGGCAGCGGCGTATATCCGCGCCGGCCGCCTGGTGCCCCTGCTGCTCGAGCACATGACCCAGATGCACGGCCTGTTTCTCTACTATGGCAGTCGCGCCGCCCAGCCCGCCCGGGTACGCCACTTCATCGATCTCGCGATAGCCTGCCTCGCGGACAAGCGCGACTATGTGCTCGACATGGATGAACTGGCGCAGGCCCATCTGGCCGGCACGGGGTCACTGCAACCGACATAACGTCCCAGATAAGCGCTCTGGGTTACTGATTGCCGGGTGCTTTCCGGGCTTGGGCGTTGGTGCACGGCAAGCACTTCTCTTGTGAAAAGGGGTCGTAAAGGGGTGAGAATAAAGAGGATGAAATGGCAATAGAGGCCACGGAAAGAGACTGAAGGGAAAATGATCGCAAGGGGACTGCCCTGAAGATCAAGGGGGAGTTTGTGCCGGGCTCCAGGGTCACCTTGCGGTCGAACCTGACACTTTGCTGCAGAGAGCCGGAGATTCACAGAGAAGACTCCTGATTCATCCACACAAAGTGGATTACCAAGCGGTCTAAAGGGGGTATTAGCTGTAACTTATTGATTTACAAAAACAAGTGGTGGCCCTACCAGCCACATCCCGGCACTCGAGTCCCCCACCTTGGCTGCTACCTTCCGGTCCTGACCAGGTCGACGGGTTATCAATGCGAGAGGACCAATAGGACCACCGGCGAGGAGAATAGGCAAACTGGCCTCTAAATGCAACGGCTTTCTGCCCTCGCTCGTGCTGTTCGCCTTATTTTTCAACAATCTGGCCAAGGGTTCAGCTAAACAGCATGAATTTGGCGCCCACCAGCAGCATCAACAGGGCGAACGCCTGCTTGAGCCGCTGGGGAGAGAGCCGGTGCGCCAGCTTGGCCCCGACCCGGGCAAACTGGGTACTGGTGAGCACGATGCCGAGCAGCGCCGGCAGGTAGATGAACCCCAGGCTCCACTCTGGCAGGTCTGGATTGTTCCAGCCGGCGTAGAGGTAGCTGAGGCTGCCCGCCAGGGCGATGGGCATGCTGCAAGCGGCGGAGGCCGCCACGGCGTTGCGCATCGGCACGCTGTTCCAGCTCAGATAAGGCACGGTCAGCGAGCCGCCACCGATACCGAACAAGGCCGACATCCAGCCGATGACGGTGCCGGCGATGCCGGTGCCGAGCGCCCCCGGCAGATGACGCTCCGCCTTGGGCTTGAGGTTGAGCCCCATCTGCAGCGCCATGGTCCAGGCGAAGCAGCCGATGATGATGTTGAGGGTGCTGGCACTGAGCAGGTTGGCGGTCATGCCGCCGAGCCAGGCCCCGACCAACATGCCGGCGCCGAGCCGGCGGATCATCACCCAGTCGACCGCACCCGCCTCCTGGTGGGCACGCAGCGAGCTGAAGCCGGTGAAGATCATGGTGGGTAGCGAGGTACCGAGTGCCAGATGGGTAATGATGTCGGGCGCAACGCCCTGGGCGTGAAAGCTCAGCACCAGCACGGGCACTATGATGAGACCGCCGCCGATGCCGAACAATCCCGCCAGCATGCCGGCGAACGCCCCCAGCAGCAGATAACCCATAAACAGCATAAAAATTCCTTCCGAGGCGGTGCAGCGAACAAATAGAGCGCTGCACATAAAAAAAGAGATGGCCCTTGGGCCATCTCTTTATTGTGCCGGTTAACTCAAGGGAATGGTACCGTCCATCACCTTGTAGAAGGCCAGCACCGCACAACCGAGCAGGGCCGCCGTCATCCCCTGCTCCAGCCGGTTGAGGCCGCGCAGCCCGTGGTGCTGGCGCGCCTTCCAGTAGATGAAGATACCGGGGCTGTAGAGCAGCGCCACCAGCAGCAGGTACTCGACCCCGGCGGCATAGACCAGCCAGCAGCCGTAGCCGGTGGCCACCAGCGCCAGGAACAGGTCGCGCTTGCGCTGATGGGGCTGGCCTGCGTAGGTCTCCCCTTTCAGCGCCAGCTTCAGCCCGTAGGCACCGGAGAAGACGTAGGGCACCAGCGCCGCCGAGGTGGCGATGTTGACCAGCGCCAGATAGGTGCTGCTCTGGAAGTAGATGATGATGAGGAAGGTCTGCACCAGGCAGGTGGAGCACCAGAGCGACACCTGCGGCGAGCCGTTCTTGTTCTCCTTGGCAAACCAGCCAGGGAACACACCGGTCTTGCCCGCGATGTAGGGCACTTCCGCCGCCAGCACAGTCCAGCTCAGCAGGGCCCCCATCACCGAGATCACCAGACCGATGTTGATGAGCCAGGCACCCCAGGGGCCGACCACGGCTTCTAGGATCATGGCGGTGGAGGGGTTCTTGAGGGCCGCCAGTTGCGGCTGGTTCATGACCCCCAGCGAGAACAGGGTCACCATCACGTAGAGCGCCAGGGCACCCAGCAGCGCCAGCACGGTGGCACGGCCTACATCCTTGCGATGACGGGCACGGGCGGAGACCACCACGGCCCCCTCGATGCCGATGAAGACCCAGAGCGTCACCTTCATGGTGGACTTGACCTGATCCATCACCGAACCCAGTTCAGGGGTGCCCTGACCCCAGATATCCAGGGTGAAGGTATCCATGTTGAAGGCGAGCAGGATGGCCACGCAGAACACGATGAGCGGCACCATCTTGGCGATGGTGGTGACGATGTTCACCAGCGCCGCCACCTGAATGCCGCGCAGCACCAGGGCGTGCACCGACCAGATGAGCAGGGAGGCGAGCGTGATGGCCACCGGCGTGTTGCCGTCACCGAAGATGACCTTGTCCGGCGTGTCGAAGAAGTAGCTCAGCGCACTGAACACCACGATGGCGTAGGAGACGTTGGCCAGCAGCTGACAGAGCCAGTAGCCCCAGGCGGCGTTGAAGCCGATGAAATCGCCGAAACCGGCCTTGGCATAGCTGAAGATGCCGCCATCGAGATCCGGGCGACGCATGGAGAGGTTCTGATACACCAGCGCGAGGCAGATCATGCCGATACCGGTAATGGCCCATCCCAGCGCGACGGCCCCGGCACTGGCATGAGCGGCAATGTTTTGCGGCAGACTGAAGACTCCGGCACCGACCATGGAGCCGATCACCAGCGAGATGAGGGCACCAAGCCCCAGTTTCTTGTCCATCTCAATCCTGTTTAATTAGGCGGCGGCAGAGCGTCCGTATTCATACTGCGCGCAATATGGGAGGGGCTAGAAATCCGTACCCCGTGAAAAAGGCGGCAACTATATTGCATGACTATTCCGACCGCAATCCCTCGTACCGTCAATCATGCACCGTCTTGACCGCGCGCAATTTTACAGCACTGACCCCGGGGGCCTGTGAGCTGGTTCAAATTAAGAAAGACCCGTTGATATTTCACATTTTTCCATGACCTGAGCCCCGTTTTTACGGATCAGACCTGCATGAGAATGCAGCTTGCCGCCGAGGTCGACAAACCCGGCTGCTGACAAACGTTTCAATAAAAATGCCCCTGCGCCGAGGGCCAGGGGCATCTGCAACAGAGCGCCGATATTCAGAGGCGCAGGCCGCCGTCCAGCTCGATCATCCGCCCCGACAGATAGTCATTGGCGAGAATAAAATGCACCGTCTGGGCCAGCTGCGCCGCCTGCCCGAGGGTGCCTACCGGGATGGCCTGCTGCATGCGGGCCATCGCCTCCGGCTTCATCGCCGCCGTCATGTCGGTGGCAAACACCCCGGGAGCGATGCCCATCACCCGAATGCCGTGGCGGGCCAGCTCCTTCCCCCAGGTGACCACCAGCGAGGCCACCCCCGCCTTGCTGGCGGCATAGTTGCTCTGGCCGATGTTGCCGGCGCGGGCGATGGAGGAGATGTTGATGATGACGCCCCCCTCCCCGCCGGTGGCCATCAGCGTCGCCCCCTCGCGCCCGCACAGGAAGGTGCCGGTGAGATTGACGTCGATGACGCTCTGCCACTGGGCCAGGCTCATCTTCTCCGTCAGCGCCCCCTCCTTCACCTTGATCAGCATGCCGTCGCGCAGAATGCCGGCACAGTTGATGAGGCCGTGCAGAGCACCGAACTGCCCCTTGATGGCGGCGAAGGTCGCCTCGACCTCCGGCTCGCTCGCCACGTTGCAGACGAACAGGGCGCACTGGCCGTCACGGCTGCGCACTTCCGCCTCGGTCACCTCCAGATCAGTGCGGTTGACGTCGATGAGCGCAAGTTGCGCCCCCTGCTCCGCCAGACTCAGGGCGATGGCGCGGCCCAGCCCCCTGCCCGCCCCCGTGATGGCGATGACTTTCTGTGTGATATCCATAAATGCTCCTGGTGAGATGGCCGGTGACTGTCGAGTCAAAGACTATCGGGTAAAAAGGTAGATAGCGGCCCTTAACCCGGCGCTGTCTTGTCCCGATAGAGCTCGACGATGCTGGAAAAATCCCGAGCCCCCTGCCCCTTGGTGGCGTGCAGGTTGAACAGGTTGCGGGCCAGCGCCCCCATCGGCACGGCGCTGTGGGCATGCTCGGCCAGGGCCATGGCGAGCCCCAAATCTTTGACCATCAACCGGGTCATGAAGCCCCCCTGATAGTTGCGCGACGCCGGTACGTTTTCCATCACCCCGGGCCAGGGGTTGTAGCGCTCGAGACTCCAGTTGTTGCCCGAGCTCTTGCCCATGATGGTGGAGAGCACGCCCGGATCCAGCCCCTCCTTGACCCCGAGCGCCAGCGCTTCCGCAGTGCCCGCCATGTGGATGGCAAGCAGCATGTTGTTGCACATCTTGGCGATCTGGCCAGCGCCGAGCGCCCCGGCGTGAAACAGGTTCTGCCCCATGCAGGCGAGCACAGGTTTGGCCGCCTCAAAATCCGCTTGTTCGCCGCCAACGATGAAGGTGAGCGTGCCCGCCGCCGCGCCGGCCACGCCCCCCGAGACGGGGGCATCGAGAAAACGGATGCCGCGCGCCTGCGCCGCCGCCCCCACCTGGCGGGCCGAAGCCACGTCAATGGTGGAGCAGTCGATGACCAGGGCGCCGAGCGGCAGGGCCGCCAGCAGATCCTGCCCGCCTCGCTCACCGGCCCCCTCGCCCAGCCAGAGGCTGCGCACATGCTCGCCCGCCGGCAGCATGCTGATCACCAACTCGCAGCTGCTCACCGCCTCGCGGGCATCGCCGGCGGCGATACAGCCGGCCTCGATGGCGCGGGTCAGGCTCTCGGCCACCAGATCAAACACCTGTACCGTGTGCCCCGCCCTGGCTAGGTTGGCGGCCATGGGGCCACCCATGTTGCCAAGCCCGATAAATCCAATCCTTGTCATGGTCTGTTCCTTGTGTGTGATCGCCCGTCAGCAGGGACGCAGGGGGTTATTCCCCTCGGGCCAACGATAGAAGTCATCCAGCCAGGCCTCGCCCGCCTGCGGGGCCTGCCAGCGGGGTGATTTGTCCTTGTCGATGAGCAGCGCCCGTACCCCTTCCACGAAATCCCCTTTGAGCACGCAGTTGACCGAGAGGGCCAGCTCGTCGGCAAACACCTCGGCCAGCGACTGGCGCCGTGCCTGCCAGAACTGGCGCCAGAGGATGGCGCGGCTGATAGGGCTGCCGCTCTGGCAGGTCTCCCGCGCCTGGGCCAGCGCCGGTTCGGTCAGCTCGGCCCCCTCGAGGCGAGCCAACACCCCTTGCAGGGAGCGGCCGGCCAACAGCGCATCGATGCGGGCCTGATGGGGCAAGAGCACGGGAGCTGGCAGCGTCTGGCCAAGGGATCGCTGCAAACCGGCCAGCAGCCCCTCGATCTGCTCGCCAGTATTGGCAGAGTCAGACCAGTCGAGGGCGGCGAGGCGCGCCGGCAGCTCCGCCCGCTCGCGGCTCGCCATGGCGTGATCCGCCAGACCCAGGCCGATGGCATCCGCCCCGTTGAAGCGGGCCCCGGTGAGGCCGAGCCAGAGCCCGAGCCGCCCCGGCATGCGGCTCAAAAACCAGCTGCCCCCCACATCCGGATAGAGGCCTATGGTCACCTCCGGCATGGCGAACAGGCTCTTTTCGGTCACCACCCGGAACCCGGCCCCGGCAAAGAGACCGATGCCACCGCCCATGCAGATGCCGTCCGCCACGCAGATGAGGGGCTTGCTGTAGCAGTGGATGTGGTGATCGAACCGGTACTCCTGCTCGAAGAAGTCGCGGGCATAACCAAACAGTGCCGACTCGCTCGCCTCCTGCTTGCGGTAGTAGAAGGAGCGGATGTCGCCGCCGGCGCAAAACGCCTTCTCGCCGCCCCCCTGCAGCAGCACGCAGACGATGGCCGGATCCCGCTCCCAGCGAGTCAGCGCCGCCTGCAGCAACTGGATCATCTCAAGGCTCAGGGCGTTGAGGGAGGCGGGGCTGTCCAGGGTCAGCATGCCGATGTGACGACCATCCGCCGTGGGGTGGGTCTCGATGCGCACAGGCTCACTCATGGCGAGCCCCCGCAGACAGGATATCAGCCCCTGCGACATGGCGGGCCGCCATCATTACCTCATTCATCCTTCACTCCCTCACTCTTCACCGGCTTGGATTGGTCGTAATGCCAGCGCGGAGCTCGCTTCTCGAGGAAGGCGGCCACCCCTTCACGCTGGTTGGCATCGTCAAACAGGGTGAGGAACAGGCTGCGCTCGAGCGGCAGTGCCGCGTCCCGATGGCCGCTGCGCCCCTGGTTGATGAGCTGCTTGCAAGCGCGCAGGGCGCTCGGACTCTGACGCTCCACCAGCTGGGCCATCTGGTGCGCCGCCTCCCAGGCGTGGCCCTCCTTCACCACCTCCTCCACCAACCCCATCTCGTAGGCCAGGGTGGCACTCACCTTCTCGCCGCACAGGATCATCCGCTTGGCCCAGCCCGGCCCCACCAGTTCGGTCAGGCGCTGGGTGCCGCCGGCGCAAGGCAGCAAGCCCACCGAGGCCTCCGGCAGGCCCAGCTTGGCCTGCTGCTCGGCGATGCGGATGTCGCAGGCCAGTGCCACCTCGAGGCCCCCTCCCATGGCATAGCCATTGATGGCAGCGATGCTGACCCCGTGAAAGCGGGCCAGCGCCTCGAAGGCGCGGCCAAAGGCCTCGGCCACTTCGCGGGCGTGCTCCAGGTTGCCGTCGGCAAACATGTTGAGATCGGCGCCGGCACAGAAGAATTTGTCCCCGGCACCGCGGATCACCAGCGCCACCACGTCGGGACGGCTGTCGAGCTCCACCATCATCTGCAAGAAGGCCTGCAGGCTGGCGAGAGTCCAGGTGTTGGCGGGAGGATGGTCGAGGGTGATGTAGGCCACGTGACCGTGATATTCGAGCCTGATCCTTGTCATTGCGTTGTCCTTGTCAAAAAACCTGCCCCATGATGACAGGGTTGAATGGAGCCGACCTGTGGCTGGCTCACAAAGCCTGACGACGAGTCACGCCAGCCGCGTCGTCAGGGTGGGCTGCCGGGCACGGCGGCTCCACCTCGCTACTCCAGCGCCAGCCCGGGCTCGGCCAGCAGGCGGCGGGCGATGATGAGCCGCATCACTTCATTCGTCCCTTCCAGAATGCGGTGGACCCGGGTATCGCGCAGGTAGCGCTCGAGCGGGTACTCGCGGATATAACCATAGCCGCCAAAGAGTTGCAGGGCGTCGTCGCAGACGCGGTGCCCCACGTCGGTGGCAAAACGCTTGGCCATGGCGCACCAGGCGCTCTTGTCCGGCGCTCCGGCATCGAGCCTGGCCGCCGCCTGACGCACCAGCAACCGGGCGGCAGCGAGCTCGGTGGCCATGTCGGCCAGGCGAAACTGCACGCTCTGAAATTCGCTGATCGGGTGGCCAAATTGCTGGCGCTGCTGCACATGGGCCAGGGCGTCGTCGAGGGCCTGCTGGGCAGTGCCGACCGAGCAGGTGGCGATGTTGATGCGCCCGCCATCGAGCGCCTGCATGGCGAACTTGAACCCTTCCCCCTCCTGCCCCAGCCGGTAACGGGCGGGAATGCGCACGGCGCTGAAGTTCACCTCCCGGGTCGGCTGGCTGTTCCAGCCCATCTTCTCCTCCGCCTTGCCATAACTCACGCCGGGCGTCTGGGCCGGTACCATGAAGGCGGAGATCCCCTTCGCCCCCTCGCCACCGGTGCGGGCCATCACCACCAGCACGTCAGTGCTGCCGGCGCCCGAGATGAACACCTTGCTGCCGTCGAGGAGGTAATCCTCGCCATCGCGCACCGCGCGGGTCTTGAGGGCCGCGGCATCGGATCCGGCCCCCGGCTCGGTGAGGCAGTAGGAGCCCAGCAGCTCGCCGCCGGCAAGCCTCGGCACCCACTCCTCGGCCACCTCGGGAGGCAGCCAGCTGCCCAGCATCCAGCTCACCATGTTGTGGATGGTCAGATAGGCGGTGGTGGAGGTGCAGCCCATGGCGAGGCGCTCGAAGATGAGGCTGGCATCGAGCCTCGGCAGACCGAGGCCGCCGTACTGCTCCGGGGTGTAGAGGCCACAGAAGCCAAGCGCCGCCGCCTGCTTGATGGTAGGGATGGGGAACTCATGCTCCTTGTCCCAGCGCGCGGCGTGGGGTTTGAGCGCCTCCTCGGCAAAAGCGCTGGCGGCCTCCACATAGGCCTGCTGATCAGGGGTCAACGTAAAATCCATCTTGTTCGCTTCCTTGTACTTGTTCGATCCGTTTCTGTCAGTCGGTGCGCCCGGGCAACCGGCCATCAGCGCAGCTGAATGGTCATGTTGGGGCCGCTGGGAATGTCTTCGTCGAACCAGCGTTCGGTGACCGTCTTGGTCTCGGTGTAAAAACGCACCGCCTGCTTGCCGTAGGCGTGCAGATCCCCGTAGAAGGAGCCGCGCCAGCCGGTGAAGGAGAAAAACGGCAGCGGCACCGGGATGGGCACGTTGATCCCCACCTGGCCCACCGCCACCTCGTGACGAAACTTGCGGGCGGCAGCGCCGCAGCCGGTGAAGATGGAGGTGCCGTTGCCGTAGGGGTTGTCGTTGATGAGGGCGAGCGCCTCGTCGAGGCTCGCCACCTCGAGACAGGCCAGCACGGGCCCGAAGATCTCCTCCTGGTAGATGCGCATCTCGGGGGTCACGCCGCGAAACAGGGTCGGCCCCACCCAGTTGCCCACCGGGTAGCCGGGCACGTCGCAAAAACGGCCGTCCAGCAGGCACTCGGCGCCCTCGGCGATCCCCGCCTCGATGAGCCCCTCCACCCTGACTTTCGCCTCCGGGCTGATAAGCGGGCCGTAGGCCGCTTCAGGATCGTGCCAGACGCCGGGCTTCACCTTGGCGAACTCGGCGGCGAGCTCGGGGATCCACTCCCGGGCGCTACCCACAAACACCGCCACGCTGATGGCCATGCAGCGCTGACCGGCGGCGCCGACCCCGGCCCCCACCAGGTTGCTGAGCACCTGCGCCTTGTTGGCATCCGGCATGATCACCATGTGGTTCTTGGCACCGACAAAGCACTGGGCCCGTTTGAGCTGCGAAGTAGCGCTGCGATAGACGTGACCGCCAACCCGGGCCGAGCCGACGAAACTGACCGCCTTGATGTCGGGATGGGCCAGCAGCGCATCCACCTGCTCGGCACCGCCGTGCACTACCGACAGAATGCCCTTGGGGGCCCCCGCCTCGGCAAACAGCTCGGCCAGCCGCATGGGGGTGAGCGGATCCTGCTCGGAGGGCTTGAGCACGAAGCCGTTGCCGCAGGCCACCGCCAGCGGGAACATCCAGAGCGGGATCATGGCCGGAAAGTTGAAAGGAGTGATGCCAAGGCAGACCCCGAGCGGCTGCACCCAGGAGTGACCGTCGACCCGCCGCGCCACGTTGCCCATGGTCTCCCCCAGGGTCTGGCTGGCGATGGCGCAGGCCTGCTCCACCACCTCGATGCCGCGCCACACATCCCCTTTGGCATCCGCCAGATTCTTGCCGGTCTCCTGCGCCAGCAGAGCCGCCAGCTCGTCGTGATGCGTCTTCAAGAGATGCTGGTAGTTGAACATCACCCGGGCCCGCTCGGAGGCCGGCACCTCCCGCCACAGCAGATAGGCGTCGTGAGCGGTGCGCACCGCCAGTTCAATTTCCGCCGAGGTGGCTTTCGGCACCCGTGCCAGCAGGCTCTGATCCGCCGGGTCGGTCACCTCGATCCACTGCTCGCTCGCGGAAGGGTACGCCTCCCCGCCGATGTGTAGCGGCACGTCACCGAACCGGGTCAGATGGTTGTTCATGGGCACTCTCTCCTTGCTGGCACATCATGGGCCGCTTGCGAACGGACCATGGGCATTCCTGTGACGGGGGCCATCACGACCGGGCAATCGCCCTTGCCGTCATGGCGCAACAAATTTACCTTAGACTAACAATCAATTTACGTTTACGCTAACGTAAACTTAAATCACAAATGGACTGACCAGTTTGGCCCCCTGTTTCAGCTTGGGCCGCCAAGCTGTCACCCCCTTCATATGAGGAGAGCAAGGATGCATGCAGTGATGGACGAGACCCTGTGCGCCCTGACCGAGCAGGTCGAGGCCTTCTGCCAGAAAGTGATCGCGCCGCGCGCCAGCGAGATTGATCAAAGCAACGTCTTCCCCCGCGATCTCTGGCCCCGCATGGGGGAGCTGGGTCTGCACGGCATCACGGTGGCGGAGGAGTATGCCGGGGTGAATCTCGGCTATCTGGCCCACGTGCTGGTGATGGAGCAGGTGAGCCGCGCCAGCGCCTCGGTCGGCCTCTCCTACGGCGCCCACTCCAACCTCTGCATCAACCAGATCCACCGCCACGGCACGGCGGAGCAGAAAGCGCGCTACCTGCCCCCGCTGGTGAGCGGCGAGCATGTGGGGGCGCTGGCCATGAGCGAGCCGGGCGCCGGCTCCGACGTGGTGAGCATGCGCCTCAGCGCGGTGCGCGAGGGGGATAACTTCGTGCTGAACGGCAACAAGATGTGGATCACCAACGGCCCGGATGCCGACACCTTCGTCATCTATGCCAAGACAGATGCCGCTGCCGGCCCCAAAGGGATTTCCGCCTTTATCGTCGAGGCGGGGACTCCTGGTTTCTCCATCGCCCAGAAACTCGACAAGCTCGGCATGCGCGGCTCCAGTACCTGCGAGCTGGTGTTTGACAACTGCCGGGTGCCGCAGGAGAACCTGCTGGGCCCCTTGCATGGCGGGGTCAAGGTGCTGATGAGCGGGCTGGATTACGAGCGGGTGGTGCTGGCGGCCGGTCCCCTTGGCATCATGCAGGCCTGCATGGATGTGGTGCTGCCCTATGTGCGCGAGCGCAAGCAGTTTGGCCAGCCCATCGGCGAGTTCCAGCTGGTGCAGGGCAAGCTTGCCGACATGTATACCCGCCTCGCCAGCAGCCGGGCGCTGGTCTACTCGGTGGCGAGCGCCTGCGATCAGGGCCTCACCAGCCGCAAGGATTGCGCCGCCGCCATTTTGTTTGCCGCCGAGAACGCCACCCAGATGGCGCTCGATGCCATCCAGCTGCTCGGCGGCAACGGCTACATCAACGAATACCCCACCGGCCGCCTGCTGCGGGACGCCAAGCTCTACGAGATCGGCGCCGGCACCTCGGAGATCCGCCGCTGGCTCATCGGCCGCGAGCTGATGGGGGATAATGCATGAGCAGGCTCCACTCCCACCTCGACACCGCCAGTCCCGACTATGAGGCCAATCGGGCCGCCATGCAGGCCCTGGTCGACGATCTCAATGCCTGCCTGGAAGAGATAGCCTTGGGCGGCGGCGCTGCCAACAACGCCCGCCATCAGGCTCGCGGCAAGCTGCTGCCCCGCGAGCGCATCAACCAGCTGCTGGACCCGGGCTCCCCCTTTCTCGAGCTCTCGGCGCTGGCCGGCTGGCAGGTCTATGACGAGCCGGTGCCCGCCGCCGGCATCATCACCGGCATCGGTCGGGTCTCTGGACGCCTGTGCATGCTGGTGGTGAATGACGCCACCGTGAAGGGCGGCACCTACTACCCGCTCACGGTGAAAAAGCACCTGCGCGCCCAGGCCATCGCCGAGCGGCTGCGCCTTCCCTGCCTCTATCTGGTGGATTCCGGCGGTGCCTTCCTGCCGATGCAGGACGAGGTGTTCCCCGACCGGGATCATTTTGGCCGCATCTTCTACAACCAGGCCCGCATGTCGGCCCAGAACATCCCCCAGCTGGCGGTGGTGATGGGGCTCTGCACTGCCGGCGGCGCCTACGTGCCCGCCATGGCGGACGAGTCGATCATGGTCAGAGAGCAGGCCACCATCTTTCTGGCGGGCCCGCCGCTGGTCAAGGCCGCCACCGGCGAGGAGATCAGCGCAGAAGCCCTGGGCGGCGCCGAAGTGCACTGCACCCACTCAGGGGTGGCAGATCACATGGCTCGCGACGATGGCCACGCCCTGGCCATTGCCCGTACTCTGGTGACCCACCTGGGGAGCGAACCGGTAGAGACCAGCCCCGGCTATGAGCCCCCCTGCTACCCCATCGAGGATCTCTACGGCCTGGTGGGCACCAGCCTCAAGCGCCCCTATGACGCACGGGAGCTGATCGCCCGGTTGGTGGATGGCTCGGACTTTGACGAATTCAAGGCGCTGTTCGGCACCACATTGGTGACCGGCTTTGCCCGGATCTGCGGCATGCCGGTGGGGATCCTCGCCAACAATGGCGTGCTGCACAGCGACAGTGCCCAGAAAGGGGCCCACTTCATCCAGCTTTGCAACCGGCGCGCCATCCCGCTGATCTTTTTGCAGAACATCACCGGCTTTATGGTGGGAAGCCAAGCCGAGCGCGAAGGGATCGCCAAGCATGGCGCCAAGCTGGTCACCGCCGTGGCCTGCAGCCGGGTGCCCAAGATCACCCTGATCGTCGGCGGCAGCTTCGGTGCCGGCAACTACGGCATGTGCGGGCGCGCCTACGACCCCGATTTTCTGTTCAGCTGGCCCAACAGCCGCATCTCCGTCATGGGCGGCGAGCAGGCAGCCGGGGTGCTGGTGCAGGTGCGCCGGGACAAGCTGGCGGCCGAGGGCAAACCATTGAGCGAGCAGGAGGCAACCGCCATCCGCGCCCCGGTGATCGAGCAGTATGAGCGCCAGGGCCACCCCTACTACGCCAGCGCTCGCCTGTGGGATGACGGCGTCATCGACCCGGCCCAGAGTCGCACCGTGCTGGCGCTGGCACTGGCGGCCTGTCAGGGGGCCGAGACCGGCCCGGAACAGTACGGCATCTTCCGGATGTAAGGAGTTCACATGTCCGATCCACTCAGTCACGCTCTCCAGCCCGGTTTTCGGCTGGAGCGACACGGCCCGCTGGCCGAGCTGGTGCTCGACCGCCCAGCCCGCCACAATGCCTTTGACGCCGACCTGATGCTGGGGCTGCTCGACTGCCTCGACGAGCTGGCCCACACCCACGGCCAGGCCCTCACCGATCGCCCCCACGCATTGCTGCTGCGGGCCGAAGGCAAGCATTTTTGCGCCGGCGCCGATCTCAACTGGATGCGCAACCTGGCCCATGCCGATTTCGAGCACAACCGGGAAGACGCCCGGGTGCTGGCCCGGCTGATGCAAACCCTGGACGAGCTCCCCTTCCCCACGGTGGCGCTGGTACAGGGCGCCGCCTACGGCGGAGCGCTGGGCCTCATCTGCGCCTGCGATCTGGTGCTGGCCGCCGATGACGCCCGCTTCTGCCTCTCCGAGGTGAGCCTCGGGCTGGTGCCCGCAGTGATCAGCCCCTACGTGGTGCGCGCCATGGGGATGCGCCAGGCCCGCGCCCTGATGCTCTGCGCCGAACCGTTCGATGCGGTAACCGCCTGCCGCCTAAACGTGGCGCACCGGCGCTGCCCGCCGGATCAGCTGCTGGCCGAAGGACGCGCGCAGGCCCTGCGCCTGTGCCGCAACGGGCCAGAGGCGATGAAAGAAACCAAGCGGCTGCTGGCCGCCCTCGAGAGCCACGGCGCCAGCCTGCACGAAGAGAAAACCGTCGAGACCATCGCCCGGGTACGGGTCGGTCTCGAAGCCCAGGAGGGGATGCAAGCCTTCTTCGACAAACGCCCCCCCGCCTGGCGCCCCCGTTTCAAGGACGAAGCATGACTCAATACCACCCCATCAAGCCCCTGCTGATCGCCAACTGTGCTCAATATAACTGGCGTGTGGATCAACACGCTCCGCACTTGTGCGCCTTGAACGACAGGGAGCCAGCATGACCAACCACACTCCAATCAAGCGCCTGCTGATCGCCAATCGCGGCGAAATCGCCGTGCGCATCATCAAGACCGCCCGGCGCCTCGGCATTCACACCATCGCCCTCTACTCGGACGCCGACGCCCACGCCATGCATGTGCGGGAAGCCGACGAAGCCTGGCATCTGGGGCCGGCCCCCGCCCGGGAGAGCTACCTCGACACCGGCAAGGTGCTGCGCATCGCCCAGCGGGCCAACGCCGACGCCATCCACCCGGGCTACGGTTTTCTGTCCGAAAACAGCGACTTTGCCACCGCCTGCGAGCAGCGGGGTATGCGCTTCATCGGGCCAAGCGGCGCCGCCATTCTCGCCATGGGCGACAAGTCGGGCGCCAAGGCGCTGATGCAGGCAGCCGGCGTGCCGGTGCTGCCCGGTTATCACGGCGCGGATCAGCATCCCGACTTTTTGCGCGATCAGGCGACCCAGGTGGGCTTTCCGCTCCTAATCAAGGCGGCCAGTGGCGGCGGTGGCAAGGGAATGCGCCGGGTCGATCAGCTGGCCGACTTTGACGATGCCCTGGCGGCGGTCAAGCGGGAGGCAAGTTCTGCCTTCGGTGACGACCACGTGCTGCTGGAGCGCTATCTCGCCCGTGCCCGCCACGTGGAGGTGCAGGTGTTTGCCGATACCCTTGGCAACGCCATCTATCTGGGGGATCGGGACTGCTCGTTGCAGCGCCGCCACCAGAAGGTGATCGAGGAGGCCCCCGCCCCCGACATCGCACCGGCGCTGCGCCGCGCCATGGGCGAGGCCGCCGTCGCCGCCGCCCGGGCCATCACATATCGGGGGGCCGGCACCATCGAGTTTCTGCTGTGCGGGGAGGAGTTCTTCTTCATGGAGATGAACACCCGGCTGCAGGTGGAGCACCCGGTCACCGAGGCCGTCACCGGCCAGGATCTGGTGGCCTGGCAGTTGGCGGTGGCCGAAGGCAAGCCGCTGCCGCTCACCCAGGAGGAAGTGGTGCTGCGCGGCCACGCGGTGGAGGCGCGTCTCTACGCCGAGGACGTGGCCGCCGGTTTTCTGCCCGCCAGCGGCCCCATCAATTGGCTCCACTGGCCGGCTGGCGTGCGCATCGACACCGGCGTCGGCGCTGGCGATGCGGTGAGCCCCTATTACGACCCCATGATCGCCAAGCTGATCGCCCACGCACCGAGCCGCAGCGAGGCCTTTGCCAGCTTGGCCGACGCGCTGGCGGCGCTGGAACTCGGCCCCCTGGTGCACAATGGCCCGCTGCTGCTGCGCCTGTGCGAAGAGCCCGCAGTACTGGCCATGGGCCACCACACCCAGTGGCCCATTCCCACCGATACCCTGCCCGTCCCGGCGCTCGCCTGGCCGCTCGCCGCCCTCTGGCTCGCCAGTCGCGAGCACGGCGCCTCCCCCTGGCAGCAGGCAGCAGGCTTTCGGCTGGGCCCCACCCGCAGCTTTAGCGCGGCGGTGCGCATCGGCGAGGAGGCCCGCGCGCTGACCCTCGCCGAGCGGGCAGGCAGCCTGCTCTGGCAGGGCGAGCAGATCCCGTTCGAGCTCGGGGCGGATCAGATCCGCCTGCAGCAGGCCGGCAGCTGGCAGCGCTACCCGCTGCACACCCTCGGCGAGGGCGACTATCTGCTGCACCTGGCGGGCAGGCGCATCCGCTTCTCGGCCGATGATCAGCATCATCAACTGCACCATGATCACGAGGCAAGCGATGCCCCCGGCATCCTGGCCCCCATGCACGGCATCGTCGTGGCATTGCAGGTCGAGGCCGGCCAGCCAGTCAGCAAGGGGCAACCCCTGCTGGTGCTGGAGGCGATGAAGATGGAGCACGTCCTCAAGGCCGATCGGGATGGGGTGATCGAGGCGCTGCAGTGCCGCCAGGGCGAACAGGTGAGTCAGGGCGCCCTGCTGGTGCGCTTTGCCGAGCAGCATACCACTCAGGAGGAGCGCTCATGAGCCGAGCACAGGAGAGCCGGGACGACAAGGTCAGCCTGGTGGAGATGGGGCCGCGGGACGGCCTGCAAAATGAGGCCGCGACCCTCTCGCTGGTGCAGCGGCTGGAGCTCATCGCCCGCCTGGCCGAGAGCGGGCTGCAGCGCATCGAGGTGGGCGCCTTCGTGTCGCCCAGGAAGGTGCCGCAGATGGCGGATTCCGCCGCACTGTTCAATGCCCTGCCGCGCAGGGGGCCGACCCGCTATGGCGCCCTGGTGCCCAATCTGCAGGGTCTGCAGGCCGCCATTGCCGCCCGCGCCGACGAGATAGGTCTCTTCACCGCCTGCTCCGACGGCTTTACCCGGGCCAACATCGGCATCAGCGTGGAGGAGTCGCTGGTGCGCTTCGCCCCGCTGGTGAAAGAGGCGCGTAGCCTCGGCATCAAGGTGCGCGGCTACCTCTCCACCGTCATCGCCTGCCCGTTCGATGGCCCGACCCGGCCCAAGCGGGTTGCCGCCATGGCCGAGCGGCTGCTGGATCTGGGTTGCCACGAGATATCGCTCGGCGACACCATCGGCGTCGGCACCCCGGGCACGGTGGCGCCCATGCTGAATGCGGTGCTGCACGAGATCCCGGCTGGCCGGCTCGCAGTCCATTTTCACGACACCTATGGCCAGGGGCTGGCCAACCTGCTGCCGGCGCTGGAGCGCGGCATCCGCACCATCGACAGCTCGGTGGCCGGGCTTGGCGGCTGTCCCTATGCCCCCGGCGCCTCCGGCAACGTCGCCTCGGAGGAGGTGGTCTACCTGCTGCACGGCCTTGGCATGAGCACCGGCGTCGATCTCGACCAGCTGGCTGCCACCGGCCAGTGGGTGAGCGAGCAGCTCGGCCGCTCCAACGGCTCGCGGGTCGGCCGGGCCCTGCACGCCAATGCCGAGCGGCTGCGCACCCGGCTGTGCCAGCCATCCCCGCAATAAGGAGCCCCGCCATGTCCAATACCCTCGCCCACGGGCTCGCCGGCAAGGAGGTGACCTACAGCATCTCCGAGCTGGCCCACGAGTTCGACATCACGCCGCGCACCATCCGCTACTACGAGGACGAGGGACTCATCACCCCGACCCGGGAGGGGCAGACCCGCATCTACAGCCACAAGGACAAGATCCGGCTCAAGCTGACCCTGCGCGGCAAGCGGCTCGGCTTCAGCCTGGCGGAGATCCGCGAACTGTTCGACATGTATGACACCGACCGCTCCAGCAAGACCCAGCTCAACTCCATGATCCAGCTCATCGAGGCCAAGCGTCACTCCCTGCGCCAGCAGCTGGAGGATATCCAGATGGTGATGGCCGAGCTGGAGGCGGCCGAGCAGCGCTGTGTTAATTCCCTTAACAGCTTGAAAACCAGCGCAGATTAACCGAATCTGGGATCATCTCTGCCTGCTGGGAGACCCCATGAAACGCTGGTGCTGGTTGTTGCTGCTGCTCTGCTGTACGGCATGGGGCCACCCGCTGATCCGGGTCGGTGGCTACCCCTATGCCCCCTTCGTCGTCAAGGACGACAGCGGCCACTATCGCGGGCTGACCCTGGATCTCATCGCCCTGCTCAACGACATCCAGCAGGATGTGCACTTCGTGTTCGTGCCCACCTCGGCCCCCCACCGCTACAAGGCGCTGGCCCTCGGCCGCTTCTCGCTGATGCTGTTCGAAGATATCCGCTGGGACTGGAATGCCGATCAGGTGCGCATCAGCCGTCCGCTGCTGCTGGGCGGTGAGCGTTATGTCGCCCTCAAGGCGCCGGGGCGGGATCAATCCTTCTTTGACAACCTGGCGCAGCGCCAGTTGATCGGGGTCAGCGGCTATCACTACGGCATCGCCGATTTCGACGCCACCGCGAGCACCCTGAAGCAGCGTTTCAATATCACCCTGGTCAAGGACAACATCAGCGCCCTGCAGGGGCTGTTCAAGGGGCGCGGCGAGGCGGCCATCCTCAACCTCTCCTACCTCAACCAGTTCGACAAGGAGTACCCCGAGCAGGCCGACCAGCTGCTGCTCTCCAACCGGTGGGATCAGCAGTATGAGCTGCGAGCCCTGCTCAGCCCGGACGCCGGGATCTCGGTACAGCAGCTGGAACAGTGGCTGGCCCAACTGAAAGAGAGCGGGAAATTGGCAAGCCTTTGGACAAAGTACGGCGTACAGCATCAAGTGGCACCATGATCATGCCCTGAAAGTTTGTTACCCTATGCGCATCAATTGGAGACCCTCATGCCCAAGCCTCTGCGTGCCCGTCTACTGCGCTACGCCCTCTACCTCTGCGCCGCCCTGCTGATCTCCCTGCTTATTCTGTTATGGCAAGCCCCCACGCTGACCCAGCGCCACCTGCCAAGCTGGCTGGCCAAACACTACGGCCTGCACCTGAGCCTGGGGGAGATCGACGTCGGCCTGCGCCACCCCTCCCTCGCCATCGGCCCCACCACCCTGTTCGATGACCAGCAGCAGCCCCTCATCGCCTTCGAGCGCCTGCAGCTCACCCCCTTGCTAGGGGAAAGCTGGCGCCAGCGCGCCCTGATCCTCGACGAGGCGCGCCTCGTCAAGCCAACCGTCAATCTGGTGCGGCTGGCGGATCAAGGCAAAACCGTTCGCTTCAATCTGACCGAGGCGCTGGCCAGCCAGCTCACCCCGAGTGAAACCACGGACACCGACAGCAGTGCCCCCTTGCTGGTGCAGATCAACCAACTGGCGGCAGAGCAGGGCCACATCGCCTATCAAGACAGCCGCAAGCAGAGCAGCCTCGGCTGGGTGCCCACCCTGACCCTGAGCGGGCTCGACCTGCAACTGCCGACCTTCTCCACCGCCCCTGGTCGCGCCAACCCCTTCGCGCTCGCCGCCACCCTCAACCAGCAGAGCCCGCTCAAGGCAAGCGGTGAGCTCGACATCATGAGCGGCGCCGGCAAGGGTAAGATCAGCCTCGGCAAGCTGGCGCTCGCCCCCTTCGCCCCGCTCTGGGCCCCTTATCTCGACGTCAAGCTGGCCAAGGGCGAGGCCAACGCCGAGCTGGCCTACCAGATAGCCGAGGGCAAGCAGGGGCTGAGCTGGCAGCTTTCCAAGGGCAAGTTGACCCTCAATGACTGGCAGCTCCAGCGTCGCAAGAGCGGCGAATTTGCCCGCTTCAAGCAGTTGGCGCTGACCGGCATCGCGCTCGACGGCAACAAGCAGGCGCTGCAGATAGACCGGCTGGCGCTCAAGGCGCCGGCCGTCAGTGCGGTGCTCGATGCCAACCAGCAGCTGGATCTGGCGACCCTGCTGCTCCCCCAGCCGCCGGTCAACACCAGTAAAGCCGCCAAACCGGCGGCGCCGGGCCAGCCCTGGCGCTGGAGCCTCAAGCAGACCCGTATCGAGCAGGGCCAGCTCAAGCTGACCGAATCGAGCAGCGGCAAACCGCTGCTGCGCGAGCTCTCCGCCCTGACGCTGGCGCTGGGTCCGCTGGGCAGCCAGAGCGGACAGAGCTCCCCGCTCACCTTGAGCGGGGCGCTCAACAACCAGGCGAAACTGGACTTTGACGGCGACTTCACCCTCGTCCCCTTCAGCCTCAACGGAGAAATCAAGCAACAGGGCCTGCCGCTCAGCTGGGCCCAGCCCTATCTGCAGGATCTGCTGCGCATCAGCGTGCGCGACGGCCAGCTTGCCAGTCGCACCAAGCTGGCGCTGGCCACCGATGCCAAGGGGGCATTGAGCAAGCTGGAGTTGAGCAGTGGGCTCGATATCGAGCGGCTCAACGTGCTGGATCGGGCCGACAACCAACGCCTGCTGCAAATTGAGCAACTGCAACTGAGCGGCCTGCACTACGACGGCATCAGCCAGCAGGTGAAGATCGACGACATCCTGCTGCGCAAACCCTTCGCCCGCATCGAGATCAACGAAGACAGGGTCACCAACGTGCAGCAACTGCTGCTGCCGCAACCCGCCACGGCCAAGTCCGCCAGCAGCGGGCCGGCCCCTCGCGTCAGCATCGCCCAGGTCCGCACCGAGCAGGGCAACCTGCGCTTTGCCGATCGCAGTCTGAGCCCGGAATTCGTGGTGGACATCGCAGCCCTCAGCGGCCAGAGCCGCCACATCAGCAACATCCCGGGCCAGCGCTCCGAGCTGGCCTTCAACGGCAAGGTGGACCGCTACGCCCCGGTAACCATCCGTGGCGGCACCAACCTGCTGATCGAGCAGCCGGTGCTGGACGTGGCCGTCACCTTCAACAATCTGGAGCTCACCACCTTCACCCCCTACTCCAGTACCTACGCCGGTTATGCCATCGACAAGGGCCAGCTCTCCATGAAGCTCAACTACCAGTTGCAGGGCAACCGGCTGGAGGGAGACAACGACATCACCATCAAGAAGCTGCAGCTGGGGGAAAAGGTCAAAAGCGAGCAGGCCAAGGATCTGCCGCTGGGGCTGGCGGTCGCCCTGCTGAGCGATGCCAACGGCGTCATCCAGATGAATCTGAAGGTGAAGGGCAATCTGGATCAGCCGGACTTCAGTCTCGGCAACATCTTCTGGGACGTGCTAGGCAACACCCTGCGCAAGGCGGTCACCTCCCCCTTCTCGCTGCTCGCCTCCCTGGCGGGCGGCAGCGAGGATCTCGATGAGCTGCCCTTCCTGCCCGGGGAGCCGGATCTCACCCCCACCCAGCAGGAGAAGCTGGCCAAACTGGCGCAGGCCCTCAAGGACAGGCCCAAGCTCAGCATGAACATTCGCGGCAAGGTCAACTTCAACGAGGAGCGCCCCATCCTGCAACGCCAGAAGCTGGAGCGAGCGTTGGCCAAGATCACCGGCGGCCCGGTGGACCTCGAGCTGCTGGAGCAGGACCCCGCCATGCAATCGGCCCTGGCACAAGCTTATGAGGCCCGTTTCAACGAAGATCTCGGGGATCTGGCCGATCGGCTGAAGCTCGATGAAGAGAGCCCGGCCCTGCGCGCCCAGGCGGTGCTCCTGCTGCGGGATCAGCAGCTCATCACCGCCAAGTCTCTGCGCAATCTGGCCATGCGCCGCGCCCAGAACACCAAGGAGTTTCTGGTGGACCGCCAGGGGATCGCACCGGAGCGGCTGTTCGTGCTGGACAGCCAGGTCAAGGAGGCCGACAAGGAGGCCAAGGTGGTGCTGACCCTGGACGATTGAGCCGCTGACATCTGCAGGATGAGGGGCCCCTCATCCTGCAGATGTCACGCTCGTCTCCTCCTGGCACCCACCGCCAAATCCATCGTCTCGCCGCCTTGCTTTACCCTTGCTGCAGCCAGCCACTGGCTCTCTCGGCAATTCAGCCACCGCACGGGCACGTCTGTGCGCGATGGCACAGCCGCAGCTACAGCCACTCATCGGCCCAGGATTTTCTCACCCAGCCCCCTAGCCTTCGGTCGTTTAAGCCCTCAACCTTCTCAGCTAACAAGTCCGGCGCCTAACAACTCCGGCAAAAAGGCCTCTGCTCGACCTTGTCGATGCTGCGAGCAGACAGCTTTGCCGTTTGCCTTAATCAAGTAATGAACGCCTCTTGTCTGATGGCATATGAGGGTGTTTTTTAGCCTCAAATGTACTCGTGCTTGGCAATGGGCATCCCGTTGACGGCACTGCTCAGCCCATCGGCCCGAATTGTATGAAACTTTCAGAATCGTGCTGCTCAATACAATTTTTCAACCTTGTCCGTACCATTCATTCACCTGCCATCTACCTGGATCGCACGAATGGTCAGTTGGGTAAAAAATCCCGTTATTTTTTTACCGTTTCAGCCATTCCCCCCCTTGCCCAGCGCCCAGAGCCTGCCTAAAATCGCGCGTCTTTTATCAACCCCCACCTCTATTTTTGGAGAACGCCACGTGAGCGAAAAATTGGCCAACCCTGCCCCTCTGGGTCTGATGGGTTTCGGTATGACCACCATTCTGCTGAACATCCATAACGCAGGTTTCTTCCCCATCAGCGCCATGATCTTGGCCATGGGCCTGTGCTATGGCGGTCTGGCCCAGATCATCGCCGGTATCATGGAGTACAAGCGCGGCAACACCTTCGGTGTGACTGCCTTCATCTCCTACGGCACCTTCTGGTGGAGCCTGGTGTTCCTGCTGGTGATGCCGACCATGGGTCTGGCCGAAGCCACCCCGCACGCCTACATGGGCTGGTACCTGCTGATGTGGGGCATGTTCACCCTGTTCATGCTGATCGGGACCGTCAACTACCCGCGCGTGAAGCAGTTCGTGTTCGCCTCCCTGACCGTGCTGTTCTTCCTGCTGGCCGCCCGTGACTTCACCGGCAGCACCCTGATCGGCACCATCGCCGGTTTCGAAGGCATCATCTGCGGCGCCAGCGCCATCTATCTGGCCATGGCCACCGTGATCAACGAACAGTTCGGCCGCACCGTGATGCCGATCGGCGATCACAAGAAAGCTGCCGCCGTTCAGCTCAAAGCCGCTGCCTAAGCACCCGGCCGACACAGCTGTCACGAAAAAGGCACCCCGTGGGGTGCCTTTTTGTTGGGTGCAATTTGCCAGGATCGCCCGGCTAGCCGTGATGCTCGGGCTCCCCCGCCAGCAACCTGGTGGCCGGAAAACGCGCTGCCGGTTGCTGGCCGAAGAAGCGGCTGAACTGCAGGTACACCGCCGGATAGGTGTCGCGCAGGCGCAGCGGATCGGTGAAAAAGCACTCGCTGCACACCGCAAAAAACTCGGCCGGGTGCGAGGCGGCGTAAGGATCGATGGCAGTAGGCTCGTGGTGATCCAGCTGCGCCTGCATGGCATCGAATGCCACCTGCAGCGCATCGGTCCACTGGCGCGGATCCATGCCCGCCGGCAGTGGCGGCGCCCCGTCGGCCTCCCCTCCCAACATGTCGAGCTTGTGGGTCAGCTCGTGGATCACCAGATTGAAGCCGTCCCAATCCCCGTCCTGCTGCAGCTCACTCCAGGCCAGCACCAGCGGCCCCTGCGGCCAGGATTCGCCGGCGTTCTCCTCTTCAACCTCGCTCACCAGCCCGAACTCGTCCTGCACCTGCTGGCGGCGCACCACCGGCTCGGGGATCAGGATGATCTCGTGAAAGCCCCGGTACCAGTCGAGCCCCAGGTGCAGAATGGGCAGCGCCGCCTGCAACGCCAGCACCGCCTGCTGACGGGGAGTGAGCGACACCCCGAGCTGGGTCAGGGTCTTGCGGGCCAGCAGCTGTTGCGCCAACCCGATCAGGGTCTGCTCCTCCTCCCGGGAAAAACCCTGCAAAATGGGCACCGCAGCCAGGGCCTGCTGCCACTCCAGCGCGCCAGGCCCATTGTCATCTTGCCGGGACGCACCACCAAACACACTTCGTAAGCGGGACCAGAACACGCAGACTCCTCTTGCTGATCAGACTGTTTTCACAAACCGTTTCGGACGCTCGACATACCCCTGCGCCAGATAGAAGCGATGGGCCCCTTCCCGCTTGAGGCTGCTGGAGAGCTCCAGCTGGCTGCAACCCTGCACTCGCGCCCGCTCCTCTGCCGCCACCAGCAGGTCAGTGCCAACGCCGCGTCCCCTTGCACCCTCATCGACAACCAGCGCCGAGATCAGGCCCCACGCTGGTGCAACGTGCAGCGGGCTCAGCCAGTGCCACACCAGCACGCCCGCTATCTCCTCCCCCAGGCAGGCCACCAGCACCTCGCGAGCCGGATCTTGAGCCAGCCACCGCTCGCCCAGCACCTGCGGGCTGACCGGGTAACCCAGCTGGCCGAACAGGTCGGCCATGGCGGCCGTATCCTCGGCACATGCCGGGCGGATCATCGCTATTTCTTGCTCCATCTTCATCCTTGGCCTTGATTTTGCTCTCCCTCTTCCGCCGCAGAGCGCCGACGAAAGAGGAGATGATACCGGGCCGGCACCGCATTCTGTCCAGTTGCACCGGCCATTTGTTAATGTCAATTCACAAATTAACAATATAACAACATATTTCGCTGGGAAGCCCCAACACAAATCGATATGTTAAAACCCGCGGACTGGCCAGTGGAAACATCCACCGACCCGTCCCACACCATAACGAGTGACCCCAGGGTCACCACCTATTTGAGGGAGCGGAGCACAGACCCCGCCAACAAGACAGCACAACAAAGGAGTTGTTGTACATGAATGAGATCGTCAATGCCATCAATGGTGTGATTTGGAGCCCGGCGCTCATCTATCTGTGTCTGGGGGTAGGCCTCTACTTCTCCCTGCGCAGCCGCTTCCTGCAACTGCGTCACATCAAGGAGATGATCCGGCTGATGTTTGATGGCAAGAGCACGGATGCGGGCGTCTCCTCCTTCCAGGCGCTGGCCATGACCCTGGCCGGCCGGGTGGGTACCGGCAACATCGCCGGCGTCGCCACCGCCATCACCTTTGGCGGCCCGGGTGCCATGTTCTGGATGTGGATGGTGGCCTTCCTCGGCTCCAGCTCCGCCTTCGTGGAGTCCACCCTGGGTCAGGTCTACAAGGAGAAGATCAACGGCGAATACCGCGGCGGCCCGGCCTTCTACATCGAGAAAGGGCTCGGCATGAAGTGGTACGCCTGGACGTTCGCCATCGCCACCATCTTTGCCTGCGGCGTGCTGCTGCCGGGGGTGCAGGCCAATTCCATCGGCGCCAGTCTGCAGACTGCGTTTGATATCGATCCGAACGTCACCGCCGCCGGTCTGGCTCTGCTGCTCGGCTTCATCATCTTCGGCGGCGTCAAGCGCATCGCCAACTTCGCCAGTACCGTGGTGCCCTTCATGGCGCTCGGCTACATCATCGTCGCCTGCGTCATCATCGCCCTCAACATCCACGCCCTGCCCGGCGTGATCCTGCTGATCTGGAAGAGTGCCTTCGGCTTTGATGCCGGCTTCGGCGCCATTCTGGGTCTGGCCATCATGTGGGGGGTCAAGCGCGGGGTCTACTCCAACGAAGCGGGTCAGGGTACCGGGCCGCACGCCTCCTCCGCCGCTGCGGTGAGCCACCCGGCCAAACAGGGCCTGGTGCAGGCGTTCTCGGTCTATATCGACACCCTGTTCGTCTGCTCCGCCACCGGCTTTATGCTGCTCATCACCGGCCTCTACAACGTGCAGGGACCGGACGGTGCCGCCCTCTACACCGGCATCGCCGGCGTAGCCGCCGGCCCGGGCTACGTGCAGACCGCCATGGAGAGCATGATGCCTGGCTTTGGCAGCATGTTCGTAGCCATCGCGCTGTTCTTCTTCGCCTTCACCACCATTGTTGCCTACTACTACATCGCCGAGACCAACATCGCCTACATCAACCGCAAGGTGAACCGTCCCTGGCTGACCTTCGTGCTGAAATTGACCCTGATGGCCTCCACCGTCTATGGCACCGTCAAGACCGCCGAGCTCGCCTGGGGCATGGGTGACATCGGCGTCGGGCTGATGGCCTGGCTCAACATCATAGCCATCCTGCTGCTGCAAAAGACCGCCTTTGCCTGCCTGCGCGACTATGAAGCGCAGCAAGCCAAGGGGCTGGATCCGGTGTTCCATCCGGAGAAACTCGGCATCAAGAACGCCGACTACTGGGCCGGCCACCGCTCCGAAGACAACCTGGAGCAGGAGAAATCCGGTCACCCCTTCGAACCGGACCAGGATCGCAAGATCTCCTGATCGCGCACCACTCCCCAATAAAAATGGCAGCCTCGGCTGCCATTTTTATTTCTTTAAATTCAAAACGTTGCATTAACTCAATTAGTTGAGTGCCAAAAGCATCGACGGCGCCTACCTGAACGATGGCGAAGAGGTGGCACCGCCGCCGATGAGGGCGCACTGTATGCCGTCGCCTGGGCCAGTTGGTGGGGCATTCGTACCTTCCAGCAAATCGGGGGCCCCAGTCGAAGTCTGGCGCGAGCTGCGCTGCAGCAGCAACGCCAAGAAGAATGCCGAATTGGTTGGCCCACCCAAGCCCGTGCTGCAAGACCCGCGCTTTGAGGCGGCCCGCTTTCCGCGGATAACGGCATTTTTCGCTGCTACCTGCACGCCTTGGGCGGTGCACTGGCCATCCGTGCCTAACACCCCATCAAACTGGCCCACCTCATCGAGGAGCAGGCCAACAGCCATGGCGAAGACATCAAGCGCCTGATGGGCATTACCTGCGCTCGCCTTGGCATCAAGACTCGCCTGCAAGGTTGGGAAATTGTGCCTGCCGGCACCCATGAAGCCAGGAAAACCGCCGAGGCTGCAGCGAGGGGAGTTGGGGTTAAGACGGGCGACAGCCCGGCACCTTGGAGCTCTGACAATAACTGTACGCGGCCAGATCCTGATGCCTTCGCAGACCAGATCATGAGGGAACAATGGGGGCTATCACCCTTCTCCATCGGCCGTTTACGGGCCGGCGCCAATGTCACAGCGGACGGTTTCACCCTCCGGTTGGAGAACAGACAGGTGCAGTCGAGCCGAACGCTCCCGAGCGAGCCGGATTGGCAGCCTGAGGGCCAGCTGACAGCCGAACAAGGCCAGCCGGATGAGAACGCGGTACCGGAAGGCGATGAGGACTGGCCGATGCTGGTTGAGCTGTGCAGCAAGGTCTACCAGGCGCAGGGCCACACCGGGGCACACCGCTGGATAGAGATGCTGCCGCAGCCCTATCAGTCCGAGATGTGGCGCGTGCTGGAAGGGCTGGATACGCCGGAGTGGATACAGGAACAGGACGACTACAGCGAGGAGTGGGTATGAACAACAAACAGACCGTCAGCCGCGAAGAGTACCGCAGCCTGGATAATCGGGTGACCTGCATTCTCCAGCAGCGCTGGCCAGCCAATGAGATCAGCCAGTGGGTGGGGATGCTCAAGGGCAAACAGCAGGCTGTTGCGTCTGCCATTCTGCGCCGTCGCCACCCTCGCCCCTTATCGCTGGCCCTGCTGACCATCGCCGTCGAGGTGCCGACCCCTTGCAGGCCAAGCCCTGCCGTCCCATGGTGCCGGTGCTCTCTGCCGATGGCCATGCAGTAGGCAGACGCCATGTTGTGGAGGGCAAGACGCCGGTGACCATCGACCAGATCGGCACCATTCATTGTACCAGCACCGGCCGCACCCTCTTTATCGCACTGGGCAGCATCACCGATCGCGCCAACTCGGGCGCCGCCGACCGACTCTACCCACAGTACCAACCCGCCCGCCACCAAGTAGTGGCCGACCACAGATAAATCAGTGCAGGTTATAAGTCATAAGGAGCCTACGCTGGCGAGGCTGGATCGCTTCAGAGGATGGTGCCGATCATCTGATCAAGAGTATCGAGGATGAGGATTTAGTTGATAACGTCTCAAGCATTGGCACAGATTTGCTGCGACCTATACCTTGATTTGTTATGGTTTGTTCGCCTCGCTAGCCAGTTTCGCCAATTTTCTTTTAGCATCTTCAATTTTTTCTTTCTTTTTGAGTTCATCGAGTTTCTCATCAAGAATGATTTCGATACCAACTCTAAGTGTGTCGAAATGAGATAAGCAAGTGTTTTCATCTAGCTCATGTATTCCAACACTCAATACGGAATACATAGACCTATTTTCGACTAAAAATACTGGTAAGTGAGCTGAAAGTAAGTTTATTTTCTGATCCATTCTGGATCTACTGTATTGTTCTTCAGTGACTAAATTCTCAGCGAGACACTGTACATATGCCTCCGCTATTAAGTGTTCGAATATACGGCGCAAATAAACAAAAGAACCTATCCCAACGCCATTAGCGGCTAAACCAATTGCTCGAGAAAATTCTTTAAGTTTCTCATTAGGAAGTAGTTTTTTATATTTTTTAATCTCAGACATATGAAAATCAGCAACTGATGGGTATTGCCCTGTTTTCATTAATGAAGGTATATTGGCATCACCAATCACGTAAAAGACAAAAACCTCATCAGTTCGCTTGCATTTGATTTGAATCCTCCCATGGCCGTGGAAATTATCATTATATGGAATCAAATTAGTTTGAACCACAAAGGTAGACTCAATTTTCCTCCATGGGTTGTAGCCTTCAAACTCTTCTCTTTTAGAGTAATCAAGTATTTTTCTGTATACATCCATAGTTCCCTCATCAAAATTGACAGGGGTATAAATTGGCAAATCAAAAAAGAACTCACTTACTGTCATTTCCATTACTTATCTCATATTTTTGGTTGATCTATAACGCCCGATGTTGGGACTAGCTTTTAGCCGCGCGGCGGTGGAAAGGCCGCCTCAACCGAGCAGAGCGACAACAGCCGCTTCTAAAACGGTGTGCTCACTTTTGCATGTAGTCTTTGAGTTATTGCATGCTAATTGCATTTTTCATAACCGCCTTTAGTGCCATATCGATGGCTGCAAAATATAACATCTCACCTTCGACGTAATCATCATTGTTTTATGATAACAAAAAAATTATTAAATGATTCAATATCCACTCTGCCCTTTCAGCACCGTTTCATTGCTTTGTTAAATTTTATTCTTAGAAAACCAAGACTTAGTTTCATTAATTGTTTTCTGCATAATTTTAAAAGCTTCACTAGAGCTATTTAATGAGTAAGCAGAGTTATTTTTTGCCCTTTCAGTAATATGTACAGTGTTTCTTACCAATCGCATTTTATTTAATGAACTTGCTAGTGGCGGCGTAATTATTTTTTCTTCTTCCGCGACTAAAATAAGCCATGCAAATGATTGCTTTTCGATCGCAGCTCTAATGTTTGTAACCTTTGTCCATTTAATTTTATTTTTGGGATTCATGTATAAATCTTTAAATTTCCAATGCTCTCCAGTTAATTTATTCTTGTTTTTTGCATGGAGCACCATTTCATTGAGCAGTGTTTCAGAAACCGAAATGTAGTCAATGACTTGCGCTCTAACATGTGCATATAATTCTTTATTATCTACTTGAAGCGCCAAACCAATTTTGTAAAGCCAACGAGCACCATATAATGTATCGCAAAGAGCATCTCTCACTGTTTGTTCTTGAACATGATCAAACCATGTCGCATCCAATTTGTTGGTATCTGGTATTCCTGTTTTTGCAAATTCGCCAAATCCATCAATGATCAGCTGGCCGAATTTTTCCTGTATGGAACTCATGCATCACCCTTATAAACAGAAGTATTTATTATACGGAAAATTTCTACATAGTAAAATATTTCCGTTCCGAATATACCCAGTAAAATTTTTGAATCATTGAAAACATCAGTGATATTTTAATGCCCTACGCCAACTTACCTGACCCACACTGTGGATATATAACCGGTCCTCACTATCTGACCACCGGGTTCACTGGTCTCCATTTCTTTTCCCGTTTCTCAGAAAACAACATGGCTACCGCACGGGTTTCAGCTCCCAGCTTGCTGCTTTAAACCGGACTGAAGATTGTACAACCATCGGATACACCTCGGTTGCCTTTGACACAGTGAGGGGCCGGATGAGTAAGGTATCAAACGATAACCATCCTAGTGAATAAAAAATTACCTATCTCGCTGATTTTTGTTTGATTTTTGACGAAGGTCAGTATTGTTGGACAAAGAAGAGGCGATCTATGTTGCTTTCAGTAGAGCTAGCGGGTATTCGTGGTTATCGCACAAAATGCTGGGGGCGCTATTGCGCCCCCAGTCCTTTCAGTACCAACTGCCGGCCCTCTGGCGTCAGCGAGCCCATCAAGCTCAGCACCAGCTGGTTCGCGGTCTTGGCCGAGGGGCTTAGGGTGTGGGCGAACGACAAGGTCGCCACCCAACTGTGGCCACATTCTGCATCGGTGCACTGGCAATAGAGATCCGAGACATCATCACTCAGTCGGTTGGTCTTGGTAATGCGGCCATGCTGGCCACGCACTTTGCAACAAACCCGCATTGCCCCCTTTTCTATCCAAATCAACAGCCTGTCTTGCCACAGCAAACGCTGATACCTACCATCCGACCTATTACACCGCCGTCATCTGACCCGATCACAATCGCGGGTCCGGCTATGGCACGGTGTAGGTGCTCAAGACCGAAGAGGTCAATGACCAGCTCAATCTGTTTGCCATCCTCTGCCCGAATCGGGATCTCATTTACTACAACCAGAGCGGCCTGTATCAGTTCTGCTCCATCGAGCCGATCGAGCAATTCGCCGATCTGGGACACACCTACCTGTTGGGCCTCGGCGTCACCGATAAGCCCAACCCGAGGATAAGGAAATGAAACCAGAACGGTTCGATCAGATGCTGGGGGCCCTCAATGGCCTTGGCACCAGATCGATACCATTTCTTGTTTATCCCTGCCTGTCAGAGCGCATTGCGGCGCGGCCCGAACGGCAGACGCCAGCGAAACAGGCTGTTGAGGGTGGCGCGCCACTGGTTGGGGCGCCCCAGGATCTGCTTTTGCAGCCGGGTCTCTTCTTTCAGCATCGCCTCGTCGCTGCGGGCCCAGGCCTGGTTGTAGAGCTGCTTGATCCCCGCCAACGCGTCCGGCGACTTGGTGATGAGGGTCTTCGCGAACTCCCGCGCCTCGGCCAGCGGATCGTCGCAGACCCGGCTCACCAGCCCGAGGGACTTGGCCTCCGGCGCCGGCAGCTCGCGCCCGCTCATGGCCAGCTCCATGGCGGTATCCACCCCCATCAGGTTGCGCATGGTGACGCTGCCGCTCATGTCGGGGATGATGCCCCACTTGATCTCCATCACCGAGAAGCGGCAATCGGGGGTGCTGAAGCGAAAGTCGGCGCCGAGCGCAATCTGCAACCCGCCGCCAAAGCAGACCCCCTGGGTCACAGCGATCACCGGCACCGGCAGCTGATGCCAGCCATAAGCCACCCGCTGGGCCAGGTTGGTGGCTTCATCCGCCTCGCGTTTTAAAATCTCGAGCGCCGCCACCGGCTGCTTGAGCATGGATTTCACATCCAGCCCGGCACAAAAGGCCCGCCCCTCCCCGTGCAGGATCACCGCCCGCAGCCCCTTGTGCTGGCGCAGCTGGTCGAGTACCCCGTCGATGGCGCTGAACATGGCTCTGTCCAGCGCATTGAGCTTGTCGCCCCGCGCCAGCATCACCTCGGCGATGCCGTCCCGGATCTCGCATTTGACCCTTGGTTTTTCCATTTTCCCCTGTCCTCTCCTGAGTTCACACTGGTCATACCACCACGTTATCAGAGTGTTATCGCCAGGTACAGCGAGGAGCCCGGTTTCTCACTGCCGCGGCGCGTGCGACTAAAGTCGGCTGGCTGGCCAGACGCCGCTTTGTCAGACTGGCTTGACGCCACCGGCCAAGGATTGCCATGACCAGCCTGTTCAACTTTGCCCGTCCGCCGTTTGACTGCCTGACCGCAGAGGAGCGTCAACGGCTCGAGCAGCACCTCTCCATCTGCTACTTTCGCGTCGGCCAGCCAGTGCTCAAGGCCGGTGATGCCCCCCCCGGCCTCTATCTCGTCCTCAAGGGGGCGGTGGAAGAGTCGAGCCCTCATCATCAGTTTGGCGACTATGGCGAAGGGGACCTGTTCGACGTGCGCGCCCAGTTCGACGGCCACTGCCGCCACCAGTTCAGTGCGCTGGAAGATCTGCTCTGCCAGCTGATCCCCAGAGCCACCTTCATCGAGCTGTGCGAGGGCAATCCCGCCTTCGCCCGCTACTTCACCGCCAGCCTGGCACAGCGGCAACAGCAGCAGGAGCAGCGCGCCCAGCTGGGGCAGAAGAATCTGGCGGAGTTCATCCTGACCCGCATCGAGCCCGGCCATCTGCAGCCGGCACTCATCGTCGACAGCCGCCTGTCGCTCTTGGCCGCCACCGAGGCCATGGTGGCCAAGGGCACCGACTGCCTGCTCTACCCGGCCACGGATGGCAGCCTGAGTCTGGCGACCCGCAAGACCCTGCTGCACGCCCTGACCCTCAAGGGCCTGCCACTGACGACGCCGCTGGCGGTGCTGGATCCGACCCCGCTCATCGGCCTGCCGCTGGACAGCTATCTGTTCGACGCCCTGTTGCTGATGACCCGCCATCGCATCAAGCGGCTGGTGGTCTGGCAAGGGCAGGAGGTGGCGGGGATCCTGCACCTGACCCAGGTGCTCGGCCTCTTCTCCACCCACTCCCATGTGCTGACCCTGCGCATCGCCCGCGCCGACACCCTGCCGGCACTGGAAGCGGTGGCCCGGGAGCAGCAACAGCTGACCCGCTCCCTATTCGGCCAGGGGATCCACACCGCCTTTTTGATGAAGCTCATCGCCACCATCAACGAGCAGCTGATCGCCAAGGCCTTTGCGCTGGTGATCCCGCCCGCGGTGCAGGAGCGTGTCTGCCTGCTGATGCTGGGCTCGGAGGGGCGCGGCGAGCAGATCCTCAAAACCGATCAGGACAATGCACTGATCCTGCCCGCCGACCTGCACTGGCCGACCCAGCAGGCCGACCTGGCCGCCTTCAGCGAGCTGCTGGCCCGGCTCGGCTACCCGCCCTGCCCCGGCCGGGTGATGGTCAACAATCCGGCCTGGGTGAAGCCCCTGGCGCTCTGGCAGCAGGAGACCGAGCGGGCCTGTGTCGAGGCCAGTGAAGCAGACTTGCTCTGGCTCGCTACCCTGGCCGACGCCCACCCCATCGCCGGCGATCGCGCCCTGCTTCCCCCTCTCGCCCGCAAGTTGCGCGAGCAGCTGGCCGAGCGGGGAGATCTGCTGGCGGAGATGGTGCGACCGGCGGTGGCGTTTCATGCGCCGCTTACCCTGTTTGGCCGGCTGGAGCGGGCGCCGGAGGGACTGGATCTGAAACGTGGCGGCCTCTTTCCGCTGGTACACGGCATTCGCATGCTGGCGCTGGAAGCCGCCATTCTGGAGACCTCGACCCTGGCACGGATCGAGGCACTGGTGACGGCCGGGCGACTCAGCGCCGGCTTTGGCGACAATCTGGCGGAGGCATTCAGGCTGTTCGTCCGCTTGCGGCTGCGCAGCCAACTCAAGGAGGGGGAGAGCCGGGTACAGGTCAATGATCTTAGCCACGGCGAGCGGGATCTGCTGCGCCAGGCACTGCATCAGGTGAAGAAGTTCCAGCAGTGGCTCACCTTGCACTTTCGTCTGAGGCAGTAGCCATGTTGAGCCGCCTGCGCCGTCATTGGCATGGCCGCCGCGTTCAAGATCCGGCATTTGCCCCGCTCTATGCCGACCCGCCCGCCGACGAGTGGGTGGCCCTCGACTTCGAGACCACCAGCCTGGATCCCGCCCAGGCCGAGATCGTCGCCATCGGCGCGGTGCGCATTCAGGGCAACCGGGTGCTGACCGGCGAGGCACTGTCCATCCGGGTGCAAGCGCCGGCCAGCCTGAGCGAACATTCGGTGGTGATCCACGGCCTGCGCCATCAGGATCTGCAACAGGGCATGACGCTGGAGGCCGCGCTGCGCCTGCTGCTCGCCTTTATCGGCCCGCGCGAACTGGTGGGGTATCACATCGCCTACGACCTGCGCATCCTCAACCTCGCCTGCCAGCGATGCTGGGGGCTGACCCTGGCGCAGCGGGGGATAGAGGTGAGCCGGCTCTACCACGATCACCTCTATCGCCGCTATCCCGATGCCGCCATCGATCTGCATCTGGCCGCCATCAGCAGCCACCTGGGCCTGCCGGCCCTGCCCGCCCACGACGCCCTGAGCGATGCCATCACCGCCGCCCTCATCTTCTTGCGCCTCACTCGGGGCGGGCCACTGGCTTATCCCAAAGTCTAATTGTCCGGAAATAACATTTGATTCACATTTTGCTTACATGAGCAGCCCTGCTGCTCGGTAGGGACCTCCCTTCATTCACCGCCGACACTCAATGTCATGGAGCACTGCAATGGAACAGCAACCGTATCTTCGGATCCAGCAAGATCCTAACTTCCAGGAGCTGGTCGCCAAGCGCCAGCGCTTTGCCTGGTCCCTCTCCATCCTGATGCTGGGGCTCTATCTGGCCTTCATCATGCTCATCGCCTTCGCCCCCGGCTGGCTTGGCACCCCCTTGAGCGAAGGGTCCACCATTACCCGCGGCATCCCGGTCGGAGTGGGGCTGATCCTCTCCTCCTTCGTGTTGACCGGCATCTATGTGTTTCGGGCCAACGGCGAGTTTGACGAACTGAACCAGAAGATCCTCAAGGGAGCCCAATCATGAAAGGCAAGTCTCTGCTGTTGCTGGCCACGCTGGCCTCCTCCCCCCTGCTGGCTGCCGATGCGCTGACCGGCGAGGTGCATCGCCAACCGCTCAATATCTCGGCCATCGTGATGTTCGTGATCTTCGTGGCGGCCACCCTGTTCATCACCTACTGGGCCTCCAAGCGCAACCGCTCGGCCTCCGACTACTACGCCGCCGGCGGGCGCATCACCGGCTTCCAGAATGGCCTGGCCATCGCCGGTGACTACATGTCCGCCGCCTCTTTCCTCGGCATCTCCGCGCTGGTCTACACCTCCGGCTACGATGGCCTGATTTACTCCATCGGTTTTCTGGTTGGCTGGCCCATCATCCTGTTCCTGATCGCGGAGCGGCTGCGCAACCTCGGCAAGTACACCTTTGCCGACGTGGCCTCCTACCGCCTCAAGCAGACCGAGGTGCGCACCCTCTCCGCCAGCGGCTCGCTGGTGGTGGTCGCCCTCTACCTGATCGCCCAGATGGTGGGCGCAGGCAAGCTGATCGAGCTGCTGTTCGGCCTGCAATACCATGTGGCCGTGGTGCTGGTCGGCATTCTGATGGTGCTCTACGTGCTGTTCGGCGGCATGCTGGCCACCACTTGGGTGCAGATCATCAAGGCGGTGATGCTGCTCTCCGGTGCCAGCTTCATGGCCATCATGGTGATGAAGTCGGTCAACTTCGACATCGGCACCCTGTTCAGTGAAGCGGTCAAGGTGCACGAGAAGGGCATCGCCATCATGAGCCCGGGTGGCCTGGTCGCCGATCCCATCTCCGCCATCTCGCTGGGTCTGGCCCTGATGTTCGGTACCGCCGGCCTGCCCCACATCCTGATGCGTTTCTTCACCGTGAGTGACGCCAAGGAAGCGCGCAAGAGCGTGTTCTATGCCACCGGCTTTATCGGCTACTTCTACATCCTGACCTTCATCATCGGCTTTGGCGCCATCCTGCTGGTCAGCACCAACCCGGACTTCAAGGACGCCACCGGCGCCCTGCTGGGCGGCACCAACATGGCTGCCATCCACCTGGCCGATGCGGTGGGCGGCAGCCTGTTCCTCGGCTTCATCTCCGCCGTGGCGTTTGCCACCATCCTGGCGGTGGTGGCCGGGCTGACCCTGGCCGGTGCCTCGGCGGTCTCCCATGATCTCTATGCCAGCGTCATCAAGAAGGGCAAGGCCAACGAAGCCGACGAGCTGCGCGTCTCCAAGTACACCACTGTGGTGCTGGGTGTGGTGGCCATCGGTCTCGGCATCCTGTTCGAGAAGCAGAACATCGCCTTCATGGTGGGGCTCGCCTTCTCCATCGCTGCCAGCTGCAACTTCCCGGTGCTGTTCCTCTCCATGTTCTGGTCTCGCCTGACCACTCGCGGCGCCGTCTACGGCGGCTGGCTGGGGCTGGTGAGCGCGGTCAGCCTGATGATCCTGGGCCCGACCGTGTGGGTGAAAGTGCTGGGCCATGCTCAGGCCATCTTCCCCTACGAGTACCCCGCCCTCTTCTCCATGGCGGTGGCCTTCGTCGGGATCTGGCTGTTCTCGGTGACCGACAAGTCGCAAAATGCGCTCGACGAGCACGCCAAGTTCTTCCCGCAGTTCGTCCGCTCCCAGACCGGACTGGGGGCAGCCAGCGCCAGCTCCCACTGAACCTTCGATTGACGGTTGCAAGCCGGCCCCAGGGCCGGCTTTTTTCATGCCGAGAGGCAGCGGTTAGCGCCCGTTGCTATCCGAGCGACGCGGCCATGGCCGCCAGGGTGCGCGAGCACACAGCACCACCCTCTCTATCCCCTCTGCAATAGGCCCGGATCACAGTTCTTGCTAAAACTTTCCGGGGATCTGTGCCATAATGCGCGCCATTTGACAGACCAACCGGGACATTCCAGTGCTTTCGAGTAACAACATCACCATGCAGTTCGGCGCCAAGCCGCTGTTTGAGAACATCAGCGTCAAGTTTGGCGGCGGCAACCGCTACGGCCTTATCGGTGCCAACGGCTGTGGCAAGTCCACCTTTATGAAGATCCTCGGCGGCGATCTGGAGCCCACTGGCGGTAATGTGAGCCTGGACGTCAACGAGCGTATCGGTAAGCTGCGTCAGGATCAGTTCGCCTACGAAGAGATGCGCGTACTGGACGTGGTCATGATGGGTCACACCGAGCTGTGGGCCGCCATCGCCGAGCGCGATGCCATCTACGCCAACCTGGAAGCGACCGACGATGACTACATGAAGGCCGCCGAGCTGGAAGGCCTGGTCGCCGAGTATGACGGCTATACCGCCGAATCCCGCGCGGGCGAGCTGCTGCTGGGTGCCGGCATCCCCATCGAGCAGCACAACGGCCCGATGAGCGAAGTGGCGCCGGGCTGGAAACTGCGGGTGCTGCTGGCACAGGCGCTGTTCTCCAACCCCGACATCCTGTTGCTGGACGAACCGACCAACAACCTGGACATCAACACCATTCGCTGGCTGGAACAGGTGCTCAACGATCGCGAGAGCACCATGATCATCATCTCTCACGACCGTCACTTTCTGAACTCCGTCTGCACCCACATGGCGGATCTGGACTACGGCGAGCTGCGCGTCTACCCGGGCAACTACGACGAGTACATGACGGCCGCCACCCAGGCCCGTGAACGCCTGCTGGCCGACAACGCCAAGAAGAAGGCCCAGATCGCCGATCTGCAATCCTTCGTGTCGCGTTTCAGCGCCAACGCCTCCAAGTCCAGCCAGGCCACCTCCCGCCTCAAGCAGATCGACAAGATCAAGATTGAGGAAGTGAAGGTCTCCAGCCGGCAGAACCCCTTCATCCGCTTCGAGCAGGAGAAGAAGCTCTACCGCAACATCCTGGAGATCGAAGGCGTATCGAAAGGCTATGGCGAGGCTCCGCTGTTCAAGGGCCTCAATATGATGCTGGAAGTGGGCGAGAAGGTCGCCATTCTGGGTACCAACGGGATCGGTAAATCCACCCTGATCAAAACCCTGGTGGGCGCGCTGGCACCGGACACCGGCACCATCAAGTGGTCCGAAAACGCCCAGATCGGTTACTACGCCCAGGATCACGCCGAGGACTTCGACACCGATCTCAACGTGTTCGACTGGATGGCCCAGTGGAAACAGGAGAACGAAGACGAGCAGGCGGTACGCTCCGTACTGGGCCGTCTGCTGTTCTCCCAGGACGACATCAAGAAGCCGGTCAAGGTGCTGTCCGGTGGCGAGCAGGGCCGTATGCTGTTCGGCAAGCTGATGATGCAGCGCCCCAACATCCTGATCATGGATGAGCCGACCAACCACCTGGACATGGAATCCATCGAATCCTTGAACCTGGCGCTGGAGATGTACAAGGGCACCCTGATCTTCGTCTCCCACGACCGTGAGTTCGTCTCCTCCCTGGCGACCCGCATCCTGGAGCTGACTGAAGATGGCATCCGCGACTTCGGTGGCACCTACGAGGATTACCTGCGTACCCAGGGCGTGGTGTAACCCCCTCCTGCCCGCATATCCCGTCAATGAAAACCGGCACCTGAGTGCCGGTTTTTTTTATGCCTGTGATATCTACCGGACGATGCGGATCATCCCGTGCGTCATATCCCCTTCCCCCTGCCAGGGCAGGGTAGTCATCCCGCCAGAAAGAAGACCAAACGGCGCCTTGCGGATAAAGAAGGCTCTGTCCCAGTTATGTGTTGAAAGGCTAATCTTGAAGTAGGTCATCACCT
>NZ_JASCAS010000045.1:0-179977 GCF_029967615.1 Aeromonas sp. V90_14 | reverse complement strand
GCTGCCGCCCTGGCGGCAGCCGGATTCCCATTCCCTCCCCAAAATGGTTATTATCCCATAAGGTTTTGTTACAAAAGGAAACCTGCCAGGTGATCGGGCGCCATCTCTTGGTCTGGCAGGTTCGTTATAATCGCCCGTTCAACACAGACAGGCTCCCCCAACAAAGGAATTGATAGTGGCAACGATTAAAGACGTTTCCCGGTTGGCTAATGTGTCCATTTCAACTGTGTCGCGAGTCATCAACAACACGGCGCAGGTGGCACCAGAAAAGCGTGAGGCCGTCATGGCGGCCATGAAGGAACTCAATTTTCGTCCCAACAGCTTTGCCCAGGCGCTGGTCAGCAAGCGCTCCAACTGCATCGGTGTGCTGGTGGGGGATCTGTGTGGTGGCCCCTTCTTCGCCCAGATGATGCGCGGCATCGAGAGCGTGGTGGACAAGGCGGACAAGTTCACCATCGTCATGTCCGGCAATCACGACGAGGTACGCGAGCGTCACGCCATCCAGGCGCTGCTGCAGCGTCAGTGCGATGCGCTGATCCTGCACAGCAAGGCGCTGCCCGACGAGGAGCTGAGCGAGCTGGTGGCGGGCAGCACCCCGGTGGTCTTCATCAACCGCCAGGTGCCGGGTGCCGAAGATCGCTGCGTCTGGCTGGACAACCAGGCCGGCATCACCACCGCCTGCCAGCACCTGCTGGATGCGGGCCATCGCAAGATTGCCTTCGTCACCTCGGACGATGAAGAGTTCGTCGATGGCCAGCAGCGGATGGCGGGGTATCATCACGCCCTGCAGCGGGCCGGCATCGCTCTTGATCCTGCCCTCATCGGCCGCGCCTTTGCCGACGAGAACGGCGGTTACGTGGCGATGGGCGAACTGCTGGATCGGGGGGTTGAGTTTACCGCCGTGCTCGGTTTCAACGACGCCATGGTGGCGGGGGCCATCTCCTGTCTGCTGGAGCGGGGATACAAGATCCCGCAGCAGATCTCGGTGGTGGGCTTCGATGACATTCCCTATGCCCGCTACATCTATCCCAAGCTGACCACGGTGCGCTACCCCATCGAGGAGATGGGCGGCCGGGCTGCGGAGCTGGCGCTGAGCCTGCTGGATCACAAGCCGGCCGAGGGGCTGGTGCTCAAGTTCGAGGCCGAGCTGGTCAGACGGGAATCCGTCGCCTGAGTAGCCGACATTGGCCCTGAATGGGCCAATGTTGCTTCCCTATTTTGCGGAAAAATTGAAAGCGTTTTCAGAAATCCTTTTCAACTGTGATCCGCTTCAAAGCTTTTTGGACTGCCTGCCACTAGCATAGGCCCCACGAATTAGGAGCCTGTGCTCCCGATTTTCCCGCTGTGGGAGGTAACTGGTTAATCCAGCTATTTCCTTCGTTACTTTCGACGGTCATCATGGATGGCCGTTTTTTTTTGCCAGGATTTTGTCATGACAACAGAGAGTGAATACCAGACGGGGATCGTGGGCGCTGGCTGGCTGGGGTTGCCGCTGGCCCGGGCACTGCAGGCCGAGGGTCGCCAGGTGGCAGTGACGGTCAGCTCGGCTCAGAAAGCCGCGCAGCTGACGGCAGAAGGGCTGCAGGCCTGGCCGCTGCAACTGGGCACCGGGCTGACCGCCCTGCCGTTTCGCTGCCGCGAGCTGGTGATCTGCGTGCCGCCGAGCAAGGTCGAGGATTACCCGGCCTCCATCGGGCGGGTGGCCGAGCTGGCGCTGGCCGCCGGCGTGCAGCGGCTGCTGTTCGTGAGTGCCACCTCGGTCTGGGCGCCGGGGCAGGGGGAGGATGAGCAACCCAGGCCTGCCCACGAGCGCGGGATGCGGATGCTGGCCGCCGAGCAGGCGGCGATGGGGGCTGGCATTCCCTGTGCCATGGTGCTGCGCCCGGCCGGGCTGTACGGGCCACAGCGCCATCCCGGCCGCTTCCTGGCGGGCAAAACCCTGGAGGGGGGCGGTCAGGCGGTGAACCTGGTGCACCTGGATGACGTGGTGGCCGCCTGTCAGCTGCTGCTGGCGCAGGGAAAGGATGGGGATGCCTACAACCTTAGTGCGCCGGTGCACCCGCGCCGGGAGCAGTTCTACCCCTTTGCCGCGCGTCAGCTGGGCCTGCCGGCCCCGGTCTTCATCGAGCCGGCCGGCCGGTTTGTCCCCGTCGAGGGGCTGCGCATCTGCGAGCAGCTCGGCTTTGTCTATCGCTGGCCCGATCCGGCGCACTGGTTTGCCGAGCTGGCGGCTCGGGGTCACTGAGCATCCCGTCCGGTGCTATCGAGTGGGGCGGGAATTGGGGCACAGGCGGCTCCAATGGTGTGGCGCGGCGGGCAATTGAGGTTTGCCAAGGGGGGGGCTCGCCCCCTATCATGCCGCCATCCATACAGAGAGAGCGGTAAAGATGGTAGATACAAGACGTCACCCCGATGGGGAACTGTTGCTGAGAACCCTGGCAATGCCAGCCGATACCAACCCCAATGGCGATATCTTCGGGGGCTGGATCATGTCCCAGATGGATATAGGTGGGGGCATCATGGCCAAGGAGCTGGCAAAAGGACGTATTTGTACCGTATCCGTCGAGGGCATGACCTTTCACAGCCCGGTCAAGGTGGGCGACGTGGTGTGTTGCTACGGGCGCTGCCTGAAGATCGGTCGCAGCTCCATGCGCCTGAAGCTGGAGGTGTGGGTCAAGCCGGTGCTGCGTGAAAACGAGGCCCAGCGCTACTGCGTGACCGAAGGGATCTTCACCTATGTCGCCATCGACGAACAGGGAAAATCCCGTCCGGTACCGGTCTGATCCGGCTCAGATAAGCCGGGCGTTGATGATGGATATTTCCTGCTCAAACCCGGTTTTTTGCCGTATCATGCGTTCCAGCATCTCTTCCGAGCCGACGCAATGCTGGGTGTCGAACAGGCAGAGATCGCACTGGGGATCCCGTCTGATCTGATAGACGGTGGAAAGCTCCACTTGATGACAATTTCCTTGTTGATCATAAAATGTCACGCGGTACTGGTGCTGTCTCGCCATCGTTGAATTCCTTCTGGATGAGCCGGGCCGGACACGAGCTATCAGCCTAGTCGGCAGCGATGACATTTGTGATGGTCAGGACACAATGCAGAGGCAGGTGGTTGTTAGCCAATGAAAAATAGTTATCGCATTCTGGGTACGTCGCTGCTGACGTTGGGACTGGTCGGCTGTTTCGAGGTGCCGGATCAGGATCACCTGGTCACGGCGCAGGGCATCATTCCCGGCGCCAACTGCCAGAAACCGCCGCTGGTGGCACTGGCCTCCACCGCCTTGCCACGCGAGTTCGGCATTACCGTCTGGAATCTCTACAAGGGTCAGCGTAAAAACTGGCGTGAGGGGCTCGACGAGTATGCCAAATCCCAGGATCTGGTACTGCTGCAGGAGTCGGCGACCCGCCCCGACATGCTGGAATGGCTGAAGGCCGGTGATTTCCAGTGGCAGCAATTGCAAGCCTTTACCCAGGGCGGTGTCTCCTTCGGCGTGATGACGGTCGCCAAGACGCCACAGGCGTTCGTGTGCGGGGTGCGTTCCCCCGAGCCGCTGCTGCGCATCCCCAAATCCGGTCTGGTCAGCCTCTACCCCTTGCAGGGGGATCCTGACGGCGTGCTGGTGGTGAACCTGCATGCGGTGAATTTCGAGCTGGGGATGGCGACCTTTCGCGAGCAGCTCAACGATCTGACCGCCCTGATCCATCGCCATCAGGGCCCGGTCATTCTGGCCGGGGATTTCAACACCTGGAGCGACAAGCGCGAATTCTGGCTGAACAAGCTGGTGGGCGAACTGGGGCTGCAGGAGGCGATCCCGGTGCCGGATCTGCGCCGGACCGCGTTCGGCCGGCCGCTCGATCACCTCTACTACCGCAACCTGGACCTGGTGGAAGTGAGCAGCCCGGTGACAGATGCCTCGGATCACAACCCCATCATGGCCCGTTTCGCGGCCCAGGCCATCACCCCCTGAAGCTGTACAGACCGCCAGGGTGGCCTGTTCCGGATAAAAAATACCCCGCTTTTAGCGGGGTATTTTTTTTATGAAGCGATGAACGATCAGCTGTTGTTCTTCACGAACAGGGTCAGCTCCTGACCCGGCTTGAGGTAATCGCTCTTGCCCAGCTGATTCCAGCGCATCACATCCATCACGGCAACCTGAAAACGGGCGGCGATGGAGGAAAGGGAATCACCGCGGCGTACCTGATAGACCATGGACTTGTTGCTGCTCTTGCCCTGCTTGGGCCAGACCACCAGCTTCATGCCAGGCTTCAAGGCCGACTTGGCGTTGAGACCGTTCCACTTGGCCAGCTCGTCATGGGTGACCCCGTGCGCCTGGCTGATGCTCCACAGATTGTCACCGGCACGCACCTTGTACTGGATCTTGCCGGCACTGCGGCTGGCGAGCTGCTGTGGCTTGCTCTGGACACTCTGACTGACCGCCGGCTTGCTGCCGCTGGTTGGGATCATCAGGGTCTGGCCACGGCGCAGGTGGTTGCCACTCAGGTTGTTGGCCAGCTTGAGCTGCTGCACGCTCACCCCGTGATTCTGGGCAATACGGGAGAGGGTGTCGCCGCTGGTGACCTGATAGGAGCGGGTGCGGATGCGCTCGCTCTGGGGCAGATCGGCCAGGGCCAGCTCCAGGGTATCGGCATACTCGACCGGTACCAGCAGGCGATAGGGCCCTTTGGGTGAGGTCGACCAGCGCGTCAGGGCCGGATTGACCTCTTTCAGCTGAGCCGGACGCAGGCCTGCCAGCTGGGCAGCCACGTTCAGATCGATCTGGCCGCCGGTGTTGACCACCCGCAGCTGAGGCTTGTTGGCCAGTACCGGCAGGGTGACATTGTACTTGTCCGCATTGCGGATCATGTCGGCCATGGCCAGGATCTTGGGCACATACATCCGGGTTTCGCGGGGCAGATCGAGTGACCAGTAGTCGGTTGGTCGGCCTGCCTTCTGATTGCGGGTGATGGCGTTGCGCACCCGTCCTTCACCGGCATTGTAAGCCGCCAGCGTCTGCAGCCAGTCGCCGTCGAAGAAACGGTTCAGGTACTCCAGATAATCCAGCGCGGCATTGGTGGAGGCCAGTACATCGCGGCGGCCGTCATACCAGTTGTCGTGGCGCAGGCCGAAGTTCTTGCCGGTCGCAGGAACGAACTGCCACAGACCCACCGCATTGCTGCGGGAACGGGCGTGGGGATCGAACATGCTCTCGATCATGGGGATGGTAATAAGCTCCATTGGCAGCTCACGCCGTTCGATTTCCTCTACCATCAGATACAGGTAGGGCTCAGCCCGGCTGGCAATGGTCGCCAGATGCTTATCATTGCGCAACAACCAATCACGCTGCTGGCGGACACGGTCGTTCTCCTGCGGATCAAACTGCATATCATCGCTGATACGCACCCACAGGTTATCGGTGTCATCCAGTTCGTCGATCTGTTCATCACCGAACAGGAAGCGCGCCGAATGCTTTTTATACGCTTTTTTGTTGACTTGGGGGGACTTGATCGGCTCGATTGCCGTTAGCGCCCGGTCATCCTGATGGCTCAGGTTTTGGCAGCCGCTGAGAAACAGCGCCGCCAATAAGGCCGTTCGTACCTTCATCTCGCTCAGGTCATCTTTAGGAAAAACAGCTCGCATCATAAGGGGCAATGGCCCCCTGATCAAGGTTTGTTCAAAAAACGTCCTTCCAGGATCGCAGCACGGTGAAGGTATCCTCTGGATTTTCCAAGCATTTTAAGGCGTGTTTCTCAGCAGAAAATTTCACGGAATCCTGTTCGCATCGCAGAAAAACGTTGAACTCCCGCTCATCCCCCAGCCGAGAGGGCAGACTCGGCAGACCCTGCTGGCGCAGCTTGCTGATCAGCCCGATCCGCTGCTGGATCGCCTGGTTGTCCGGCTCGACCGCGTAGGCAAAGCGCAGGTTGGAGAGGGTGTACTCATGGGCACAATAAATGAGGGTGTCGTCGGGCAGGGCGGCGAGTCGTTGCAGTGAGGCGTGCATCTGGGCCGGGGTACCTTCAAACAGGCGGCCGCAACCGGCACTGAAGAGGGTATCGCCACAAAACAGCATGCCGTGGCCGTAATAGGCGATGTGGCCATGGGTATGGCCGGGCACATGGATCACCTCGAGACTCAGGCCGTGCCAGTTGATCTGATCTCCGTCATCGAGCCACTGGCCGTGATGAGCGGGCATGGGGTCAAGTTTAGGGCCATAGAGTCTGGCATGGGGGAAATGGCCGAGCAGGGCGGTGACTCCTCCCACATGATCGTGGTGGTGATGGGTCAGCAGAATCGCATCGAGCTGCAGGTCCAGCGCGGCCAGTCGCTCCAGCACGGGTTCGGCATCGCCAGGATCGACGACCAGGCAGTGATTTTCGTGTCGGATCAACCAGATGTAGTTGTCGTTAAAGGCAGGAACTGTGATCACTGGATACATGAGTCTGCTTCTCTTTATGGAGGGTATCTTATATAACTGGATGGCGTTCGAACCCCAAGTTGAGCCCTATTATGCAGGTGGCACGTACCGAACAACAAATCGAGATCCCGACCAGCTGGTCGGCACTGCCCATGGGGGACTGGGTAGCGGCCGAGATCCAGGAGCGGCTCGACAGCTGGTGCCCACATCTGTTTGGTTATCATCTGCTTAAAGTCGGGGCGCTGAGCGCCGAACTCTCCTGCGGCTGCTCTTCCATTCGCCATCAGATAGGGGTTGCCCCCAGCGGCAGATTGCTGGATCTCAAGGGCGATCCACTGGCCTTGCCGGTGCGTACCGGCAGCGTGGATGCCTGCCTGCTGGCCCACTGCCTCGACTTTTCGCCAGACCCCCACCAGGTGCTGCGCGAGGCGGAGCGGGTACTGACCGACGATGGCTGGCTCATCGTCAGCGGCTACAATCCGCTCAGCCTGGTCGGCATCGGCCACTGCCTGCCTTTCCTGCGTCAACATCTGCCCTGGTCGGCCCGTATGTTCACTCCGGCGCGGGTCACCGACTGGCTGCAGCTGCTCGGGTGTGAAGTGATGTTTGACGAGCGCTTTGGCTACTCGTTCATGGGTAAGCAAAGCCGGATCGGCTGGTGGCGGGAGAGTGTGGGGCGGGATTATTGCAGGCCGTTTGCGTCCGTTTACGTGATAGCGGCGCGCAAGCGGCGCTTTCCCTTGACGCCGGTGCGCCGCCGCTGGCGCTTGCCCGAGTCGATAGCGACGCCGGGCATGGCGCGTCAGGGTTGGTAGCCAGTCTCGGGCGCCCTGGCTGGCGAGCGGTCCTGACGGGTGAGGCAGCCTTGGATCAGGGCTGGTAGCCGGTATCCTCGGCCAGCTGCTTGCCGCTGGCGGCCTCGCGGGCCAGCTCGTCGCAACGTTCGTTTTCCGGGTGACCTGAGTGCCCTTTGACCCAGAGCCATTCGATCTGATGGCGCGCCACTTCCGCATCCAGCGCCTGCCAGAGATCGACGTTCTTGACCGGCTGGCGGCTGGCAGTCACCCATCCTTTCTTCTTCCAGCCGATAATCCACTGGGTGATCCCCTGGCGCACATACTGGCTGTCGGTGGTGAGTCTGACCTGGCAGGGCTCGTTCAGGGTGCGCAGCCCCATGATGGCGGCCATCAGCTCCATCCGGTTATTGGTGGTGAGGCGAAAACCGGCGGCGAGCTCCTTGCGGTGCTTGCCATAGACCATGACGGCACCATAGCCGCCAGGGCCCGGGTTGCCGAGACAGGAACCATCCGTATACAAATCGATCTTTTTTAGCATGAGTCTTGGGGTAAACTAGCGGGTAAAGCCGAAGTTTGACATAGATTGGATCATGAACACACCCCAACTGAATCGCCAGATCATTCTGGATACTGAAACCACAGGTATGAACACCGCCGGTGGCCCCGTCTATCTGGGACACCGCATCATCGAGATCGGCTGTGTGGAGGTGATCAACCGCAAGCTGACCGGTAACCACTTCCACGTCTACATCAAGCCGGATCGGCTGGTGGATCCCGAGGCCATCCAGGTGCACGGCATCACCGACGAGTTCCTGCGTGACAAGCCGTCGTTCAGCCAGATAGCCGACGAGTTCATCGAGTTCATCCGCGGTGCCGAGCTGATTGCCCACAACGCGCCGTTTGACGTGAGCTTCATGGACTATGAGTTCGGCAAGCTCGGCCTCAATTTCAAGACTGCTGACATCTGCGGCATCACGGACACCCTGGCGATGGCGCGGGACCTGTTCCCGGGCAAGCGCAACAACCTCGACGTGCTGTGCGATCGCTACGGCATCGACAACTCGCACCGTACCCTGCACGGGGCTTTGCTCGATGCGGAGATCCTGGCGGACGTCTATCTGCTGATGACGGGTGGCCAGACCAAGTTGAATCTGGCTACCGAAAGCAGTGAGAATGAGAGCAATCAGGACACCAGCATCCGCCGACTGGAGAGCAACCGCCCACCGCTCAAGGTGATCCGTGCCAGCGCCGAGATTGAGGCGGTGCACGAGGCGCGGCTGGATCTGGTGCAGAAAAAAGGAGGAGCCTGCCTGTGGCGGCAATGAGCAAGCTATGGAGCGGCCTGCTGTTATTGGCCTCGCTGACTGCCTCGGCCAACGAGGTGTTTGCCCCCTCCGACATTCCCCTGCTCGACAATCGCTTTCGTATTGATTACGGGGTGAAAGAGATCACCTTCATCGTGACGCGCAAGCCGGGCACCCCGTCGGTGATCCTGGTGCGTCCGGACGGCAGCAAGCTCTATGTGGGCAAGGTGACGCCCCCCGATGTGGGCTGGCTGGCGCTCAAGGATCAGGATCTCATCACCATCCGTGATCCCATGCCGGGCCCCTGGCAGGCCATCGGCGAGGTGGACCCGGACAACCGGGTGCGCCTGCTGTCGAATATCAGGCTGGAAACCGATCAACTGCCGACCCAGCTCTATCAGGGGGAAAGGGTCAAGCTCAAGTCCTGGCTGCTGATCGACGATGCACCGCCCAAGGCCGGTTATTACCTGACCGACCTTGGCATGACGGTGCGATTGCAGCGTTTCAACGATGCCAAGCAGGAGGGAGATCCTATCGTTAACGAAGTGCTCGGCCACTATCGTGACGATGGCAAGGGGCTCGACGAGGTGCCGGGTGACGGCATCATGACCGCCGAGGCGGTGCTGGATGTGGCTGCAGGAAAATACCGGGCCATGTATAGCACGGGCAATCAGGTGTTCTCCCGCGCTCGCTATCAGGACGTGCTGATCTACCCGTTGCCGGTCAGCTATACCCTGGCGCCTCCCTCGCAGGAGTTTGGCGCCAAGCTCTCCTTCCTGATCGATGCGGATGAGCTGGATCCGGCCTCCGTGGTCATTGAGGGCAAGGCGACCAACACGGTGGGAGCCAGCATGGCGTTCAATGCGGTGGCGACTGAACCCCGTGTGGAAGTGGATCTCTCCGCCATCAAGGAGGTCGGCCAGTATGAGGTGACTGCCACCCTGTTTGGCACGACCCGGCTGGGCCGCGAGATCCAGGTCACACTGCCGGTGAAATCGTTCAATATCTTCCCGATGCTGGCGGCTGAACCATCGGCGGCCTCTGCGGCTTCTGAAACCTCGGCGGCAGTGCCCAACCAGGTGAAATTCGAGGAAAAACAGAGCAGCGGCTGGCTGATCTGGTTGCTGGGTGGGGTCGGCATCCTGCTGGTCTTGCTGGGCGGCGTCGGTTTCATCTTGCTGCAAAAGCGGCGAGCACTGAAAAAAGCGATGGCGGCGCAGAAAGCCGAGAGCGAAAGCGCCAAGCCGGAAGCCAAACTGGATCTGAACCTACCCGAACAATAACCGGGTAACCGCATGAAAAAGCCGCCCATCGAGGCGGCTTTGTTATTTGTGGGGGAGCGGGTTAGCTGCAACCCTTCAGCATCAATGTTCCCCGACGTAGATGTCTTTGTGTTGATCGCGGATCTCGAGGAACTTGTCGAGGTTGGCCAGCATCAGGTCTACCAACTGGGGATCGAAGTGCTGACCTTTCTCCTCCTGGATCAGCGCCAGCACCTTGTCCAGCGGCCAGGCCTTCTTGTAGCAGCGATCCGAGCCGAGCGCATCAAACACGTCGGCCAGCGCCACCACCCGCCCTTCCAACGGAATGGCATCACCCTTGAGGCCACGGGGATAGCCGCTGCCATTCCACTTTTCATGGTGGTTACCGGCGATGGTGGCGCCAATCTGGAACAGCGCGAGATCGCTGCCGGAGAGCATGTCCTGCCCCAGTTGGGCGTGGGTCTTCATGATCTCCCACTCCTCGGGGGTCAATTTGCCCGGTTTGTGAAGGATGGCATCCGGGATGCCCACCTTGCCTATGTCGTGCAGCGGGGAGGCGCGCTTGATGAGCTCGCTCTGTTCCTCGCTCATGCCAAGCAACTGGCAGAACAGCTCGGTGTAGAGGGCGACCCGTTTCACGTGCAGGCCGGACTCCTTGGAGCGGGTCTCAACCAGCTCGCCGATCCGATAGATGATCTCGCGCTGGTTGTCGGCGATGACCTCGTTGAGCCGGATGTTCTCCAGCGCCACTATGATGTTTTCGGTAAACAGGCTGAGCAGCCCCATGTCCATCTGGCTGAGCTGGCGAGTGGTCTCGATATGAAACAGCAGGTGATGACGGGGGTTCTGGCAGTAGAGCACCATCTGGTTGCCATCATAGACGTTGGCACGATTGGCCATGGCCTGGCGCAGAATGGAGGGTGCATCTGCCAGTCGCAGTGACGGGTGGCCCGGCAGCAGGGGCTCCAGAATTTGATCCCGTACTTCGTAGGCGAACTGCTTCACGTCGTAGATTTGCGACTCTTCCAGACTGAGCAGGGCCCCGAGCTGTTCCTGAGCCCCTTCGACAAACTGGCGCAGGGCCCGTTTCTCGAAGATCCCCTTGGAGGCCTCAATGACTTTTTCCAGCCCCTGGCGATTGCTCTCCAGCGTGCGGATGTCGCGGTATGAACGCAGGCTGGCCCGCAGCAGGGTGCGCAGCTTCTGGGAGGTGAGCTCGGTCTTGTCCTTGTAGTCGTTGATGTCGTAGTTGGTGACCACGTCATCTTCCGGGGCCTGACCGGGTTGGCCGGTACGCAGCACGATGCGCACCATCTTGTTTTGCAGATCCTCACGCACGAATTTGACCACATCAAGGCCGGCGTGATCGACCTCCATGACCACGTCCAGCAGCAGCAGTGCTACGTCCGGGGTCTTGGCGAGCAGCTCCCTGGCCTGGGCGGCTGAATAAGCATGCAAAAATTCAATGGGTCTATTATCGAATTCAAACTTGCTCAGGGTGATCTTGGTGATGCGATGAACCTCGGGTTCATCGTCCACAATCATCACCTTCCATCCAGCCTGCTGGTCATCGAGAAGGGGCAGATCATCATCGTCAATAATCAGGATTTGGTCATCCATCATGCAATCCTGTTTGGGATCCTGTGCTTACATTAACTGCTTCACTAAGGATAGGAAACTTATTGAGAAATAAAATTTGATCTGTGAAATCTCTTTGTCGTCATCCTGTTCCGGCCCCATAAAAAAACGCCTCCACTTGGGAGGCGTTTGACTATCAATGTGTCTGTCAGGCGGCTCTGTGATAGGCCGATGGCTCGAACAGCGCCTTGTTGGCCACCAGGTCGATGGGATCAAAATCATCGACGTTGATGGTGCGCAGGCGGCTCTCTTCGGCGCGGCGCAGCAGGTCCGCTTCGGTCTGGTTGAGTACTCCCTGCGCCAGGCCGATCTCTGCCACCTTGTCCAGTTGCATAAACGGACGCTTGATGCCGTCAGCCTTGCATACTTTCTCAAACAGCGGTTCGGCAGAGAGCACGTCGTCCAGTGCCTGCTCCAGCAGACCGAAAGGGTTGCCCTCTTCGCGGGTGAGATACTGACCCTGGGCCAGACGGCTGCGGGTTTCGCTCGGGGTCTGCAACAGGCGGGCGACCTGGCTGTCCAGCTTGTCGCTCGGGCGCTTCAGGTCGCGACCCAGCGGCAGCACGATGACGCGCAGAGCCAAGCCAATCCAGCGATTCGGGAAGTTGCGCAGCAATTCGTCGATGGCTTCCTGCGCCTTGAACAGGACATCTTGCAGCGCCCAGTGCAGCAGCGGCAGATCGGCGTGTTGACGACCCTCATCCTGATAGCGCTTGAGGGCGCTGGAGGCCAGATAGAGCTGGCTCAGTACATCGCCAAGACGAGCAGAGACCCGCTCCTTGCGCTTGAGCTCGCCACCCAGGGTACCCATCGCCATGTCTGACAGGAAGGCCAGGTTGGCAGAGAGGCGGGAGAGCTGCTGGTAGTAGCCCTTGGTCTGATCCTTGAACGGCGCGGCGGCGAAGCGGGCACCGGTTAACCCTAACCAGAAGCTGCGCACCAGATTGCTGATGGCAAAGCCGACGTGGCTGAACATCGCCTTGTCAAAGTCCTTGAGGGCCTGTTCCTGATCCGGGTGGCTGGCGGCCAGCATCTCCGGCAGCACGTACGGGTGGCAGCGGATGGCGCCCTGACCGTAGATGATCATGCTGCGGGTCAGGATGTTGGCCCCTTCCACCGTGACGGCGATGGGGGCACCCTGATAGCCGCGGGCCAGATAGTTGTTGGGGCCCATGCAGATGGCCTTGCCGCCGTGGATGTCCATGGCATCGATGATGCACTTCTGGGCGCGGTCGGTGAGGTGATATTTGACGATGGCGGAGATGACCGAGGGTTTCTCGCCCAGGTCGATGCCGGTCACGGTCAGGTTGGCGGCGGCCCCCATGATGTAGGCGTTGCCACCGAGACGGGCCAGCGGCTCTTCAATCCCTTCCATTTTGCCGATGGGCAGCTTGAACTGGCGACGGATACGGCTGTAGGCGCCGGTCGCCAGGGCCAGCATCTTGACGCCGCCGGTGCTGTTGGAGGGCAGGGTGATGCCGCGTCCTACCGACAGACACTCCACCAGCATGCGCCAGCCCTGGCCAGCCATGGCCGGGCCGCCGATGATGAAGTCGAGCGGGACGAACACGTCCTTGCCGCGGGTCGGACCGTTCTGGAACGGCACGTTGAGCGGGAAGTGGCGGCGGCCGATTTCGACCCCCTTGATGTGGGTCGGAATGAGGGCGCAGGTGATGCCAAGCTCTTCTTCGTCACCCAGCAGGTGATCCGGGTCGCGCAGTTTGAAGGCCAGACCCAGCACGGTCGCGATGGGGGCCAGGGTGATGTAGCGCTTGTTCCAGGTGAGGCGCATGCCGAGCACTTCTTCTCCTTCCCATTCACCCTTGGCGATGATGCCGAAGTCGGGGATGGAGCCGGCGTCGGAACCCGCTTCCGGACTGGTCAGGGCGAAGCAGGGGATCTCCTTGCCGACTGCCAGACGGGGCAGGTAGTAATCTTTCTGTTCGTCGGTGCCATAGTGTTGCAGCAGCTCGCCCGGGCCCAGCGAGTTGGGTACGCCAACGGTGGAGGCGAGCACGGCGCTGGCGCCGCACAGTTTTTGCAGCACGCAGGATTGGGCATAGGCGGAGAATTCCAGCCCGCCATATTTCTTCTTGATGATCATGGCGAAGAACTTGTGGTCCTTCAGGTATTGCCACACTTCGGGAGAGAGGTCGGCCCGCTCGTGGGTCACTTCCCAGTCGTTGACCATGCGGCACACTTCTTCAACCGGACCGTCCATAAACGCCTGCTCTTCGGCAGACAGCGTGCTGACCGGAATGGCGTGCAGCTTCTTCCAGTTCGGGTTGCCGGCAAACAGGTCTGCTTCCCACCAGGTTGTGCCCGCTTCAATAGCCTCTTTCTCGGTGCGGGACATCTCCGGCATGATGGATTTGTAGAGTTTGAACAGCGGTTTGGTCAGCTGGTTGCGACGAAAATCCACCAGGTTGAGGGGGATGGCGATCACGGCAAACAGCGCCCAGACCAGCAGGGGAACGTGGCCATAGAGGGTGCCGACAATCAGGGCTGCCGCCGTGGCAAGCGTGGAGGTGAACAGAGACGCCCGGCGATAAGCCATGGCGCCGATCACCAGGATCACTCCGAGCAGAGTGAGGGTCGTCGTCATTTTTCGCTCCTTGCATGAGTTGCCGAAGTTGGGTGAATATGGTTGAACTGATCCAGAGGTCTGACCTGTTGGATATGGTCCCTGTTGTAATTCATACGCACAAACTTATCAAGCTGTTTACAAGCTTGTTACCTTGGCTCTGTGATCGGCATAACGTCCTGCAGAGGGGCGCTTGACGGGCAGGGGGCGACTCCGGGATTGGCTTGTGCGACAATGGCGCGGCCCATATTTTGGAAGAGACATCATGTACCAAGAACTGATCCGCAATGAATTGACCGAAGCTGCCAGCGTGCTCCAGGCGTTCCTGGCAGATGAGCAAAATCTCAAGGACATCGAAGCGGCCGCCAAGCTGCTCGCTGACTCCTTCAAGCAGGAAGGCAAGGTACTCTCCTGTGGCAACGGTGGCTCCCACTGCGACGCCATGCACTTTGCCGAAGAGCTGACCGGCCGTTATCGCGAGAACCGCCCCGGTTATGCCGGTATCGCCATCTCCGATCCCAGCCACCTCTCCTGTGTGTCCAACGACTTTGGCTATGACTACGTCTTCTCCCGCTACGTGGAAGCAGTCGGCCGTCGTGGTGACGTGCTGCTTGGCATCTCCACCAGCGGCAACTCCGGCAATATCCTGAAAGCCATCGAGGCTGCCCATGCCAAAGGCATGAAGGTGATTGCGCTGACCGGCAAGGACGGCGGCAAGATGGCTGGCCTGGCCGATGTCGAGATCCGGGTGCCACACTTTGGTTACGCCGACCGCATTCAGGAAGTGCACATCAAGGTGATCCACATCCTGATCCAGCTGGTCGAAAAAGAGATGGCCAAGTAAGGCAGGGATCTCGAGCCGGGATAGTCGTGCCTTGTCTGGCCGTGTCCCGGCGGGATCTTGCGCACGCGGCCGGTGTCAGCGCAGGCTGAGCCGGCCGATTGGCAATGAGATGGTCAAGTCAGCAAGGAGCCCACAGCCTATGTGCGAACTGCTCGGCATGAGTGCCAATGTGCCGACCGATATCTGCTTCAGCTTCACCGGCCTGATGCTGCGCGGCGGCAAGACCGGGCCTCACAAGGATGGCTGGGGCATCACCTTTTACGAAGGGAAAGGCTTTCGTACCTTCAAGGATCCCGAGCCCAGCGCCCAGTCGCCGATTGCCAGGCTGGTGCAGGCGCTGCCCATCAAGAGCCGCGCCGTGGTCAGCCATATTCGGCAGGCCAACCGCGGCTGCGTCTCGCTGGAGAATACCCATCCCTTTACCCGCGAGCTGTGGGGCCGTTACTGGACCTTTGCCCACAATGGCCAGTTGACGGGTTACAAAGGGTTGGCCACCGGCCGCCATCGACCGGTGGGCGACACCGACAGCGAGCACGCCTTCTGCTGGCTGCTCGATCGGCTGGAACAGAAATATCCCCGACGCCCTGCCAACTTCCCCGCCATGTTTCGCTACCTGGCGACCCTGTGCGACGAGCTGCGCGGTCTGGGGGTATTCAACATGCTGCTGTCGGATGGGGAGTTCGTGATGACCTACTGCAGCAACAACCTCTACTGGCTGACCCGGCGAGCTCCGTTCGGAGAGGCCCGTCTGCTGGATGAAGATGTCGCCATCGACTTTCAGAGCGAGACGACACCGGACGATGTGGTAACCCTGATTGCGACCCGGCCGCTGACCGGTAATGAAGACTGGGTAAAAATGGCGCCAGGCGAGTTCAGTCTGTTTCGACTGGGTGAGCGGGTGGGTGCCAATCAGCTGTGATAATCAGCTGATCCAGAGATAAAAAAATACCAGGGTAGAATCCTACCCTGGTTCTTCGCAGCAGCCATACAGGCAAAAGGGATGAGAGAGGTGTTGCTGAGTCGCATCATTCTCACGGCTGCCATTGTTATTTAATTGTTAATTTAATGGCAACATTTATGTTGCAACTTGGCCATCTATTGTCTGGTTAGGCGATCCTGATCACGCTTTTCTCATGCAAGTCCCGTTTGAGTTCGATTTTCTGACGGCGATGAGACGTGACTGAGTCGTGCCGGGCATCTATAGTATGGTCTGTTTGAATACCATCAGGAGGATGACGGAATGGAGTGGCTGGATCAGAAGGTGTTGCGACAGCTGGCGGAAGATATCGGCCAGGAGATGATGCCGGTGGTGATCTCGGTCTTCATCGAAGAGGTGGGGGAACAGCTTGCCCAGCTGCGCCCGCTCTATGAACGGCAGGACTGGCCCGCACTGGCCCGGCTTGCCCATAGCATGAAGTCCTCCTGCGGCAGCTATGGCGCCCAGCTCAGCTACCAACAGGTGGTGGCGCTGGAACAAGCCTGCAAACATGAAGATGGCGAGCAAGTCGCCCGTTTGCTGGCCGAGCTGGAGCAATCCCTGCCCCAGGTGCTCTCCCACCTCGCCAACTATCACTGAGCCCCTGCAGCCGGCGCATCGGCGCCGGACTTGCCATCCTCTACCCGCCGATTAGCGTTGATTGACCAGTTGCTGGATAACCCTGTCCAGTGCCAGCTTCAATTTCAGGCGATCGTGCCGATGGGGAAGGGCGGCCTCACCCAGCTCGGCCAGGATCAATCGGCCAGCCAGCTCTGCCGGGTATTCCCCCGCCGGGGCCAGAATGGCATCGACCCGACCCGCTCCGACCCGTGACTCCAGCCAGCGCCATTGATTGTGCAGGCTGAGCTGGCTGGCAGGGCCGTTTTCGGCGACCAGATTGCAGATGAACACCAGCATGGCATCGCTCTCGTTGATGGCCTGGGCCACCTCAGCCAGCAGCAGGGGCGGCATGATGGAGGTAAGAAAGCTGCCGGGGCCGAGGATGATCATGTCGGCCTGTGCCAATGCCTGCACCGCCTCGCGGGTGGCCGGTACCTCCGGGCTCAGGCTGAGGGAGAGCGGCGGGGTGTCGAGCTGATCGATGGAGACTTCCCCCAGGATCTGGTTGCCACAGGCCGTGTGGGCGCACAGGTCGGTGGGAAATTCAGACATGGGTAACAATTGTGACTCTATTTTCAGCATGTCGCTGATGAGCTTGATAGCATCAAGAGGGCGCACGCAGAGGTTGTCGAGCGCCAGCAGCATCAGATTGCCGAGGTTGTGGCCCGCCAGTTCACCGCGACCGGCGAACCGATATTCGAACAGCAGGCTGCCGATACTGGGATCGGTCACCAGTTGATTAAGGCAGTTGCGCAGATCCCCCCAGGCGATACACTCCTGGCTCTTGCGCAGTCGTCCGGTAGAGCCGCCATCATCGGTGGTGGTGACGATGCCGGTCAGGCGCGCTCCCAGAAACGAGAGTGAAGAGAGCACGCGGCCCATGCCGTGGCCGCCACCGATGGCGACGACCCGGTCAAAATCATTGATGTTCTTCTGCCACATGCCGTTTTCCTGTGGTTGGGCTCAATTGAGTGTGATTTTAGTCGATATGACGGGATAATTGTTTGATTAAGGTATGATTTTTGCTTACCCCCAGCATCATGAACAACTAGGAGATGGTGTTGAACTTCCTGACGGCTCACTCTCTTGAAGAGACCTCCCTGCTGGCTGCCCGGCAGGTCTGTGAGCGGCTGCTCGCTCAAGCACCTCATTCCCCTTCGCTGTTACTGGTCTATTTTACTCAGGCTCACGATGCCGAGGAACTGCGCCATCACTTCAAACAGCAGTTCCCGTCGTCTCGGATGATCGGTTGCAGCTCATGTGGCGGGGTCATGACCCAGACCGGCCATCATGCCCGTCAGGGGATCGGTCTGGCAGTTGCGGCCATCTACGATGACAAGGGAGCCTACGGCGTGGCGGGCCAGGCGGGGGATGCGGTGGATGTGCGCCAGCTGCTGCGCAGTGCCATCGCCGACGGGGGGCGCCCCGGCGAGCTGCCACAACTCATCTTGCTGCATGCAAGCCCGGGCCAGGAGGAGGCGATGCTGGAGAGCATCGAGGCCGAGCTGGGCACGACGGTCCCGGTCGTCGGGGGCTCCGCCGCCGACAACAGCGTCAGCGGTGACTGGCAGCTGTGCTGGGATGAGGGCAGTACCCGCGAGGGCGTCGCACTGGCCGTGCTCTATCCCGATTGCCAGCTGGCGTTCCAGTTTCACTCCGGCTATGTCCCCACCGAATATCGCGGCACCATCACGGCCCTGTCGGGACGGGAGATCCTCACCATCGATCATGAGCCGGCAGCCGAGGTCTACGCTCGCTGGAGCGGACGGACAACCCCCTGGCCGGTGGGTCCCATCCTGCGGGAGACCACCCTGTCGCCGCTGGCCAGACAGGTGGGCACCCTGGATGACATGCCCTATTACAAGCTCTCCCACCCGGAAGCCGTGACAGAAGGTGGCGGATTGCGCCTCTTTACCGATACTCAGGTCGGGGAGCGGTTGCTGCTGATGTACAGCAGTCAGGAGGGCTTGCTGCAACGCAGTCTGAATGCAACCCGCATCGAACCCGAGTACGGCATGGCCACCGAGATGCAGCCGTTTGGCGCCCTTGTGATTTTTTGTGCTGGTTGTCGCTTGGCTCTTGGTGATAGCTTATGCCAATTTGTCGATCAATTTCATACCCGGCTGGGGGACATCCCCTTCATCACCCCGTTCACCTTCGGCGAGCAGGGCCGCCTGCCTCATGGTGAGCTGGCGCACGGCAACCTGATGGTCTCGAGCGTGATCTTCCTCGACAGCTGACATTGCGCTGGAAACAAGATGATAGGTAACACGGAACTGGAAGCCCTCGGCGACAAGCTGCAGACCACCTTGGTGGAGCTGGTGCGTTGCCGGGAACGCGAGGCCAAATACCGGCAGGAGTCGCAAACCCTGTTGTGCGGGGTGGCGACGCTGGCCGATGCCCAGACGCTGGAACAGGTGCTGGACAGCCTCATTCAGGTGCTCAAACCCTTCATCGGCTTCGAACATGCGGATGTGGTGGCCTGGGAGGGAGAGGGTGGCATCACCCACCTCAGCACCCAGGATGGCGAAGTGGGGCGCAGCTGGCAGCTGACCCCGCTGTTCTCTCGCGCCATCGAGGGAGAGACCCTTGTCATCTATGATCCGACCCAGTTGCCCGAACTGGCGCCGTTGGCCGATGTTGAGGGCTGGGCCAGCGTGATGATGACGGGCTTGCGCGCTCCCGGTTTTTCCGGCGTACTCATCTGCCGTCACGCCGTGATGGGGACCTTCGATCTCAAGAGCAAGGCGGCCATGCAGCGCTGCCGTCCGCTCATCTCCCAGGCGCTGGTCAACATCGCCTATCGAGCCCGTCTACAGGAACAGGTCGAGCTGAAAACACTGGCGCTGCAAGCGGGCGAACAGCGTTTTCGCAGCTTTGCCGGCATGGCGTCCGACTGGTTCTGGGAGACGGATACCGAGCACCGGCTGAGCTATGTATCGGCCCCCGGCCAGCAGGGGGACATGCTGGTGCATCAACCCGGCCAGAGCCTCTATGATTACGCCCATGACAGGCGCGACCCCGAATGGGGCAAGTATCGCCGGCTCATCGGTCTGCACCTGCCGGTGCGGGCGGTGCGGGCCCAGGTCAGCCTGGCAAAGGGGCCACGCTGGATGGAGATCAACGCCGAGCCCTGTTTCGATGCGGCCGGCGTCTTCATCGGTTATCGCGGCACGGCGCGGGACGTGGGCAACCAGATCCGCCGTGAGCAGGAGCTGGCCAGGGCGCGGGACGAAGCGGAAGCGGCCAACCGCGCCAAGTCGCAGTTCCTGGCCATGATGACCCACGAGATCCGCTCTCCCATGAACGCGGTGCTGGGCATGCTGGACCTGCTGCAACACGCCCAGCTTGAACCCCAGCAACAGACGCTGCTGGGCCACGCCACCCATGCGGCTCGTCTGCTGCAGACCATCATCGACGACGTGCTCGATTTCTCGAAGATTGAATCCCATACCCTGGAGTTTCACTGCGAGACGCTGCAGCCGGCCCAGCTCTGCCAGTCCCTCATTGAACCGCTGCTGGCGCAGGCGGGCAGCAAGGGTATCGACCTTGATTGGCGGGTGGACGACGCCGTACCAGCCCAGTTGCAGGGGGATCCGGTGCGCCTCTCCCAGGTGATCAGCAATTTGCTCGGCAACGCGGTGAAATTCACCAGTCAGGGCAGCGTGTTACTGCAACTGAGCTGGCATGAACAGCAGTTGAGGGTCTCGGTGACCGACAGCGGGATAGGTATCTCGGCCGAGGATCAGGCGCTGCTGTTCGAACCCTTCTCTCAGGTCGACAGTTCGGCCACCCGCCGCTTCTCGGGCACCGGGCTGGGGCTGGCCATCAGCAAGCGGCTGGTGGAGTTGATGGGCGGCAGCATTCAGTTGCGCAGTGCCCCCGGTGAGGGGAGCTGCTTCTGGTTCGATTTGCCGGGCATGGCGCTGCCATGCGAATGCAGCAGCCGGCCCGAGCCGGATCAGCAGCCCATTCAGGATCTGGATGTGCTGGTGGTGGAAGACAGTCCGGTCAATCAGCTGGTGGTATCGCTCATGCTGCAAAAGCTGGTGAGCCGGGTCAGAGTCGCAGCCAACGGGCTGGAGGCGCTGGCCCAGGTGGCGGAACAACGGCCGGATCTCATCCTGATGGACATGCGGATGCCGCAGATGGATGGACTGGAGGCGACCCGGCGTTTGCGAGAGCTGGGTTGTAGCGTGCCCATCGTGGCACTGACGGCCAACGCCATGGCGGAAGACAGGGCTCGTTGCCTGGCCCAGGGGATGGATGACTTTCTGGCCAAACCGATAAGTCTGATGCGGCTGCGAGAGTGTCTGCAACGCCATTTTCAACCCGCAGCGCCGGATCGCAGCTAAAAAAAATGGTCAACCTGGGTGGTTGACCAATTCTTCAGCAAATACTGAAGAGAGCACGGGATAAATCGGGTTGTACGATTCTATATGAAAAAGTCGTGCCAACTTTTCAGAACCAGTTTATGCGGCTTGCAGCGCTGTTATTGATTTTTATTGGGCGCTTTATTTGCAAAACGCGAAAACCTTGTTTTCATTATCGGAATATTCGCATTTTGCAATACACTTCTGACTCACTGTGCGATCAGTCGGCGCAAGAATTGACGGGCCGCTTCGCTATTTTGTTTCGCAATCAACATCTGCTTTTCATAGATCGGCATCGGCAGGATTTCGAGCCAGCGTTGGCAGAGCCAGGCCGCATCGTCAAACTGCTTGTCCGGATAAAGTTCATCCAGTTCCGGATACTGTTCAAACACTTCCCGCAGCCGGGTCACCAGCGGTTTGTCGCTGAAGTCTGAATGGGTGCTCGGCCAGTTGGGCAGGGCTTCGACTCTGGCACGGCGCAGACCCAGCTCGTCCGTTTCCATCTCGTGGATGCAGAAACGTTCCATGCCGAGTACGGTGACGCCGAGCAGGCCGTCATTCAGGGTGTAAAAGTCGGTGACTTTGACCCGGGTGCCGACTGGCAGGATCCGCCCGGACTTGCCAGTCGTTGTCGCCTCTTCCATCACGATGCCGAAGCCCTGGTCATCGATGAATGACTCTTTGAGCATCTGCAGGTGGCGCGGTTCAAACAAACGCAGAGGAAGCTTGCCACCAGGCAGTATGTGGGAAGGCAAGGGGAACAGTGCCAAGGGTTGAAGTTTCATGTTCCATCCTCCATTGAGTAGTTGCTGAACAGGACAATGCAGCGACTGTGCCAGAGAATGAAAAAAGCCACCGGAAGGTGGCTTTTTGCTCGATGGGAGGGCGTTTAGTTGCGCTGCTCCAGGTACATGACAGCAGCTTCCACGCGGCTTTGCGCCTCGAGCTTCTTGAGCAGGCTCTTGACGTGTACCTTGACCGTGCCTTCGGAAATATGGAGCACGGAGGCGACCTGTTTGTTGGAGAGGCCCTTTGCAATTTCGCGCAGGATTTGCATTTCGCGACGCGTTAAGCTCTCCAGCTTCTGCTGCAGGTGATCCAGCTCGTAGATGTTCTCGAGGTAGGGACGCAGCGGCTCGCTCAGGATCTGTTTGCCGGTCATCACGTCCGCCAGCTGGGCCAGCAGCATCTCTGGCTCGGTATCCTTGAGCAGGTAGCCATCGGCGCCGGCCTTGAGCAGCGCCACTACGTCCTGACGGGCGTCGGAAACGGTCAGGATCACCACCCGGGAGGTCACTTCCTCGGTGCGCAGCGCTTTGAGGGTGTCCAGACCGGAGAGGCCTTTCATGTTGAGGTCGAGCAGGATCAGATCCGGTTCGGACTCCTTGGCCATGGCGACGGCATCGGTACCGTTGGAAGCTTCACCGACGACTTCGATGTTCTCCTCCAGGGCCAGCAGCTGCACAATCCCTTTGCGCATGAGGGGATGGTCATCCACGACCAGAACACTATATTTCATCTCGTCCATCAGGCATCTCTTGTTAGGCTGGTGGGAAAGGTCAGATGTACGCAGGTGCCTCTGGGCGGCCTTTCGCTGATGGTCAGCAGACCATGCAGCTTGCTGGCACGCTCGTTCATGATGCTCAGGCCATAGTGGTTGACCGCCGAGCTTGCGATCCCTATTCCGACACCATCATCTGAAATCTGAACCTGGATGTTACCATCGGCGAGGGTCTCACAGCTAACATCAATCACTTGCGCACTGGCATGTTTGATGGCATTGAGCACTGCCTCACGGATCAGCTGCAAGATGTGAATGTGTTGACCGGCTTCGAGATCGGTATCAGCCAGACCGTAATGGAGCCTGATGTCGGCCTGGGTCTGCGGCTTGAGCTGCTCCAGCATCACCTTGATGGCTTCACCGAGGTTGGCGTCGCCAATGCTGAGACGGAAGGTACCGAGCAGCTCGCGCAACTGGGTATAGGCGCTGCCAAGCCCCTCGTCGATCTGCTGCATGGCGGCTTCGGCTTTGACCGTATCCCCCTTGGCGAAGGAGCGCTTGAGCAGAGTGGACTGGATTTTGAGATAGGAGAGGGCCTGGGCCAGCGAGTCGTGCAGCTCGCGGGCGATGACGGCCCGCTCTTCCATCAGCAGCAGGCGCTGGTGTTGCAGCAGGGTCTGATCCTTATGTAGGACCTGAGCCAGCAGCATGGAGAAGTTCTTCATCAGCCGCTCGTCGATGGGGTGGCTGCTGATGACGTCGAGCCGGCCATACTCCTGCTCGTCCATCTGCAGATAGAAGCTGACCACGGCATCCAGATCGCCGGGCCAGCCCTTGCGGCCGGTGATGTAGTCCGGCATGGCATTGTGCTCGAAGCGGGTCAGCCGGATGTAGTCGATGTGCTGGTGGGCCGCCGCCCGCTCCAGCAGCTTGAGCAGGGTGCGCCGGCTCAGCGGTGCCGCGTGCAGCTTCTGGGCGGTACTGTAGAGGAAGGAGAGGGTGTCGTTGGCCTGCTGCAGCTTGGCGGTCTTCTCTTCGACCTTGCTCTCCAGCTCCCGGTAGAGCTTGCCGAGTTCGTCGGCCATGGTGACGAAAGCCCCCGACAGCTCCCCCAGCTCGTTTTCACAGTGGGGGGGCAGGGTCAGGTCGAACTCCTGGCGCTGGATCTGGCGGGCGCAATAGACCAGCTGGTTGAGCGGAGCCACCACCTGCTGGCGGGTAAAGCGCACCGTGAACCAGGCGATGGTGATGATGGAGAGTAGCCCCAGCCCTTCGGCCAGCGCCAGCATGCGCACCTTGAACTCCACGTGGTACTGCATCTGGTTGACGAAGTCGTCGATGGCCGCGACGAACTGCTCGGTGTTGTCGGTGTAGCGCCGCGGGGTGGCGTTCTCGATGTGCTCGCGCATCACCTGCCACTGCTGCAGCACCTCGCCATAGGTGCGACGCAGGGAGGCGGGAGTGATCCAGCGCTGGGTCTCCTGCAGCTCGGCGGCATGCAGGGTCTGCTCGAACTGATCGAGCCGGCTCAGCACCTGCTGGCCCTGTTCAATCTCGTAGGCCATCCGGTAGGCCTGCATCCGCAGGGAACCGGAGAGGTTGATCGCCTTGGCGTCAGGCACCGAATAAAACAGGGTCACCATGGCCACCACGGCGATCAGGCTTGCCATGAACAGAATGAGCACCATGGAGCGCCCGATGGCGCTGCTGACCGAATGTACCTTGAACCACTTTCCCATGCCGGCTCTCTTCCTTCACTTCAGACAATAACCCCACAAAGTAGCATGGGAGTGTACTCCAACTTGTGCTAGCATCGAAAAACTAGATGAACTCCGAGCGGTTTTGCCTAAGTCCTCATGATAGGGGGAAACCGCCGTCAGCCGATGTTCGAGCTGTAAGGGTCAGGAAAGAAATGCCCTGGCCTCCCGTATTTGGAAAGGTGTTTATGTCGCCACTGCAAGATGGTTTTTCCCGTCGTTTCTACTATTTGCGCCTGTCGATCACCGACGTGTGCAATTTTCGCTGTACCTACTGCCTGCCCGATGGTTACCGCCCACCGGCCGGTGGCAAGGCGGGGCGTCAGCCCTTTCTCTCTCTGGAAGAGATCCGCCGCGTCGTCTCCGGATTTGCCGCCATGGGCACCCGCAAGGTGCGTCTGACCGGCGGGGAGCCCTCCCTGCGCCGGGACTTCACCGCCATCATCGAGACGGTGGCCAATACCCCCGGCATCGAGAAGGTGGCCATGACCACCAATGGTTATCGTTTGAAAGAGCGGGCCCAGGAGTGGTTTGATGCGGGTTTGACCGCCCTCAACGTCAGCGTCGACAGCCTGGATCCGCGCCAGTTTCACCAGATCACCGGTGAGAACAAGCTGGCGGAGGTGATGGATGGCATCGAAGCGGCGCTGGCCGCCGGCTTCAAGTCGGTCAAGATCAATGCCGTGCTGCTCAAGGGACTCAACGATCATCAGCTGGATGCGTTTCTGGCCTGGATCCGGCACAAGCCCATCGAGCTGCGCTTCATCGAGCTGATGCAGACCGGTGAGATGGATACCCTGTTTCGCGATCATCACGCCAGCGGGGCACTCATCAAGCAGCGTCTGCTCGATGCAGGCTGGCTGCAGCAGCTGCGCGGTGCCGACGATGGCCCCGCTCAGGTGTTCATGCACCCGGAGTCGATGGGCGGGGTAGGGCTCATCATGCCCTACAGCAAGGATTTCTGTGCCGGTTGCAACCGGCTGCGGGTCTCTTCCCTCGGCAAGCTGCACCTCTGTCTGTTCGGCGATCACGGGGTGGAGCTGCGGGATCTGTTGACGGTCGACGGCCAGCAGGATGAATTGCAGCAGCGGATCCGCAGCGCCCTTGCCGGCAAGGCGGCGACCCATCGACTGCACGAAGGCAATGCCGGCATGACCCCGCATCTGGCCTCCATTGGCGGCTGATCCACGGCAGCCGACAAAAATAGCCATCGATTAATAAGCAATCCTCAAATGGGGGTATTTTGCCTTGCCCCCATTGTTCTTTATTGCGCCAAGGGTTTGATCCAGCGCAAGAATCCCCCCTGATTATCTCCCTGGTGGTATATCCCTGAACTTGTCAGGGCCGCAATATACACCCACTCTTATAATAGGTATTGAAAATACCTGTCATGGGACTCACTCGTGCGCCATTACCAGCAGCAAGGAGCCGTTATGCCGGATGGGGTCAACCTGTCGCGTCGCAGTCTGTTTCGGGGTCGTCTGACATCGAATGAGCCTCGGGTGCAACTGCCCTGGTCCGTCGCCTGGTCCGATTTTGCCGCCGATTGCACCCGCTGTGGTGACTGCCTCACGGCTTGCCAGGAGCAGATCCTGATCAAGGGCGATGGTGGTTTTCCGAGCGTGGATTTTCTGCGCGGCGAGTGCACTTTTTGCGGGGAATGTGTCGCCGCTTGCAAAGTGCCGATATTTCGCCCGACCACGGAGGCCCCCTGGCAATACATCGCCCATATTGAAGCCAACTGTCTGGCCCATGGCCAGGTATTCTGCCAGCGCTGCCAGGACAGCTGCGAACCCAGGGCGATTCGTTTCTCCCCCGTGCTGGGCCGGGTGCCGACCCCCAGCATTGATGCGGCAGCCTGCACCGGTTGCGGTGCCTGCGTGATGGATTGTCCGGTGGGCAGCATCCGGGTGGGACACCCGCTGGCGAGGAGTCCAGATGAAGCAGGATCTGTGTGAAGCAGGAGTCACAATGAAACAAGAGTTCCATGTATCGAGCCTGGTGGTGCTGACCCAGCCCTCCTTGCGTCACCAGCTCGCAGACGAGATCGCGACCCTCGAGGGGGCCGAGATCCATGCCGTCAGTGATGAGGGCAAGCTGGTGGTGACCCTGGAAGGTCCGAGCCAGCGTCCCATCATGGCGGCCATCGACGCCATCAATGCGATGCCGGGCGTATTGTCCGCCGCCCTGATTTACCACCAGTTTGATGAGCTCGAGGCCCAGTGCAAGGAGTAGCGCCATGAGGCCGAGCCTGCGTGACTCATCGTAATGGCCGCCATGGATGCAAAGATAAAGCGATGCCGGGGTACGAGTTCGCCGCCCTGAGCCAAAACCAGTTCGATACACTCGACAACTTACGCGATAAGCAATGTGAGGATATGCCATGAAGCTGAGTCGACGCGACTTTATGAAGGCCAACGCGGTGGCGGCAGCCGCTGCCGTTGCTGGTGTCAGTGCCCCCACGCTGGCGGCCAATCTGATCACCAGTACCGACAAGACCGCCATCACCTGGGACAAGGCACCGTGCCGTTTCTGCGGTACCGGCTGTTCCGTGCTGGTGGGTTCCCAGAATGGGCGCGTCGTGGCGACCCAGGGCGATCCCGATGCACCGGTCAACCGCGGTCTTAACTGCATCAAGGGTTACTTCCTGTCCAAGATCATGTACGGCCAGGACAGGCTGACCCAGCCCATGCTGCGCATGACGGACGGCAAGTTCGACAAGAACGGCAACTTCGCTCCCATCAGCTGGGATCAGGCGTTCGACATCATGGCCGAGAAGTTCAAGGCCACCCTGAAAGAGAAGGGACCGACCGCCGTCGGCATGTTCGGCTCCGGCCAGTGGACCGTATGGGAAGGCTATGCCGCCGCCAAGCTGATGAAGGCGGGTCTGCGTACCAACAACCTGGATCCCAATGCCCGTCACTGCATGGCTTCCGCGGTCGTGGGCTTCATGCGTACCTTCGGCATGGATGAACCCATGGGCTGCTACGACGACATCGAGCAGGCCGACGCCTTCGTGCTGTGGGGCTCCAACATGGCCGAGATGCACCCCATCCTCTGGTCGCGCATCTCCGATCGCCGTCTGTCTCACCAGGATGTGCAGGTGCACGTGCTCTCCACCTTCGAGCACCGCAGCTTCGAGCTGGCAGACAACGGCATGGTGTTCACCCCACAGACCGATTTGGCGATCCTCAACTACATCGCCAACTACATCATCCAGAATGACAAGGTGAACTGGGAGTTCGTCAACAAGCACACCCAGTTCCGCAAAGGGGTGACCGACATCGGCTACGGCCTGCGTCCCACCAACCCGCTGCAGCAGAAGGCCAAGAACCCGGACAGCGGTGACTCCACCCCGATGAGCTTCGACGACTTCGCCAAGTTCGTGGCGGATTATGATCTGGAGTCCGTTTCCAAGCTCTCCGGCGTGCCGAAGGACAAGCTCGAGAAGCTGGCCCAGCTCTATGCCGATCCGAACAAGAAGGTGGTCTCCTACTGGACCATGGGCTTCAACCAGCATACCCGCGGTGTCTGGGCCAACAACCTCTGCTACAACATCCACCTGCTGACCGGCAAGATCTCCACCCCGGGCTCGGGTCCGTTCTCCCTGACCGGCCAGCCTTCCGCCTGTGGTACCGCCCGTGAAGTGGGTACCTTCGCCCACCGTCTGCCTGCCGACATGGTGGTGACCGAACCCAAGCACCGCGCCATCGCCGAGAAGATCTGGAAGCTGCCGGAAGGCACCATCCCGGAGCAGGTGGGCTATCACGCCGTGCTGCAAAACCGCATGCTCAAGGACGGCAAGCTCAACGCCTACTGGGTGATGTGCAACAACAACATGCAAGCCGGCCCGAACATGAACGAAGAGGGGCTGCCCGGTTATCGCAACCCGGCCAACTTCATCGTGGTGTCCGACCCTTATCCGACCGTAACCGCCCAGGCGGCTGACCTCATCCTGCCCACCGCCATGTGGGTGGAGAAAGAGGGGGCCTACGGCAACGCCGAGCGCCGTACCCAGTTCTGGCACCAGCAGGTCAAGCCGCCGGAAGGGGCCAAGTCCGACCTGTGGCAGCTGATGGAGTTCTCCAAGCGCTTCAAGGTGGAAGAGGTGTGGCCGGCGGAACTCATCGCCAAGATGCCGGAAGTGAAGGGCAAGACCCTGTTCGACGTGCTCTATGCCAACGGCCAGGTCAACCAGTTCCCGAAAGAGCAGAGCAAGGGGGCCCTGAACGACGAGGCCGAGCACTTTGGTTTCTACGTCCAGAAGGGGCTGTTCGAAGAGTACGCCACCTTCGGTCGCGGCCATGGCCACGATCTGGCGCCGTTCGATCAGTATCACGAAGCCCGCGGCCTGCGCTGGCCGGTGGTGGACGGCAAGGAGACCCTGTGGCGCTACCGCGAAGGGTTCGACCCTTATGTGAAAGCGGGCGAAGGGGTGCGTTTCTACGGCAAACCCGACGGCAAGGCGGTGATCTTCGCGCTGCCCTATGAGCCGGCCGCCGAAGCTCCGGACAAAGAGTACGACATGTGGCTCTCCACCGGTCGCGTGCTGGAGCATTGGCACACCGGCACCATGACCCGTCGGGTCCCCGAGCTCTATCGCGCCTTCCCGGATGCGGTGCTGTTCATGCACCCGGAAGATGCCAAGGCCCGTGGCGTGCGCCGTGGTGAAGAGGTGATCGTCTCCTCCCGCCGGGGCGAGGTGAAGACCCGGGTCGAGACCCGCGGCCGCAACCGTCCGCCCAAGGGACTGGTGTTCATGCCCTTCTTCGACGCGAGCCAGCTGGTCAACAAGCTGACCCTGGACGCCACCGATCCGCTCTCCAAAGAGACGGATTACAAGAAGTGCGCCGTCAAGGTCGTCAAGGCATAAGGCGGGGGAGCGCGAGATGAGTCGTAGTCGGCGCCAGTTTCTGGCCGACATGGCCAAGGGGGCCTGCGGTGTGGGCCTGCTTGGCGTGGGGCTCGGCGGCATGGCGCGCCAGCAGGTGCAGGCTGTGCCTGCCCAGGCGCTGCGCCCGCCGGCTGCCCTCGACGAGGCTGAGTTCCTCGGCGCTTGCGTGCGCTGTGGACTCTGCGTCGAGGCCTGCCCCTACGACACTCTCAAGCTCGCTCGGCTGTTTGAGCCCGTGACCACCGGCACCCCTTACTTCAAGGCGCGCGCCGTCCCGTGCGAGATGTGTGAAGACATCCCCTGCGTGGTGGCCTGCCCGAGCGGGGCGCTGGATCAGATCATGACCGACATCGATCAGGCGCGGATGGGAGTGGCAGTGCTCATCGATCACGAGACCTGCCTCAACTACCTGGGGCTGCGCTGCGACGTCTGCTACCGGGTCTGTCCGCTGATCGACAAGGCGATCACCCTGGAGCTGCAGCACAACCAGCGCACTGGCAAGCACGCCATGTTCCTGCCCACGGTGCACAGCGATGTCTGCACCGGTTGCGGCAAGTGCGAGCATGCCTGCGTGCTGGAGGAGGCGGCCATCAAGGTGGTGCCTCGCCAGCTCGCCAAGGGGGAGATTGGCCACCACTACCGGCTCGGCTGGGAAGAGAAGGCGAAGGCGGGCAAATCGCTCATCGGCGACAGGCTCACCCTGCCGACCCGCAAACCGGAGGGGCTATGAGTCGTTATCCGGGAGCCGAGGCTACGGCCAGGCTGGGCTGGTGGCGGTCACACCGCTTCCTGCTGCTGCGCCGGCTCTGCCAGTTCGGTGTGCTCACGCTGTTCCTGCTGGGGCCGCTGGCGGGCATCTGGATCCTCAAGGGCAATCTCTCCAGCTCGCTGCTGCTGGAGACGGTGCCGCTCACGGATCCGCTGACCCTGCTGCAGTCGTTGGCGGCGGGCCATTGGCCCATCCCCACCCTCTGGCTGGGGGCTGTCATCGTGCTGCTGGGTTACTGGCTGGTCGGGGGGCGGGTGTTCTGCTCCTGGGTCTGTCCGGTCAACCTGGTCACCGATGCCGCCGCTTGGTTGCGGGGTCGTCTTGGCCTCAAGGGCAACGGTCAGTTCAGCCGCACCACCCGCTACTGGCTGCTGGCCATGGTGCTGGTGGCACCGGCTATCGCTGGCGTGCTGGTGTGGGAGCTGGTCAATCCGGTGTCGCTCACCCTGCGCGGCCTGTTGTTTGGCATGGGGGCGGGCTGGGCCTTGCTGGCGGTGCTGTTCCTGTTCGACCTCTTTGTGGTGGAGCGGGGCTGGTGCGGTCACCTCTGTCCGGTGGGGGCCTTCTATGCCCTGGTCAACCGGGTCGGGTTCATCAAGATTTCTGCCAAGGGGCGCGAGCGGTGCAGCAACTGCATGGATTGTTATGCAGTCTGCCCGGAACGTCCCATCCTGCGCGGCCCCGTTCACGGTGCCAAGCGTGGTCACGGGCCCTTGATTGTGGCTCAGGAGTGTACCAACTGCGGCCGTTGCATCGATGTCTGCGCGGAGCAAGTTTTTGAAATCACTGTAGGTTTTGCCGTCAAGGCAGAGAAAACGTCGGAGAACACATAATGAAGAAGCTGATTGGAGCAATGCTGGCCTGTCTGATGGCAGGTTCCTTGATGGCGGCAGTCCCCGAGATCACCAACAGCACGGGGGGCATCAAATCGGAGCGGGGGAGCACGGATCTGGTGACGGATGCCGATGCGGCTCCCATGAAGAACTTTCGCAAGGATGGTGACCTCTACGATCGTCAGTACATGCATCAGCCCCCGCTGATCCCCCACGACACCCGCAACTATGAAGTGGACAACAAGGTCAACAAGTGCCTGGCCTGTCACAGCTTCAAGAACGCCAGCGCCATGAAGGCCCCCAAGATCAGCCCGACTCACTTCGAGACCCGTGACGGCATGACCCTGGGCGAGGTCTCGCCGCGTCGCTACTTCTGCCTGCAGTGCCACGTGCCGCAAGCGGATGCCAAGCCGCTGGTGGAAAACACGTTTAAACCAGTTGAAGCGCTGAACTGAGGAGCCCATAGATGAAATTACCCGGTTTTGTGCAGCGTCTGTGGACCACCTTCAAGTCTCCCTCGAAGGCCGCCCTCTGGGTGCTGCTGTTGATGGGATTCTTCGGCGGGGTCATCTTCTGGGGTGGTTTCAACACCGCCATGGAAGCCTCCAACACCGAGAAGTTCTGTACCGGTTGCCACGAGATGAAGGACAACGTGTTCGTGGAGTACCGCGACACCATCCACTACGCCAACCGTTCTGGCGTGCGCGCCAGCTGCCCGGACTGCCACGTGCCGCATGAATGGACCTACAAGATCATTCGCAAGGTGCAGGCGTCCAAGGAGCTGTGGGGCATGCTGACCGGCAAGGTGGATACCCGCGAGAAGTTCGAATCGCACCGGCGCGAGATGGCCGAGCGGGAGTGGAAGCGGATGAAGGACACGGATTCGAGGGAGTGTCGCAACTGCCATAACTTCGAATACATGGACTTCTCCCTGCAAGGCAAGCGGGGTGCCCAGATGCACTCCACCAGTCTGGCCAGCGGCGAGAGCACCTGTATCGACTGTCACAAGGGTATCGCTCACCAGCTGCCCGACATGACGGGCGTGAAGGGCTTCTAAGCCCACCTGATGCAGGCCGGGTTCGCCCGGCCTGTTCATATTCCGCCCGGTCAGGGCAAAAGCGCCGCCGTGCGCCCTTTTAATCCCCCCTCTGGCGCGAGTTTTGGTAGAATCGGCCCGCCGTGAGTCGCAGCGCGTGACCGACTGGTCAAGGTTTGGTCCTGACGGACACGAGCCTCTCCTCGCAATCGAGCGCTGCCAGCCGGGATCCTGGCCACTTTTCTTCTCTTTGCTCACGGTCCTTTGCCATCAGGAGCTGCCCATGGGACAGAAAAACAACGCATTCATTCCCCTCAAGATCGCCGTGCTGACGGTCTCCGACAGCCGTACCGCCGCCGATGACAGCGCGGGCGACTATCTGGTTTCTGCCCTGACCGATGCCGGCCACGTGCTGGCCGACCGGGCGCTCTGCCCCGACAATCTGTTTCGGATCCGCGCTCAGGTGAGCGACTGGATCGCCGATGAAGGGGTACAGGTAGTGCTCATCAACGGCGGCACCGGCTTCAACGAACAGAACCGGGTGCCCGAGGCGGTCGGCGTGCTGTTCGAGCGCACCGTGCAGGGCTTTGGCGAACTGTTCCGCCAGCTCTCCTTTGCCGAAATCAAGGGCTCCGCCATGCAGAGCCGCGCGCTGGCGGGGCTCGCCAATCGCACCCTGATCTGCTGTCTGCCGGGCTCCCCCGGCGCTTGCCAGCTGGGTTGGGAGAAGCTTGTACAAGACCAGCTCGATGCCCGCACCAAGCCGTGCAACTTTGTCTCCCATCTTTGAGGGCCTGTGATGAACCCGACTGAACCCAAGCAGACTCAGCCCAATCTGACCCATCTCAACCAGAGCGGCGAAGCCCACATGGTGGATGTGACCGACAAGCAGGTGACCGAGCGTGAGGCTCGCGCCGAGGCGTTTGTCGCCATGGCCCCCGCGACCCTGGCCCTGATCCTGAGCGGTCAGCACCACAAGGGGGACGTGTTTGCCACTGCCCGTATTGCCGGCATCATGGCGGCCAAGAAGACCTCGGATCTCATTCCCCTCTGCCATCCACTGGCCCTTACCCGGGTGGAGGTAGAGATAGAACCCCAGGCGGAGCAAAATAGGGTCCACATTCGCACCCTCTGCAAGCTGGCCGGCAAGACCGGGGTCGAGATGGAGGCACTGACCGCCGCCTCGGTGGCGGCGCTGACCATCTATGACATGTGCAAGGCGGTGCAAAAGGACATGGTGATCGAACAGGTGCGGCTGGTGGAGAAAAAGGGCGGCAAATCCGGCCATTTTCAGCTGGGTGTGACTGACGGAGAGCAAGCATGATCAAGGTACTCTTTTTTGCCCAGGTAAGAGAGCTGGTGGCCTGCGACGAGCTGAGCCTGCCGTGCGACTACGCGACTGCCGAGCAGTTGCGCAGCGCCTTGAGCGAGCGCGGCGACAAGTGGGCGCTGGCGCTGGAGGCTGGCAAGCTGCTGGTGGCGGTCAACCAGACCCTGGTGCCGCTCGACACGCCTCTCCATGACGGCGATGAGGTCGCCTTCTTCCCGCCGGTGACCGGAGGTTAAGGATGAGCGAGGCAACCATGACCGATCGCATTCTGGTGCAGCGGGATGACTTCTCGCTGGCCGACGAATATGCCCGCCTCGCCGCTCGGCAGGATACCGGCGCCGTGGTCAGCTTTGTCGGCAAGGTACGCGACTTCAATCAGGGGGAGCAGGTGAAGGGGCTGGCCCTCGAGCACTACCCCGGCATGACCGAGAAGGCGCTGACGAACATAGTGGCCGAGGCCCGCAGCCGCTGGCCGCTGCAGGAGTGCACCCTGATCCACCGCATCGGCGAGCTGCTGCTCGGCGATCAGATCGTGCTGGTGGTGGTGAGCAGTGCCCACCGCGAGGCAGCCTTCGAGGCCTGCCACTTCATCATGGATTTCTTGAAAACCCGGGCGCCGTTCTGGAAAAAAGAGCTGACCGCCGAAGGGGTACAACGCTGGGTCGAGGCCAAGGAGAGCGACAACACTGCCGCCGCCCGCTGGCAAGCTTGACCTGTTCAAGGGGGCAGGCTCATCGGGAGCCGCGGCCCCTGTTTTCGGGGCCGCCCCCTTGGCTGGGGATACATAAAAGCGGCCCCAATCAGGAGGTAAAGGAATGAAACCGCTGTTATCCGTTGTCATCGCCGGGGTCTACGCCAGTGCGCTGCAGGCAGGTGCCGTGCAGGCCGATGAGGTCAAGGTGGCCGTGGCCGCCAACTTCAAGGGCACCATAGAGCGCATCGGCAAGGAGTTCACCGCCAAGACCGGCCACACCCTGGCCATCTCCTCTGCCGCGACCGGGGTGCTCTACACCCAGATCAGCCACGGCGCGCCGTTTGATCTCTTCCTCTCCGCCGACGTGAAAACCCCGCAGAAGCTGGAGCAGGAGGGCAAGGGGAGCGAGCGTTTCACCTACGCCATCGGCCAGCTGGGTCTGTGGCAGAAGGGCGGGCCTGCTCCTGACGAGGCAACCCTGCGTAGCTGGAAGGGCAACCTTGCCATTGCCAACCCGAAAACCGCTCCCTACGGTACCGCTGCCATGGCGACCCTCGACCATCTCAAGATCGATCCCAAGCAGTACCGCCTGCTGACCGGCACCAACATCGGCCAGACCTGGCAGTTTGTCGACACCGGCAACGCCGAACTGGGCTTCGTCGCCTGGGCCAACCTGGTGGAAGCGGGCAAGACCGGTGAAGCCTGGGCCGTGCCGGCCGACTTCTATCCGCCCATCGAGCAGCAGGGTCTGGTATTGAAGAAAGGGGCGGCGGTCGAGGCGCTGGTGGCCTGGCTCAAGGGGCCGGGTCAGGCACAGATCAAGGCTGCGGGCTATGCGCTGCCCCACTGATGGTGCAACTACACACCTGCCTGATGAGTGGCCGACCCTCGGGTCGGCCCACTTTTGCGATAAGGATGCGCACCATGCCGTTGCCCGAATTCACCCGGGAGGTGGGCGATGAGTATTGAAAGAGATCTGCTGGCAATGACTCGTCTAACTCGGGATCAGCGCTACCGGGAGTGCGGCTCATTCGCCGTGTCTGGTGCTGGAGCTGCCGTTGGGAGTGAGTTCGATGAGTGAAGGGGATCTGCTGGCGGTCTGGCTCACCCTGAAGCTGGCAGCCAGCACCACCGCCATCCTGCTGCTGCTCTCACCGCCGTTGGCCTGGTGGCTGTCGCGCAGCCAGCACAGGCTCAGACCCGTGGTGGAGGCCCTGGTGGCGCTGCCGCTGGTGCTGCCGCCAACGGTGCTCGGTTTCTATCTGCTGCTCGCCTTCTCCCCCTCCTACGGCCTGGGTGCCTGGTGGCGCGACACCTTCGGGGCGCCGCTGGCGTTCAGTTTTACCGGCCTGCTGCTCGCTTCCATCCTCTACTCGCTCCCTTTCGTGGTGCAGCCGCTCACCTCCGCCTTCGTCAACATGGGCAACAAGGAGCTGGAGGCCGCCGCCACCCTGGGGCTCGGACCGGTGGAGCGCTTCTTTCACATCATCTTGCCGATGACGCTGCCCAGCTTCGTGATGGCGGCGGCGCTCGGTTTTGCCCACACCCTGGGGGAGTTCGGGGTGGTGCTGATGATTGGCGGCAACATCCCGGGCGAAACCCAGGTACTCTCCATCGCCCTGTTTGATCACGTGGAGACGATGGACTATCAAAATGCCCACCTGCTGGCGGGCGGCCTGATGGGCTTCTCGCTGGTGATGCTGGTGCTGGTGTATGGCGTGCTGCAGCGCCGGCAACGGAGGCTGTTCGGATGAGCGACACCCGCAAGGCGCAACCTTTGCTGCTCAAGGCGAAGCGGGCGTTTGGCGCCTTTACCCTCGACTGTGAACTGGCGCTGGAGCTGGGGGGCATTCTCGGTCTGTTTGGCCCCTCCGGCTGCGGCAAGAGCAGCCTGCTGCGCATCATCGCCGGGCTGGACAGGGCGCCGGGCGACAAGCTGAACTGGCAGGGCAGGGCGCTGAGCGAACTGCTGCCCGAGGCGCGCCGCATCGGGCTGGTGTTTCAGGATTCGCGTCTTTTCCCCCATCTGAGCGTGCTCGGCAACCTGCAACTGGCGGCCCGCAAGGGGCGAGGGCGCTGGCAACCCGAGGCGCTGGCGACCCGGCTCGGCTTTGCCGAACTGCTGCCCCAGCCGGCCCACGGCCTCTCTGGCGGCCAGCGCCAGCGGGTGGCATTGGCCCGGGCCCTGTTGGCCGAGCCCGATCTGCTGCTGCTGGATGAGCCTTTTTCTGCGCTGGACCGGCGCAGCCGCATCCACCAGGCCCATGTGCTCAAGGGCTTGCAGCAGGAGAGCGGCATTCCGATGATCTTTGTCAGCCACGCCATGGAGGAGGTGAGCCTGCTGTGCGATCAGCTGGTGCTGCTGGCGGATGGCCGGGTGGAGGCGCAAGGTCGGCCGAGCGAGATCTTCGCCCGCACCGACTTGTCGCTTGCCAGTCGCGACGACGCCGGGGTGATGCTGGCGGCGACCCTCTCTCACTACGATGACGACGAGCAGATGGCGACCCTGCAGCTCGGCGAACAGCAGTTGCGGGTCACCATGACCCAGGTGCCGGACGATGGCGGCCCCTTGCAGATCAAGGTGGCCGGGCGGGACGTGGTGATCGCCACCGCCCCCATCGAACACTCCAGCCTCTCCAACTGCCTCACCACCCGACTGCTGGCCGAATGCGAGGTACGACCCGGTCAGACCCTGTTGCAGTTGGCGCTGGGCCAGCAGATACTGCTGGCCCGGATCACCAGCCGCTCCGCCAGACGGCTGGCGCTCGCCCCGAACCAGCAGATCTACGCCTACATCAAGGCGGTGAGCCTGGTCAGCGAGGGTTGAGCAGGTTGCAGAAGAGGCAGAAAATCAGGATGGTTCAGCGGATGAGTCGAGAGGCAATGAACTGATGCGCCGCAATCAGGTGATGAAATCCAACGGTCTTGCCCTGCGCAGCGCGGGGGAGGGCCCCTTGTTGTTGCTGCTGCACGGGCTGGGCTCCTCCAGTCTCGACTGGCAGGCGCAGATCGAACGCTTTTCCGAGCACTACCGGGTGGTGGCGCTGGATCTGCGCGGTCACGGCCAGAGCATGCAGGAGGGGCCGTTCGACGTGGCGACCCTGGCGGCGGACGTGGTGAACTGGCTCGATGAACAGCCTGAGCCCGCCTGGGTGGTGGGGTTGTCGCTCGGGGCTATGGTGGCGCTGGAGCTGGCGCTGCAACTGCCGCACAAGGTGCAGGGGCTGGTGCTGGTCAACGGCTTCAGCGAATTTCTGCTGGAGACGCCAAAAGAGCAGGAGCGGTTTGCCCAGCGCCTCAAGTGGCTGCGCTGGTTCGGCCTGCGACCGCTCGCCTGGTGGCTCGGCCGCGAGCTCTTTCCCGGCCCCGACCTTGCCCAGGTGCGTCACACCTTCCGGCTGCGTTTCGTGCGCAACAAGAAGAAAACCTACAAGGCGCTGCTGGAGGCGCTGCCCGGCTGGTCGGTGCGCGCCCGGCTTGGCAACATCTGGCAGCCGGTGGCCATCATCTCCACCAGTCACGACTATCTGCCGCTCGCCAAACGGGTGGAGCAGTTCGCCTCCCTGCCCAACGCCACCATCCACACGCCCAACGGCCACCACGCCTGGCCGGCGGAGGATCCCTCCGGCTTCAATCATTTGCTTCACCGGATTTTAGAAACTCATTAAACTGGTCGCCCTTTTATACCGTGTATGTATTGGTCCGATCGCCTTGCCACGCAAAAAGGCAAGGCAATCGGACCCATTTTGCTCTATCAACAGGTATTTCCTCATGTCTGAAGTAATGAAAATGGCCATCGATGATGGTTCAACCAACGTCAAGGTGAGCTGGATTGAGAACAAGGTGCTCAAGACCATCATCTCTCCCAACTCCTTTCGCAAGGACTGGAAGAGCGCCGCCTTGCGCAAGGACAAGAAGATCTACAACTACGAGATAGGCAACACCAAGTACACCTATGACGCCACGTCCGACAAGTCGCTGGCGACCACCCACGTGGAGTATCAGTACGACGATCTGAACCTGCTCTCCGTGCATCACGCCCTGCTGCAGACCGGCGTGACCCCCTGTGATGTGGCCATCACCGTGACCCTGCCCATCACCGAGTTCTACAACCCGGACGATTGTCAGCGCAACGAGGATAAGATCGAGAAGAAGCGTCGCAACCTGATGCGGGCCATCTCCCTCAACAAGGGTGAGCTGTTCAACATAGTCAGTGTGGAAGTGATGCCGGAGAGCCTGCCTGCGGCGCTCTCCCGTCTGATCGGTTCGGGCTGCAACGAGTTCACCAAGACCCTGGTGATCGATTGTGGCGGTACCACCCTCGATATGGGGATCATCGTCGGCGAGTTTGACGATGTCTCCGATGTTTATGGCAACAACGAGATTGGTGTGTCCATGGTGACCGATGCCGTGCGCAAGGCACTGGCGGCGGCGGACAGCGATTCCAGTTATCTGGTGGCCAACGAGTTTATCAAGCGCCGCCACGACATGAGCTTCGTGCGCGATGTGGTGAACGACGAGAGTCAGATCCCCAAGATCCTCGAGAAGATGCAGAACAAGATTGACGAACTGGGCTCCCAGGTAGCGCATGAAGCGAAGAAGTTTGCCAAGAACCCGAACCGTGTTTACCTGGTCGGGGGCGGGGCGTCGCTTATCCACGAAGCAATCAAGAACGCTTACCCGACTCTGGGTGACAGGGTCGAACTTCTGGACGATGCCCAGTCAGCTCTGGCTCGCGAGATCTGCCTCTACACCACCGAAGAAGAGGAAGTGTACCGCGAAGCAGCCGTGATGGCCGAGGTTGGTGATGAGTAGTCAACTCAAGCGCATGACCTTCTCCATCTATATGGACCCGGGTGCGCTGGAGTCTGATCGTTACGCAGTCGGGGTATTGCAGAACTGGTACCAACGGGCCCGCAAGATCCAGGATGGCAGCGAGGAGTTCGACTTCTCCAAGAGTCGTTTCCACAAGGATATCTATCTCTCCGGCATGTTCATGTATGTGCTGGCGCCCAACCTCTGCAAGGCCATTGCCAATGCGCTGGGTCCCGAGCAGGTAAGTATGACCACCTTGCGTCATGCCTTTGCCAGTTGTGGCTTCAACCTGGGAGAGGGGAGTGCGTCGGCGCAGCCTGCTGCCGATCTCATGATCGAGCAGATAGTGGCCAGATTGTCCCCCCGGCTTGGCCAGGGTGATACCGGCGGGCTGGTGGATGAAATCGTTCAGCGTCTGAGTCAGCAAACAGCTGTGCCCTCTTCGGACAGTCTGGTGGAAGAGATCGTCAGCCGACTTGGGGAGCAGCAACCAACCGAGCTGTGGGATGAGTTGCGGCAGGGAATGCCGGCTCCTCTTGACCATGAACAGCTGGCCGAGGCGATCGCGGGCAAGCTGCCATCTGCTGCCGGCGAGCAGGACCTGGCGCCGCTGCAGAGCAGCATTCAACAGCTCTCTCGTCAACTGGAAGAGCAGTCTCGGCTTATTCGTGAGCAGCATCGGCTGATCCAGCGTCTGGCCAGTGCCCCTGGTCGCCAAATGACGGCCGCGGGGGACACCGAGCCGCTGGTGGAAGATCTCTCCAACCAGGTGGCCAACATGAAAAAGGTCAAGGCCAAAGGGATCTTCTAAGGCTTCCTACTGACCATCGCCAGAGTAAGAGAGATGAAAAAAATAGTATGGATGGCGTGCGGCGCCTTGCTGTTGTCGGGGTGTGCCCAGCAAACCTTTTTCGTGCACGAGGGTAACCCGGGTCAGCCAACCCGAGAAGTGAGCCATGATTTCGTACTGGCGGGGATTGGTCAGAGTGAGATGGTTGATGCAGCTCTGGCCTGCCATGATGATCCGCAGAAAGTGGTACGAGTAGAAATGCAACAGAGCCCGCAGGATACCTTGATGACCGTCTTGACGTTGGGAATATATACCCCGAGGACGGCTCGGGTTTATTGCAGACTGTGATTTCTGTACTGACATTGTAAAGTCTCAAATAAAGCCTTGTTGCCCTTTCTGGATTTTGATAGTGTGCGCGCACTCAGGAGTATTTCTTTGTTTATATAATTGATAATTAACGGAAATGTTTCTTTGTGTGGCACCGGCATAGCCGGGAAAAATAATATTGTCAGGGATAATAAAATGAAAAAAATGGTATTGACTGCAGCCGTTGCAATGATGATGGCGGGCTGTGCTCAGCAAGGTTTTACCGTGCATTCCGGTAATGCAGTGAAACCCACCAAAGAAGTGACCCACCACTTCTTCATTTCCGGCCTGGGCCAGAGCAAAACCATTGATGCCGCCGCCGTTTGCAACGGTGCTGACAAGGTAGTGCGTGTTGAAGCGCAGCATACCTTCCTCAATGGTCTGCTGGGTGCAGTGACCTTCGGTGTTTACACCCCGCGCGAGGCGCGCGTTTACTGCGCTGGTTAATCCCCGCCGTACGCATGCTGCAAAAAGCCGACCTCATGGGTCGGCTTTTTTGTTGGCGAAAAGGCTGGCTGGGGAGTCACCCGTGCGAGCAGACCGGGCAGTCGGGGCGTTTGGGCAGCTTCATTTCGCGAAAGGTGCCGCCAAGGCCGTCGATCATCAGCAGGCGGCCGCTGTAACTGCGGCCCATCCCTGCCAAGAGCTTGATGGCTTCGAGCGCCTGCAGGCTGCCCACCAGTCCCACCACAGGTGCCAGCACCCCCGCCTCGACGCAGGTGAGCGCCTGCTCGCCAAACAGGGCGCTGAGGCAGGCGTAGCAGGGTTCCCCCTCCTGCCAGGTGAAGCTGCAGACTTGTCCCTCGAGCCGGATGGCGGCGCCGCTGACCAGCAGCACGCCGTGCTGGCGGGCCTTTTGGTTGAGCAGGTTGCGAATGGCCAGGTTGTCGGTGCAATCCAATACCAGCTGGTGGCGGGGCAACAGGGTATCGAGCAGCGCCTCGTCGGCCACGGCGGCGTGGGTCTCCACGTTGAGCCAGGGGTTGAGGGCGCGCAGGGACTGGGCAGCGGAGTCCACCTTGTAGTGGCCGATGCGCTCATCGGTGTGCAGCACCTGGCGCTGCAGGTTGGAGAGCTCTACCCGATCGAAATCGACCAGGGTGAGCTGGCCGACCCCGGCCACCGCCAGATACTGGCTGGCGGCGCAGCCGAGGCCGCCGGCGCCGATCACCAGCACATGAGCCTGCTTGAGCGCCTCCTGCCCCTCGAAGTCGAAGGACTTGAGGATGATCTGGCGGTTGTAGCGCAACAGCTCGGCGTCGCTCAGGATCTCGCTCACAGCAGCAATCCCCCGAACGGTTCGACGGTGACCGTCTCGCCTGCCGCGACACGCCCCCGCTCGCGCTCAAGGACGATGTAGCAGTTGGCGCGCGACAGGGAGCTGAACACGGCGGAGTCCTGCGAGCCGGTGCTGCGCACCTCTAGGCCGTTTGGCCCCTGAGTCAGGATGCCGCGCTGGAAGTCGAGCCGGCCCGGTGCCTTCTTGAGCGGCTCAGCGGCAATGGCTGGCAGCTGAAGCGGGCGCTCGAAGCGTTGGCCGGCCAGCTTGGCCAGCGCCGGTTGCACCAGCTGATCGAAGGTGACCATGGCGGAGACCGGGTTGCCCGGCAGGCCGAAGAACCAGGAATGGGGCAGGCGACCGAAGGCGAACGGCTTGCCTGGCTTGATGGCCAGCTTCCAGAAGCCGATCTCGCCGAGCTCCTCCAGCAGCTGTTTGGTGAAGTCCGCTTCCCCCACCGAGACGCCGCCGGTGGTGATGAGGGCGTCGGCCTCGCGATCGGCCTTTTGAAAGGCGGCGCGCAGCTGGGCCGGATCGTCCGGGATGATGCCAAGGTCGAGGCAATCGCAGCCCATGCGATCCAGCATGGCCCGCACGCCGTAGCGGTTGGAGTCGTAGATGTCGCCGTGGGCGAGGGGGGTACCGATTGGCTTGAGCTCGTCACCAGTACTGAAGATGGCCACTTTGAGCGGCCGACGTACCGGCACGCTGGCAATGCCGAGGGAGGCCAGCAGCGGCATCTCCCGGGCGGTGATACGAGTACCGGCAGCGAGCACGCTGGCGCCCTCGCGGATGTCTTCACCGCGGCGGCGAATGTTCTGGCTGGGCACCGGCGTGGTCAAAAAGGTGATCCTGTCGCCGTCGGCCTGCGTTTCTTCCTGCATCACCACCGCATCCGTCCCGGCCGGCACCGGGGCGCCAGTCATGATGCGCACGCAGTGGCCGGCGGGCCACTCACCCTGATAAGGCTGACCGGCAAAGGCCTTGCCCACCATGATGAGGGGAGCGCCGCCGGCGAGATCCGCCAGCCGCACCGCATAACCATCCATGGCGGAGTTGTCGAACGGGGGCACGGAGAGAGGGGAGGCGATATCCATGGCGAGTACCCGGCCAAGGGCCTCTGGCAGGGGCAGCTGTTCGCTGTCGCAGCAGCCGTCAAGCTGTGCCAGCATGCCCTGCAGGGCGTCGCTCAGGGGGAGTAGTCCGCTGGTATCAAATCCCATGTCATGACCTCATTGTGTGATGGAGGGGGAGTAGAGGGCGGATTATCCCAAAAATCCCGCTGGATGGGCAGGTTGCCGCGGGATAAAACCGACTGGCTGCACAGATAGGCAGCGACCGGAGCGAAAGGGTACCCCCGTATGGGGAGCGCCGGCGGGGTAAAATTCGCCGGATTGGCATAAAGTCAGGGAACGGGCTTGAGTTAGCTTGAATTATGACAATAATCGCCGTTTACTATTGCGCCAAAACAGAATGCCGTCATAGACAAGGCGGCCATCACAGTCCCTGAGCGTGGGAGAGGAACAAGATGACGAGCTTAAGTCGGGAAGCCCTGTTGGTCAGGGCCGCCCTCGAGGCCGAGGGCCTTGAAACACCTCTGGTGGCCAATGCACTGGACGGTCAGCAGAAGCGGGAGAAGATCGAAGGCCACATGCGCGCCATCATGGAGACGCTGGGGCTGGATCTGGCCGATGACAGTCTGGCGGAGACGCCGCACCGCATCGCCAAGATGTACGTCAACGAGATCTTCTCCGGCCTCGATTACGCCACCTTCCCCAAGGTGACGGTGATCGAGAACAAGATGAAGGTGGACGAGATGATCATGGTGCGGGACATCAGCCTCACCAGCACCTGCGAGCACCACTTCGTCACCATCGACGGGCTGGCCCATGTGGCTTACATCCCCCGTGGCAAGGTGATCGGGCTCTCCAAGATCAACCGCATCGTGCAGTTCTTTGCCCGCCGTCCCCAGGTGCAGGAGCGGCTCACCCAGCAGATCCTGCTGGCGCTGCAGACCCTGCTCGGCACCAAGGATGTGGCCATCAGCATCAAGGCGACCCACTTCTGCGTGAAGGCCCGCGGCGTGATGGACTCCACCTCCTACACCACCACCACCTCCCTCGGTGGGGTGTTCAAGACCCAGCCCGATACCCGCGCCGAATTCCTGGCCGGCCTGAAGCGCTGATCTACTTGGAGACGTGCCGCCGCTGCGGCATGTCTCCTCGTTTTTCCCCTCCTTTTTCCTTCCCCTGGCTGCTCGCCGGTCACCCGACGATTTTCCTCAAGGGATTGGCAGGCCCGGTCGATATATCGTTTCATGGCTTGGGTGCGCTCTTTGGGAGTGCAGGCAAGCCGGCAAGGTGCCTGTTCCGGCGGCTCTCTCGACCGGGTTCTTGCTGCCGTTTCCCTGCCATGCGCCATTGCGGCTTGGGCTCGGCGCTTGGGCAGATCGGCACTTTGGCAACACTGTTCGCCTCGTTCATGCAAGGACATAGATTCATCAAGGCTGGATGAGCCGCCATGGAGGCGGTGACTGCGGATCGTATCGCTACGGTCCAGACGAGCGTTATCTGTTCACTCATATCCAGGACACGCCATGAATACCAGTACCATGACCATTGGCAAGAAACTCACCGCCGGCTTTGCCGTGCTCGGCCTGATGATGGCCTTCATCGGCGGTTTCTCGTTGCTGCAGTTCGGCAACATGAACCGGGCGGCCATCGGCTTTACCGACAGCATACTGCCCGCCGTGGTGCGCACCAGCACCCTGGGTGAGACCATCAACACCCTGCGCCGCTATGAACTGGATGTGTTTCTGGTGGCGGCCGATCCGCAGCAGCGGGCCCACTATCGGGATCTCAGCGAGCAGAGCCTGCAAGAGGTTGCCCGGCAGGTAAAAGCCCACGATGCCACCATCTGGGCAGAGGATGTGGAGGAGCGTCGCACCTTCGATATCGTCAAGCAGGATTGGGACAAGTACGTTGCCCTGCACCAGCGGGTGCGACTGATGCAGGATGGCGGCCAGCTGGCCGAGGCCCAGCAGCTGTTCATGAGCGAGGGGATCACCCTCTATACCAATCTGGCCAAGTCGGTGGCGGATCTGATCCGCATCAACCACGGCTACTCCGTGGGCTCCCGTGCCCAGGTGGTGGAGGCGTTTGACAGCGCCAAGCTGAGCATCATCATCGCCCTGCTGCTGGGACTGGGGTTGGCGGCCGTGCTCTCCACCGTGTTGACCCGCCAGATCCGCGATCCCTTGGTGATGCTGGCCCGTCAGGCGCAGCGCATCGCGAGCGGTGATCTGGGCAAGGGCGAACTGCAGGAGTGGATCCGCGGCAGTCGCTTCAAGCGTGACGAGCTGGGCCAGCTCGGCGCCGCCATCGATCGCATGCAGGGTTCGCTTGCGGATCTGGTGAGCGAGATCGCCGGCTCGGTGAGCCAGCTCAGCAGCGCGGTGGAGGAGGTGAGCGCCATCTCCGAGCAATCCGCCACCGGCATGGCTCGCCAGCAGAGCGAGGTTTCCCAGGTCGCCACCGCCATGAACGAGATGCAGTCCACGGTGAACGAGGTGGCCCGCAACACCACGGACGCCATGAGCGCCGCCAAGGATGCCTCCCGCACCTCGACCCAGGGCAACCAGGTGGTGCGCAGCGCCATCAGCAGCATCGAGGAGGTGTCGGTCAAGATTGAGCAGGCGGGCGCCGTAGTGCAGCAGCTGGAGCAGGACAGCAACAACATCAGCATGGTGCTGGACGTCATTCGCGGTATCGCCGAACAGACCAACCTGCTGGCCCTCAACGCGGCCATCGAGGCGGCCCGTGCTGGCGAGCAGGGTCGTGGCTTCGCGGTCGTTGCCGATGAGGTGCGCTCCCTGGCCCAGCGTACCCAGAACTCCACCGCCGAGATCAGCAAGATGATCGAGGTGTTGCAGGAGCGTACCGCCGAGGCGGGCAGCGCCATGCAGCTGAGTCGCCAGCAGATGCAGGAGAGCGTGGGGCTGGCCCGGGAAGCGGGTAGCAGCATCGACACTATCAACGGTGCCGTCACCCAGATCACCGACATGAACACCCTGATCGCCACCGCCACCGAGGAGCAGAACGCGGTGACGGAGGAGCTCAACCGCAGCATCGTCAACATCCACAATGCGGCCGACGAGAACGCCCTGGGGGCCCAGCAGACCGCCCAGGCCTGTGTCGAGCTGAGCAAGCTGGCCAATACGCTGCACCATATGACCCAGCGTTTCACCCTCTAAATCTTGCTGCCACCAGGCAAATAACAGAAGGCCCCGCCAATCGGCGGGGCCTTGTTGTTTTGGCAGGTTTGCTGATCGCAGGGTCGATGAGCGCAGCGCCGTCGGCCGGCGCCAGACCCTTTATCCGACCATTTAGCTCAGGCCGACTATCTCGCCGTTATCGTCGATGTCGATATGACGGTAGGCCGGCAGGCTGCCAAGGCCCGGCATGGTCATGATGGGGCCCGCCAGGGCATAGACGAAACCGGCGCCGGCGCACAGCTTCACCTCCTCGATGGGCACCTCGAAGTCCGTCGGCACCCCCTTGAGGGCCGGGTCATGGCTGATGGAGAGCGGCGTCTTGGCCACGCAGACCGGCAAGTGATCCCATCCTTCGGCAGAGAGTTGCGCCAACTGGCGGCGCGCGCGCTCAGAGAGTTGCACGCCGCGCCCGCCATAACCGCACTCCACCAGGGTCGCCAGCTTGGCGTCCAGGCTCGCCTGGTCGGGGTAGAGCAGTTTGACCTTGCCCGGTTGCTCACAGGCGGCCACCACCGCCTGGGCCAGCTCGCTGGCACCGGCCCCGCCCTGGGCAAAGGCGCTGGAGATGGCGCTGCCACAAGCGCCGGCCTGCAGCGCCGCGCGGGCCAGCAAGGCCAGCTCGGCCTCGCTGTCGGTGGGGAAGCGGTTGATGGCGACCACCACGGGCACGCCATAACGACGGGCATTGGCGATGTGCCAGCCGAGGTTGGCGCAGCCCTGCTCGAGAGTCGGCAAGTCTTCCCCCAGCAGGCTTTCCGGCAGCGGCTGACCCGGTCTAATGTCGAGCAGGCCACTGTTGGCCTTGAGGCCGCGCACCGTCGCCACCAGCACCACGCAGGCCGGCGTGATGCCGGACTGGCGGTGCTTGATGTTGAAGAACTTCTCCAGCCCCATGTCGGAGCCAAAGCCTGCCTCGGTCACCACGTAATCGGTGAGGCCGAGGGCCATGCGATCGGCGATCACCGAGGAGTTGCCGTGGGCGATGTTGGCAAAGGGGCCGGCGTGAACCAGCACCGGGGTCTGCTCGGTGGTCTGCATCAGGGTCGGCTGCAGGGCCTCTTTGAGCAGCACCGTCATGGCACCCGCCACTTCCAGCTGCTCGGCGGTGATGGGCTTGCCGTGCAGGTCGCGGGCCAGCTGGATGCGGCCGATGCGCTGGCGCAGGTCTTTCAGATCGCTCGCCAGTGCAAGAATGGCCATCAGCTCGGAGGCAGCGGTGATGACGAAGCGATCCTGGCGCTCGACGCCATCGGCGGCGCTTCCCTGTCCAATCGTGAGGTGACGCAGGGCGCGGTCGTTCATGTCGAGGGTGCGCGGCCAGAGGATGTTGTCTGCATCGATATCGAGGCGCTGCAGGCCGGTTCTGGCGCTGAACTGGTCGCCGAGCTTGCGCTCATGGAACAGGCGGGCATCGAGGGCTGCCGCCGCCAGGTTGTGGGCGGCGGTGAGGGCGTGAAAGTCGCCGGTGAGGTGCAGGTTCATCTCCTCCATCGGCACCACCTGGGCGTGACCGCCACCGGCGGCGCCCCCCTTGACCCCGAACACCGGGCCCAGGCTCGGCTGGCGGATGGTGGCGATGCTGGGCTGGCCGATATGGTTGAGCCCCATGGAGAGGCCGAGGGTGGTCACCGTCTTGCCCTCGCCAAGCGGGGTGGGGGTGATGGCGCTCACCAGCACCAGCTTGCCCGCCGGTTTGGGGAGAGACTTGAGCAGCTCGAGGCTGAGTTTGCCCTTGTAGTGACCGTAAGGATGGAGCTGGTGCGAAGGGATGGCGAGGCGTTCGGCCAGCGCGTGAATGGGGAGACGGGGGGACTGGCGGGAGATCTCGATATCGCTTAGCATCAGCACCTCGTTGGCATGTCAGGTCAAATATGCGGCGCAGTCTAGTGGAATCAACAGGGTTATCCAATGAGTAATACTATTTTGTCCGGCAATCGTGAGCTGCATCTAACGCCCATCGAGCTGGATCTCAACGCCCTCTATCACCCGCCCAAACAGCCGTTGACCGCGCTGGGGGTCGTCAGCGCCTTCATTCCGCTGTTTGGTTATGGCTGGCAGGCGATGACCCAGGATCCCGAGACCCACTTTCGCCACGAACTGGGCAAGCGCATCAACAAGCACAAGACCGACGAGGCCAATCTCATCCTGACCCTGCAGCTGGCCGGCATGCTCGACTGCCACTGTCTGCACGTCACCTTGCCTTATGCATTTGATGAAGCGCAGCTGGCGACCCTGCGCCAGCGCTTGCCGCGCTGGCAGCTGAGCCTGCGCGACTTGCTGCTGGTGGCCGAGCTGCCGCTGCCTGCCGATAGCGCCGCCTCTTAGCCATCCCGTCACCGCGGTCGCTGCAAAGGTCTTAAGCCTTGCGATCCCAGTAGTGGGGGGCGAGATAGCGCTCCTGCACGAATTCGATGAAACAGCGCACCTTGGCCGAGACGAAACGGCGGTGCGGATAGAGGGCATAGAGCCCCACCTGCCCCTTCTCCCACTCCGGCAGCAGTGACACCAGGGCGCCGGAGCGCAGCGCATCGCCGACGATGAAGGTGGGCTGCAATATGATGCCCTGATCGTCGCAGGCCGCCCTGGTCAGGGCCACCCCGTTGTTGGCCCGCAGCGGCCCCTGCGGGCGCACGCTCAGCTGCTCGCCATCCCGTTTGAACACCCAGTCCGGCTGGGTCAGGGTGTAGAGCAGGCAGTCGTGCTGCTTGAGATCCTCCGGGGTGCTCGGTGTGCCACGACGGGCCAGATAGGCCGGGCTGGCGCACACTTCCAGCCGCATCATGGCCAGCGGCTTGGCCACCAGGGAGGAGTCCGGCAGGTTGCCGATGCGCAGCGCCAGATCGAACCCCTCTTCCACCAGCGCCACCCGCCGGTCGCTGTACTCTATCTCCAGCTTCAGATCAGGGTAGCGTTCGCGAAACAGCGGCAGGGCGGGGGAGAGGTGCAGGTAGCCGAAATCCATCGGCACCGACAGCTTGAGGGTGCCCTGGGGCTGCTGGTTGTTGCGGGTGAGCTGGCTGTGGGTCTCTTCGAGTTCCGCCAGCAGCGCCTGGGAGCGCTGGTAGTAGAACTGGCCGGCCTCGGTGGGGTTGACCTGGCGGGTGGTGCGCGACAGCAGCCGGGTGGAGAGCGACTCCTCCAGCTGCTGCATCAGCTTGGAGGTCATGGCGACCGAGATGCCGAGCTGGTTGGCGGCCTTGGTAAAACTTTGACACTCCACCACCTTGATGAAGGTGCGCATGGCGGCTATCTGATCCATCTTTCACTCTCAGTTGATAATTATTTTAATAAATCGCTGATTATCTATTCCGATATGGAGGTTAGCATCTTGGCTGTTGTTGTGAACCCCCAATATGAAGGAACGAACGGATGAAAATGACCAAGGCCCTGCTGGCCTCCTGCCTGTTTATGGCGGCTCCCCTGATGGCAGCCGATTACGACGTCGATGCGGCGCACACCACGGTGCAGTTCAAGGTGGGTCACCTCGGCTTCTCCGAGCTGGTGGGCCGTTTCAATACCTTCAGCGGCACCTTCAGCATGGACGACGCCAACCCGGCGGCGGCCAAGGCGAGCTTCGAGATCGATGCCGCCAGCGTGGACTCCAACCACGAGCCGCGCGACAAACACCTGCGCAGCCCTGATTTCCTCGACGTGAAGCAGTTCCCCAAGATGACCTTCGTCAGCTCCGGCTATGAGGGCACCAAGGATAAGGGCGTACTGAAAGGTACCCTGACCCTGCACGGCGTCTCCAAGGAAGTGGCCTTCGATCTGGTCCACATCGGTGAAGGCAAGGATCCCTGGGGTGGCTACCGCAGCGGCTTCAACGCCACCACCACCATCAAGCGCAGCGACTTTGGCGTGAACTACATGGTGCCGAACATCCCCGACGAGATGAGCATCAATCTGTTCGTCGAAGGCGTGCGCAAGTAATGGGCGCGGCACTCCTGCTGCAAACCCTGGCGGCTCCTTTGGGAGCCGCTTTGCTGTCGTGGCGCTGGCCGCGGCTGGGGTATCTGTGGGGCGCCCTGGCGCTCTGGTTGGTGGGCTGTCTGCTGGGCGGAGCCTACGGGCTGCCGGTCAAGGCGTGGCAGTGGCTGCCGCTGACTCTGCTGGTGCCCGCCCTGGCGGCGCAACTGGCCGACCAGCGGGCCGCGCTTGCGCTGTTTGCCGCTCTGGGGGCGCTGGTGTGGTGGCAGGGGCTGGCCTCTGTGCTGGCGAGCGAGCCTGCCATCTGGCTGGCGTTGCTGCCTGCCATCGCCTGGCTGGGATGGACCGGGCTGCGCGGTGACAGCCGCGAGGGGCTCGGCTTTGCCCTCGGCTTCATCTGGCTGGCGCTGGTGATCGGTATCGACGGCAGCCTGCTGATTGCCCAGCTGGCCGGCGCGCTGGCGGCGTTCGCCGGTTTCCGCGCCCTGCTCGGGGCCTTTGCCGGCCGCCAGGTGGCGCCCGCGGCGCTCGGGTTGGCGCTGGCCTTTGTCCAGATGCTCGCCTGGCAATACGTGGAAGTGCCGCTGCTGGTGCTGCTGCCGGTCTGGCTGTTGCCCCTGTTGGAGTGGACCTTGCGCAGCAAGCCCTGGATCCAGCGCTGGGCCCTGCTGATCCTGCTGGCGGGGATAGGAGCCGGACTCAGCCTTTGGAAGGTGTGGCCTGAAGCCTCGTTGTACTGATTTTTAGCATAAAAAACAGTCAATTAACCCGAAAGTTGACGGCTGTGTCATAGTCTGCACAGATAAAGATTGAGCCCCATAGTGCTTTCAGATAAAAAGGTTTTTCAATTATCTGGATACACACAGAACCCGGTCTGACCGGGTTCTGTTTGCCTGCTTGTTTGCGGCGCGCTAAGGAGGCCACAGTTGCGCAGTCAAGGATCTGAGCATCTGTTTTTTCGCCATTTTACCGAGCAGGGACGTCTCGACGGGCTCTGCATCCTGCTGGTTACCCATCTGCTTCCCGATCGCCCCCAGTTTATTCAGGCCCTCGATCAGATCGGGCGGATCGGCGCCATCCTGCCCAAACCCAAGTCAGTGCATGGACCGACCCTGACCTGGGCCCAGCAACACTATCCGGTACTGCCCCTCAATCGCCAGTGGACCAACACCCCGCAGGGAGTGATCGAGCACATAGCCCCGCTGGTGGCGCCCCATGAGCGGCTGATCATCCTCGATATCGGGGGCTATTTCGCCAGAACCCAGGTCACCCTCAGCGAGTATTTCGGCCCCCGTTTCCTCGGGGTGGTGGAGATGACCGAAAACGGCCATCAGCGCTACGAGCAGGAGATGCTGGCCACCCCGGTCATCTCGGTGGCGCGCAGCCCCCTCAAGCAGGCCGAGGATATCCAGATTGGCCTGAGCGTGGTCTACTCCGCCGAATCCCTGGCCCGCACCCTCAACCGCACCTTCAATGTCTGCCAGGCCGCCCTGTTCGGCTACGGCAAGGTGGGCCGCAGCATCGCCCGTGAACTCAGGTGCCGCAACCTGCATCTGGAGCTGGTGGAGACCGACGTGTTGCGCCAGGTGGAGGCGCTCTCCCACGGCTTCAAGCTGGTGGGCAAGGCCGAAGCCCTCGGTCGGGCCGAGCTGGTGATCTGCTCCACCGGCAACGGCGCGCTGGACTTGGCGGATCTGCAGCAGCTGCGCCCCGGCACCATGGTCGCCTCGGTCACCTCGGCGGACGACGAATTCGCGTTCTGCCTCGCCCAGCTGCCCTGGCCGAGCGAGGAGGTGTGCCCCCACGTGCTGGCACTGACCCGCCCCGATGGCAGCACCATCTTCCTGCTCAACCGGGGCGAGGCGGTCAACTTCGTCCACGGCGCCGTCATCGGCGAATATGTCTATCTGGTGCTGGCGGAGATCATCGAAGGGGTGCGTCAGCTGGCGTTGCAGCCGCTGGCCCCCGGCCTGTTCGACCTGCCGCAATCGACAATGCGCACCATTGCCCGCCACTGGCTGGCCGACTTCCACGGGGTCGCCCAGTGAGTGCCTTTTTCTTAGCCGCTATTGATGGAGTGACGACATGAGCGACACGACGCTGCCCACCCCCAAACCCCGCATCGAGATCCGCTACTGTACCCTCTGTCGCTGGATGCTGCGCGCCGCCTGGCTGGCCCAGGAGCTGCTCTCTACCTTCGACAGCGATCTGGGCGAGGTGGCGCTGGTGCCGGCCAGCAAGGGGGAGTTTCGCATCCTGGTGGACGGGGTGCTGGTGTGGGATCGGGTGGCCGACGATGGCTTCCCCGAGGCCAAGGAGATCAAGCAGCGGGTGCGCGATGTCATCGCCCCCGAGCGCGACCTGGGCCACGCCGATCGCAAGCCGGCCGCCGAGTAGGCCACAGCATCAATGACAAAGAGAGGGAGGCGCAGGCCTCCCTCTCTCGTTGTGGCGTCCGGTCAACGGTCGGCAGTTGTGCCCGGCTATTCCTCTGCGGGAAGGCCGATATAGCGGGCCCGCTTGTGGGGCTTGAGGCGGCTCACATCCACCCACACCAGGCCGTCGATGCAGTGGTTGAAGTCGGGGTCGATGCCAAAATCCATGAACTGCACGCCGCCCGGCTCGCACAGCTCGGAGTACTGCTTGTAGAGGGTGGGAATGGCGCAACCCAGGTTGTCGAGGCGGGCCTTGAGCTCCTTGAGATCGGCGCCGTAATCCAGCCCGGTAAACAGCGGCGGCGTGGCGGGGTAGGGGCGGCGCGACGGGGCGAGCGCGAGCTCGGGGGCAAAGTGCTGGCGATAGAAGCTCACCAGCAGATCCTTGGCCGCCGCCGGCAGGCTGCCGGAGAGCGACACCGGGCCAAACAGGTAGCGATAGCGGGGATAGCGCGCCAGATAGGCGCCGATGCCGAACCAGAGATAATCGAGCCCCCGCTTGCCCCAGTAGGCGGGCTGGATGAAGCTGCGGCCAAGCTCGATGGCAAGCGCCAGCCTGGGCAGCAATTTCTCTTCAAAGCCGAACAGGGTGTGGCTGTAGAGGCCGCCAAGCCCCTTGCTGGCCAGCAGTTCGGCCACCGGCGCGAAACGGTAGGCACCGATGATCTCGAGCCGGGCTGGATCCCAGAGAATGAGGTGGTGGTAGTCATCGTCGAAGGCGTCGAGATCCCGCCGCCTGCCGGAGCCTTCCCCCACCGCCCGAAAGGCGATTTCCCGCAGGCGCCCCAGTTCGCGCAGGATCACCGAATGGCTCAGCTCGTGGCGCCGGTAGAGGTAGATCCCCTGGCCATCCGGGGTATGGCCGAGCGCCTCGCAGGCGTCGATGGCCTGCTTGAGCTGACGGCGCTCCTCCGGCAGGGCGATGGGGGCCTCGGTGGCCAGCAAACCCCGCTTGCCGCGCCCGACTCGGTAGAGGTGGCTGCGCACCAGCCGGGCCGCGCTCTTGGCGGGCAGCTCCTGCACCCCGCTGGCCGGGATGCGGGCGCCGATGGTGACGCCGATGCGCTTTCCTTGCTGGCGAAACAGCTGCTTGACCAGCAACAGCCCCGCCCAGTCGTTGTGGAGCCAGGCGGCGAGATAGAAGGAGAGACCGTTGCGCCCGTCCAGGTGGATGGGCACCAGCGGGGTGCGGGTGCGCTGGGCCAGCTTGATGAAGCCCGCCTGCCAGGGGCCGTCCTTGACTCCCTTGGGACCGAGGCGCGACACCTCGCCGGCGGGAAAGATCACCAGCGCCCCTTCGCTTGCCAGGTGCTCCCCCATCGCCAGGATGGCGCGCCGGTCGGTCTTGCCGCCCAGGTTGTCCACCGGCAGCAGCAGGGGGCGCAGCGGCGTCAGCTGGGCCAGCAGCTGATTGGCCACTATCTTGACGTCCGGCCGGATGCGGCCAAGCAGGCGCAGCAGAGCCAGCCCGTCGAGGGAGCCGATGGGATGGTTGGCGACGATGATGACCCGGCCGCTGGCCGGAATGTGCTCGAGCTGGGCCTCGCTCACCCGGTAGTCGAAGTCGAGCTCGGCCAGTGCCTGCTCGACGAAGTCGAGTCCGCGCAGGTGGGGATGACTCGTGGCAAAGCGTTGAAACGCCTGCTCGTGCAGCAGCCAGCGCAGCCCCTGCCGGAGCAGGGGGCGCAGCAGGCTGTGGGCCGAGAGGCGGGGCAGGTGTTGTTGTAGCAGGGCATCGACACTGAACATGGGCTGGGCTCCGATGAGTCGTTGCCCTAGCGTGACGCCCTTCTGTTCCCGCCCCATGGCAGCGGGATGACAGTTTGATGGCAAAGAGGGGAGCCGGTTAACCGGCTCCCCTCTTTGGTTATGGCGGTGACGATGGCCGGTTTAGCCGCGCCAGGCCGAAGTCAGGCGCACCAGCTCCACCAGGGTGGTGACCGCTTTCTCCATGGATTGCAGCGGGATGAACTCGTGCTTGCCGTGGAAGTTGTGGCCGCCGGTAAACAGGTTGGGGCAGGGTAGCCCCATAAAGGAGAGCCGCGCCCCGTCGGTACCGCCGCGAATGGGTTTGATCCTCGGGGTGACGTCGGCGGCCAGCATGGCGGCCTTGGCCAGCTCGACGATGTGCATGTGCGGCTCGATCTGGCTGCGCATGTTGCGATAGCTGTCGGTCAGGGTGAGCTCGATGCGCGCCCTGGGCGCCTCCAGCTGCAGCGAGGCGACCCGCTCCTTGAGCTGGGCCTTGCGGGCGGCGAAGCCCTCGTCGTCGAAGTCGCGGATGATGTAGTGCAGGCTGGTCTCTTCCACTGTGCCGTTCATCTGGGCCAGGTGGAAGAAGCCCTGATAGCCGTCGGTGCACTCCGGGGTCTGCTCGGCGGGCATGGCGGCGTGGAAGCGGGCAGCCAGGGTCTGGCTGTTGATCATGCTGCCCTTGGCGGTGCCGGGGTGCACGTTGTTGCCGATAAAACGCACGGTGGCACCGGCAGCGTTGAAGTTCTCGTATTCGAGCTCGCCCAGTTCGCCGCCGTCTACCGTATAGGCCCATTTGGCCGGGAAGCGGTCCAGCGGGAAGCGGTCGGCGCCGCGGCCTATCTCCTCGTCCGGGGTAAAGCCGAGCCAGACATCGCCACGGGGGATCTCGGGGTGGGCCAGCAGGTGGTCGATGGCGGTGAGGATCTCGGCGATGCCCGCCTTGTCATCGGCCCCCAGCAGGGTGCTGCCGTCGGTGGTGATGAGATCCTGTCCCAGATAGTTTTTCAGGAAGCGGTAATCGCGGATGGCCAGCACCTCGTCCCCCTTGCCCAGACAGATGTCGCCGCCCTGATAGTTTTCGATGATCTGGGGCACCACGTGCGCCGCCTCGTAGTCGGCGGTATCCATGTGGGCGATGAGGCCGATGGCCGGCGCGTCCGGCTGGTTGCCCGGCAGGCAGGCGGTGAGGTAGCCGTATTGGTCCAGGGTGACCCGGCTCAGTCCCATCTGCTGCATCTCGTCGCACAGGGCGCGGGCGAAGACGAGCTGTCCCTCGCTGCTGGGACAGGCGGGATTGGTCGCATCGGAGCGGGTATGAAAAGTCACGTAACGCAGAAAACGCTCAAGCAAGGTATCCATTGGCAAGCCTCGTACCGGTGGGGAGGGGCCATTGTGGCCAATCTGGCGGCGCGGCTTTTTGCGTCAGCGCAGTTTTTGCCGCATTTTTTGGCGAAGATCTGGCTGTAAACGTGTAAGGTGGTTCAGGCTGTGGTTGTTGATATCAAGCGCAGCATAAAATATCCAATTGCTGACATTTTTAAGCGGCTTGTGATGTGGCCAGGCAGGCGCTCAGCACTGAGGGTGTCGGGGGCGACAACGGATGGCGCAAACCGGCGTTATTTTCAGGGTGGAAAAGAGGGGGTGGACGGACTTCTTCCCCCGCGTGCCAGGCCTGCTGGCGGCAAGATTTGATCGCCTTATTAAAAGCAGTTTTTGAACACTATTTTTTATTGTCACCGCTGGCGGTAAGTGTGTACACTCCGCGCCGATCCAAGGGTAACCCTGAGCAGGCAGAGGCCGCCAGACTCCCGGAAGATCAGACGCCTATAGGGCGAGGCACGCAGCAACGACAGACACTGCTAGGGTATGGTTTCTTTAATACCGGTTAGGCTCCGGTATCAGGGAGAACAACGGACACTCAATGTCCAGCTGACCGAGTGAGCCAACGGCTCATCATCTTCCCTTGTCATGGGCGGTCACTGGTGCTGAGCTGGCTGTGGTTGTTGTCGTCTATCAACACGCACGCGTGCTGACGCCTTCGCTTCTCTTCCTTGAAACCTTCCCTTGCTGTCGTGATGGCTGCCGAATGATGAACGGACCGCGTGGCTGATGCTGTCCGTCATCAAAGTACCGCGGCGCTGTTAGCACAGCACCGCATACCGTTGAGCTTGATGTAAAGCCACCAGCCCCACATCAAGACTCGTTACTTCCCCAAGATCCACCAGGCAGCCTAGGCTTGCCGCGATGTGCAAGGGATGTGACGGAAGGGCCCGGGTCAACCCGCCGCGTAGTGCGCGCAGGTTGCAGGAGTCGCCCTTCCCGAGCCGGCAGGCCGCCTCGGCGCGCCGCACCTTGTCATCGATGGTCTGGATGTGATTGAGGGTAACGAAGGCGGCCACCGGCCGCTCATTTGCGAGGCATAGCCCATGACTAACTGGTCCAGCAAGGACTCCTTGAAGGTCTACAACGTTCCCTACTGGGGTGCGGGTTTTTTCAACATCAATGACGCCGGTCATGTGACCGTCGCTCCCGACAAATCACGCCCTGATGCACAGATAGTGCTCTCCGACGCCATCGAACAGTTGCGTCAATCCGGGCTGACCACTCCGGTACTGCTGCGTTTCCCCGACATCCTCAAGAGTCGGGTCGATGCGCTGTTCAACGCCTTCGGTCAGGCCATCGAGAAGTCAGGCTATGAAGGGGACTACCTGTGTGTTTACCCGATCAAGGTAAACCAGCAGCGTCGCGTCATCGAGACCATCAGCCAGTCCTACAGCGACAAGCCCCGGCTTGGCCTGGAAGCTGGTTCCAAACCGGAACTGCTGGCCGTGCTGTCCCATCACCATGAGCAAGGCTCGGTGATCGTCTGCAACGGTTACAAAGACCGCGAATATATCCGCCACGCCCTCTTGGGCAACCTGATGGGCCACAAGGTCTACATCGTGGTGGAGAAGCCCTCCGAGCTGGAAATGGTGCTGGACGAGTCAGCTCGTCTCAACATCAAGCCCAACATCGGGGTGCGTGCCAAGCTCGCTTCCACCGGCTCCGGCATGTGGGAATCGAGCGGCGGCTCCATGTCCAAATTCGGTCTGTCCGCCTCCCAGATCCTGGCGCTGATCGAGCGTCTGCGTGGGCTGGGCAAACTGGACTGCCTGCAACTGCTGCACTTCCACCTGGGTTCCCAGATCGCCAACATCCGCGACATCCAGGGCGGCATCCGCGAGTGCGGCCGTTTCTACGCCGAACTGCGTCGCCTCGGTGCCAACATCGAAGTGGTTGACGTCGGTGGCGGCCTGGGGGTGGACTACGAGGGAACCCGTTCCCAGAGCCACTGCTCCGCCAACTACAGCCTCTCCGAGTACGCCAACAACGTGGTGTGGGGCATCGGCGATGTCTGCCGCGAGTTCGACCTGCCGCACCCGACCATCATCAGCGAGTCCGGCCGTGCCCTGACCGCTCACCACGCCGTGCTGGTCACCAACATCATTGGTGCCGAAGGGGTGGAGATGAACGACATCAGCGCACCGGACGAGGATGCGCCCACCATTCTGCAGAACATGTGGAAAGGCTGGCTGGACCTGCGCAGCGAAGATCCCTCCCTGCTGGAGATCTTCCACGACTCGGTGGCAGACCTCGGTGACGTCAATACCCAGTACACCATGGGTCTCTTGAACCTGGAGCAACGCGCCTGGGCCGAGATGCTGCACCAGAACACCTGTCTGGCGCTCAAAGAGCTGCTCAACCCGGTCAACCGCAACCACCGTGCGCTGGCTGACGAGCTCTCTGAGAAACTGGCTGACAAGTGTTTTGCCAACTTCTCCCTGTTCCAGTCCCTGCCGGATGCCTGGGGTATCGGTCAGGTGTTCCCGGTGATGCCGCTGGCCGGCCTCGAGCGCCCGCTCACCCGCCGCGGCATCCTGATGGACATCACCTGTGACTCCGACGGTCAGGTCGAGCACTACGTCGACGGTCTGGGGGTCGAGAGCACCCTGCCGATGCCGGTCTACGGCGAGAACGAAGAGTGCCACGTCGGCTTCTTCCTGGTCGGTGCCTACCAGGAGATCCTGGGGGATCTGCACAACCTGTTCGGTGACACCCACTGCGCGGAAGTGTGGCTCGATGACGAAGGCAAGATGGACATTCGCAACGTGGTGCGCGGCGACACCGTCGACCAGCTGCTGCGTTACGTCAACATCGACCCGTCCGTCATCCGCGAGAACTACCAGCGCATCGTCTCCCACCCGGCGCTGGACGACGCGACCCGCAAGGCCCTGCTCGACGAGCTGGAGCTGGGTCTGCAAGGCTACGCCTACCTGGAAGACGAATAAGCCCGAGGCTTGTTCACCCGCACCGCGAGACCACGTGGCGCGGAGATAAAAAAAACGGCGCCTGCGGGCGCCGTTTTTGTTGTGCACGATCCACCGCAGTATGCGCCGGCGGGGTGAGTCTTGGGTTGGGTACGGCTGATGGATGTCGGTGTTGGGCCCCATGGGCCGCAGATCCGGCAGATATCCGCGTCGGCCGTCGCTTCCCTTGATCTGCATCAAGTTTGCAGCGGCCGGGTTATCTTACGGTCAGAGTGATGTTGAAGGGATGTAACAAAGGATGTGCGTATGGAACTTGAAAGGGACCCGAGATGCTACACCGACGTCTGTATCGACGGTAAGTGGTATCACTACGATCACTGCAGCACCCACGTCTACATGTTGATGGGGGGCGCAGCGCCCTGCCTGCAGCTCGCTTATGAGCCCAGCAGCGAGGAGGAGCTTATCGAGATGCTCCGCCAGCTCGCCCGCTGCTGAACTACATTGCCAGCATTGCCAGCATTGCCTGCGGCCATCGGCAGCTTGCCGCTGGCCGCGCTTCATTTATCTGCTCAATTGTCTCGGTTTTGCCCCAGCAGTGTCTTGCCGAGCGCCTGCACGGCAATGGCCGCGGCGTAACCGGTGTCCGACTTGCCTATCTCATCGGCTACATAGAGGAAGTTGGAGCGATACTTCTCCACCGCCTCACGCGGGTTGGCCGCGTCGATGAAATCCTCTTCCACCTCGAACCCCTGCGTCAGCAGCGCCTCTTTCTCGGGCAGGAAGGTGGGGGAGGCCATGTCGATAAAGGTGTACTGCTGCCGGTTGGAGGCCGGGATAGAGAAAAACTGGTACTTCGCCATTTGCGATACCTCGCCTGAACGGTTGTGTCGTGATGCGAGCTTCCTCTCGCCGGACTTTCGTCGAACTGTTTCTCGGGCGTCGAATTGATCCCCGGGCCTGTTGCAGGCAATAAAGGTAACGTTCGAATCTTGTTGTGGCTGAAGATTACCCCGCTTTATCCTCATCGCACAATGGGTAGCCGATACTTTTTTCGCCAAGAAAAACAATGCGGCCCGACGGTCTGGATTGGCAAAAAAAGCCAGCCCCGGCAAGGGGGCTGGCGTGGGTGATTGGCGCCGGCTCAGAGCACGAAGCTTTGCACCATGGCACGCAGCTGCTCGGTGAGCTGGTGGATCTGGCGGGCGGCGTCGCGGGCGGCGTTGGCCACCTGCAGCGCCTCGTCGCTGCCATCGGAGATGCGCACCACGTTGCGCTCTATCTCGTTGACCACGGCCCCCTGCTGCTCGATGGCGCTGGCGATCACCGAGTTGGTGTCGACCATGCTGCCCACCCGCTCGGTGATGGCGCCAAAGGCCTGCTGGGCCTCCTGGGCCAGACCGACCCCCTCCTGTGCCTCGCGGCTGGCGGCGGACATGGCGTTGACCGAGGCGCGGGCACCGGTTTGCAGCTGCTCGATCATCTGCTGGATCTCGACCGTGGCCCCCTGGGTGCGGTTGGCCAGCGAGCGCACCTCGTCGGCTACCACCGCGAAGCCGCGCCCCTGCTCACCGGCGCGGGCCGCCTCGATGGCGGCGTTGAGCGCCAGCAGGTTGGTCTGCTCGGCGATGCCGCGGATCACCCCGATGACGCCACCAATCTGGCTGCACTGCTGCTCCAGCTGGCCGATGGTCTCGGCGGTGCGCAGCACCTCGCGGTTGATGTGGTCGATGGCCTTGATGGTACGCTCGACCACCGCCTCGCCCTGACCCACCACGGCCTGCGCCTCCTGGGTCATGCGGGCGGCCTGCTGGGCGTTGCCCGCCATGTCGTGGGAGGTGGCGGCCAGCTCCTTGATGGCGGTGGCCACCTGATGGGTCTCCCCTTGCTGATCGGCGATCACCTCCTGGGAGCGGCAGGTCCGTGCTTCGATTTCGGTGGCGCTCTCCACCACGCTGACGCCGTTCTCCCGCACCCGCAGCATCAGGGTGCGCAGGGTCTGCAGGGTCACGTTGTAATCCCGGCTGATGGCCGCCAGCTCATCCTGGCCGACGATCTCGATCTGTTGGCTGAGATCCTGGGCGTTGACCCGGGCGGCGATCTCCCGCACCCGGCCCACGGTGCCACGCAAGGAGAGATAGGCGCCGATCATCAGGTAGAGATAGACCAGCAGGATGGCGGTCAGCGGCGCCGTGACCCACCAGAAGTGGCTCTGGTTGGCGGCCATGCGCTGGTGCAGATCCGCCTCCAGCCGCTGGCGCACCTGACCGGCCAGCGTCGTGATGGCGGCATCCAGCCCATCCCCCAGCGCCAGCACCTCCTTGCTGGAGAGCTGCACCTGCTGATCCTTCATCATCTTGTTTTCCAGGGTGACGACCCCCTGATGGGCCTGCTGCAACAGGGCGTCGGTCTGCTGGCCCAGTTCGCTGCGATAGGCGGGCGCCATCTCATAGAGCAGGGTCAGGTCGGCTTCCAGCTCCTGCAGGGTGGCGTTGATGAGGTCGAGGCGAAAGCGCAGGGCGCTATACCCTTGGGCCTGAAACAGGCCGAAGTCGGCGATGGTGGCGGCGCGATCCCGCACCTGAGCCAGCAGGTCGCGCAGTTGCGGTAGCCGTTCGCTGGCGAGCACCACCATGTAGTAGGTGCCGAGCGCGGGATCCTGCACCAGGCTGCTGGCGGCGGTGATGCTCTTGTAGAGGTGGCGCACCTCGGTCAGCAGCTTGTCGTGGCGCAGGTTGCTCTGATCCACCTCGACCCCGAGCGCCTCGCTTTGCAGGCTGGACCACTCCTGGGCGAGGGTATCGAAGGTGGGGTTTTGCTGTTTGGTGGCTGCGAAGGCGGCCAGGCTCGCATCGACGGCCCGGGCCGCGGCCTTGACCTCCTCTTCGCCGACCGGGTTTTGCTCATAGCCGTGCCGGGTGACCAGGTTGCTATGGGTCAGCAGGGCCTGCTCGATGGCGGGCAGCGGCGCCAGCTTGACCACGCCGGCCAGCTCCTTGCGGGCCTGGGCGTTGTCATCCTGCAGCCGACCCAGCAGGTTGGTCATGCTGTAGGCGAGCGGCAGCAGCATCAGGCAGGACCAGAGCAAAAACTTGTATTTGAAGGAGAGCTGATTGCCGAGCCGGATGGCGGGCGTGAATATCCATTTCATATGAAGCCTCGGGCCCCGACGGGGCGTGTAGCGGGATGGCTGGATATTACTCCTCGCCGGGTGGCTCGGCTGGGGGCGGGGTGGAAGTTGTGATCCCCTTGGCTTTTTCACGCGGAGAAGGGGCTGAATGGGTCAGAAAAACGGGCCACCCTGAGGGTGGCCCGTTGCCGATGGGAGAAGGTCGCGGCTCAGTTGAATGCCAGGAAGGGCGAGACGCAGAGCAGCAGGCCGGTGACGATGATGATGTAGAGGGAGACTCCCTTGTACTTGTGCAGCGCCGGCACCTGATAGACCAGGTAGGCCGGGATGAGGCACCCCACCATGCCGAAGATGGGGCTGCAGATGGAGGTGAAGCTCAGTACCGGGGCGTTGAGCACGATGGCCCCCCAGGAGAGCAGCACGGTGAACAGCATGATGCCCTTGCCCACCAGCCCCTTGTTGATGCGATCTTCCGGCATCACCCGGCGCAGCAGGTTCATCGCCAGCCCCTGGCAGGCTTCACGAAAGCCCAGATAGACGCCGAAGTAGGCGGTCATCACCGCGAAGATGTTGAGGGTGAGGCTGAGCAGCTTGAGGGTCTGGCCCGGCATGCCCTGGGCCACCATGGCCAGCGCCGAGATGTTCTCCTCGGAGGCCTTGACCGCCTGCTCGTGGCCCATGGCGAGGGTGAAGGAGACGGCGTAGAAGAACACCACCACGAACAGGATGCCGAAGGCGATGTTCATGGCGCGCATCGCCTTGAAGCGGGCCACTTCCAGGGACTTTTCCCGCGAGCGGTAGGAGATCACCATGGGGCTCAGGCTCTGGATGAAAAGAATGGAGGTGAGGGTGAAGGGGAGCATGACGATGGCATCCTTCAGCCAGTCACCGCTGGCCGGCATGGCGGTGATGTTGGCGGCATCCCACTTGCCCACCATCATCAGGCCGAGCACCGCCACCACGCTGATCTTGGTCAGCACCATGAAGGTGGAGATCTTGAACAAGAGGTTTTCGCCGCGCGAGGCCAGCGCCACCAGGGCGCAGATCAGCACCAGCCCGTAGAAGGGATTCTCGGAGAGCAGTTGCTGGGTGACCCCGAAGCTTTGCAGGAAGGAGGCGCTGTCATTGGTGATGGCGGTGGAGTAGACGAACACCCAGATCACCAGCATCACGAAGTAGAGGGCACCAAGCAGCACGCCCCAGTTCTTGCCGAGGTAGCCGCTGATGACGCTGGGGTAGTCCTTGCACTCGGGCGAGGTGGCCAGGGTATTGATGAAGAGGCGCTGGAACATGTACATGGCCGGGTAGCCGATCACCGCCGACAACAGAAACACCCACAGCCCCATCAGTCCAACCTGTACCGGCAGGAAGACGATCCCCGCCCCGATGGCCATGCCGATGCTCATGATGACCCAGCCCCAGTCGGTGCTGTCAAAACGAACCGCTTCTTTCCATTCCAGCGTGCCCATCACGGGCCGGGTGAGTGTCGTACTGTGCGCGTCCATAAAATACCTTGTTTTTGTAGGGGTAAAAATCAGGCGCAAATATAGTTGAATAAAAAGCGGCAAAACAATGCTTTTTATCGCTCTTCTACCTAAAGAGGGAGACAGATCACGCTTTCAATTTGCGCCTGCTACCGAATTTATCGCTGTTTTTGCAGGTTTTAGTTGAACGGAATGCCTAATAAGCAAATAATGTTGAACAAGACGAGACTATTGATTGCAAAAATAATTGCATTTTAAGGAGTGGCGATATGAAAAAGATCATCGTGGCGGATGCCGCACCCGATGCCATCGGTCCCTACAGTCATGGCACTGCCTATGGCGACCTCATCTTTACCTCCGGCCAGCTGCCGGTGTGCAAACAGCAGGGCGGCGTGGTGGAAGGGGGAATCGAAGCCCAGAGCCGTCAGGCGCTGGAGAACCTCAAGCATGTCTTGGAGGCCGCCGGCGGCAACCTGGATACCGTGCTCAAGACCACCTGTTATCTCGCCGAGATCAGTGATTTTGCCGCGTTCAACGAGGTTTATAAACGCTATTTCCTGAAAGATTGCCCGGCCCGCAGCTGCTTTGCCGTGAAGGATCTGCCGATGGGTGTCAGGGTGGAAGTGGAAGCGATCGCTCACATCGCTGGTTAATGTTGATAGAAAGGGTGTTCTGATGAAGCAAGCGTGGCAGCAGTATCTGCAGATTATTCAACAGGTTGTCAAACCGGCGCTGGGTTGTACCGAGCCCATCGCCGCCGCTTATGCCGCCGCCGTCGCCGCCCGGCAACTGGGCTGCAAGCCCGTCCGGCTGGAGGTGGTGGTGTCGGACAACCTCTACAAAAACTCCATGGGAGTCTATGTGCCGGGTACCGGCAAGATTGGGCTGGCCATTGCCGCTGCCGCCGGCGCCATCGGCGGCAACGCCGAGGTCGGACTGGAGGTGCTGGCCGCCATCACGCCGGCCCAGGTCGCAGAGGCGCAGGAGCTGATCGATGCAGGCCAGGTGCAGGTGAGCCGCACCTCGGCCCCCGAGTTCATCTATTGCCGGGTCCGCTTGCTGGGCCTTGATGCAGAGGGCACCGAGCACAGCGCCGAGGTGACCCTGTGCGGTGGCCATACCCGCATCGTCGAGCAGCGCCGCAATGATGAAGTGACCTTCACGGCCGAGCAAGGCCAGGGTGGCGCCACCGGCGCCATCTGCGATGGGGTTGACATCAGCATCGCCGCCATTCATGAGTTCGCCACCCAGGTGGAGTTCGAGCAGATCCGCTTTATCCTGCAGGCCTCCGAGCTCAACGGCAAACTCTCCGACGAGGGGATGAACAACCCCTACGGCCTCGAGATCGGCCGCACCATGCAGCAGAACATCCAGGCCGGTCTCATCGGCGAGGATGTGATGAACCGCATCGTGATGCGCACCGCGGCGGCCTCCGATGCCCGCATGGGGGGCGCCAGCCTGCCGGCCATGAGCAACTTCGGCAGCGGCAACCAGGGCATCGCCGCCACCATCCCGGTGGTGGTCATCGCCGAGCGCTTCGGTGCCAGCGAAGAGCAGCTGGCCCGCGCCCTCATCATGAGCCACCTGGGGGCCATCTACATCAAGTCCCACTATCCGCCGCTGTCGGCCTTTTGCGGCAACACGGTCACCAGCGCGGCGGCGGCCATGGCCATGGTCTATCTGGCGGGCGGCAGTTTCGAGCAATCCTGCCACGCCATCCAGAACGTGCTGAGCGACAGCGCCGGCATGGTGTGCGACGGCGCCAAGGCCTCCTGCGCCATGAAGGTGAGCACCTCCTCCGGGGCGGCGGTGCGCGGCTTCCTGATGGCGCTCAACAGCCATGCAGTGTCGGGGCAGGGGATCGTGGCGGGCAACGTGGAGCAGACCATTCGCAACGTGGGCCAGATGGTCAAAGACGGCATGTCTGCCACAGACAGCACCATTATTGATATCATGTCCGCCTGAGTGTCCCTGTCGGCTGCCGCCCTTGTCCGGGTCGGCGGCCCTTTTATAAGGTTTCAATGTGAAGCTGCAAGAGCTGAGTCAGACCGATTTCGAGATCCTCAAGGCGATGGAGATCATCGTGGACGGCATCGCCGCCATGTATGGTCAGCACACCGAGGTGCTGCTGCACAGCCTGGATGCGCGCAATCCGTCGATCATCAAGATTGCCAACGGCCATATCACGGGGCGCAGCGTCGGTGCCCCCATCACCAACCTGGCGATGATGAAACTCAAGAGCGGGCAGGATATCTCCAGCCCCTACATGACCAAGTGCGCCACCGGCAAGACGCTGCGCTCGCTTACCACCGTCATTCGCAATGGCGAGGGGCAGGCCATCGGTCTGCTCTGCATCAACACCGACATGGATGCCCCGCTGCAATCCGTGCTGCGCACCATGATGCCGGAGTGCCTGCACGGCCACGATGGTCATGCCACCCCGGAGGTGTTTGCCCGCAACATCGACGAGGCCCTCAACAGCACCATCGACACCGTCAGTGCCGAGGTGCGCGGCAACGAGGCGGTGCCCCCATCCCAGAAGACCCGGGTCATGGTCAACCAGCTGCACGAGCTCGGCATCTTCGAGCTCAAGGACAGCGCCCAGATAGCGGCCCGCCAGCTCGGCATCTCGGTTCACTCCATCTACCGCTATCTGCGGGAGATCAAGAAGGGCTGAGCACGGCGCCAGCCAGCATTAACGGGTCAGCATTGACCCGTTTTGTTTTTTCCGCCCCCCGCCTGCGTCTTGGCTGCCCCGGCGCATCTGTTATCATGCCTCTTCAGTTTTTGTTATCTCATTGAGCCTGCTGGAGAAACCATGTCCCGTACCCTCTATCTGCTGCGCCACGGCCAGACCCGTTACAACGCCGAACTGCGGCTGCAGGGGCGCTGCAACTCCGAACTGACCGCCAAGGGGGAAGCCCAGGCCCTCGCCATGGGCTCCCGCCTGGCCAAGCTCCTGGCCGAGCCTGCCGACTGGACCCTTTACGCCAGCCCCCTCGGCCGGGCGCGCCAGACGGCGGAGCGGGTGTGCCAGCAGCTTGGCCTGGACCAAGCGCGTATCGTCTGGGACAAGCGGCTGGTGGAGCTGGGGATGGGGGAGTGGGAGAGTCGCCGGGTGCCCGAGCTGCTGGCGGCCCACCCCGAGCTGGATCTGGAGCAGCCAGACTGGTATCTGCAAGCCCCCGAGGGGGAGAGTTTTCAGAGCATTCGAGGCCGGGCCCTGAGCTGGCTGCAGGATGAGCGTATCGCCGAGCGGGCCATCGTGGTCTCCCACGGCCTGTTCGGCGCCATGCTGCGCGGCGCCTATGCGGACTTGGATTACACCACCACCTGGCTGCAGGAGCTGCCGCAAGATGCCTTCTTCAAACTGAGCGGCGGCCGCATCGAGCGGATCCCCTGCTGACCCCAACCAAAACGGCTCGCCATTGGCGAGCCGTTTGTTGTTTAGCCAACGGCCAATTTTGCTGCATCCTTCCACATAAATGGCGGCATCGGAGTACTGAGACGCCATTTAATGTTCATCGGTTGGCTGCCAGTGTGGGATACGTACTCCACCTCACCAAAGTTCACAAAGCCGAGGGTGCGGCCAAATTCATCTTTGCTCTGTTCACGAACGAACAGAAACACGCGCTTACCCTCTGCCCTGTGGTTTATGTAACTCAGCCCCTTGCCTCGCTCTGGGCGAGCGCTGTTTTGGCTCTGCCAATGGAACAGCGACTCGTTGATGGCGTAGTCGTGATAACGGGTGGTGGGGGAGAAGTGCTGCTCCGTTTTGTTCAAGGTCACGAACAGCAACTCGATATTTTGCTCTGTGATGACATACACCCCTTCGCGAGCCGAGGGCTGTTGCGTGAAGGTGGTTGCCCCAAAGCCAACCAGCACCTGCTCTCTGGCATAGCGAGCATGCAGTTGCAGTGGATTGCCGGGAAGGTCAGGCATGGCCAGTTGCTCGTGTTGCACCCGGTTGATCAGCATAGGCAACAGATCTGCCAGCTCGGCCCTTAACTCAGGTTGATTGAGTTGTTTCAGGCTGTGCCCCAAGGAGCTAAAGCCTGCGTTGGGGCCGCTCTGTTGCCAGAAGTCGTAATGGCACATCAAGGCCATCCGCTCATCGTGCTCAGCCGTTAAGGTAAAGGCGCTTTCCACCAAGGTTTGTAAGAAGTTCAAGTAATGGAGCGCATCGCAGCCCAATAGCCGGGTTTTGATGGCCCGGGTGTAGAGGGTCGACAGCTTCTCATCGCTCATTTCAGAAATGGTATGGTTGTGGGCCTGTTTGACCAAGGCGCTCCAATTACCGCGCTTGTAGATCTCCTCAAGGCTGATATGAGGGTAGAACTTCAAAAAATTCGCCAGTGTCAGCGGTAAATCGCAATCCTGTGAGAAACGGCGGATCAGGCCCATGAGGCGCGAGGTATTGAGAGTCGCCTTTTTGATATTGCTCAGAATTAACTCTTGGGTCTGTTTTGAGAGCTCGATGCGGCAGCCCAAGGGGGCGTGAGGGAAGCCCTGTTTGATCTCGTGGCTGATCGCCTTATTGGTTTTACCCACCAGTGCCCGGAATTTCTGGGCAAAGTCATACTCCGCACGGGCATTCCCAACAAAGTCCAATACGGTGCAGCACTCTTTATCGCTCGCCAGCCGCAGGCCGCGCCCTAATTGCTGCAAGAAGATGGTGAGGCTTTCCGTTGGTCGTAAAAACAGCAAGGTATCGACTTCCGGGATATCAACCCCTTCGTTGAAGATGTCCACCACGCAGAGAATATTGATAACGCCGGTACGCAAATCTTGTTGCTTACTATGTCGCTCGTCTCGGTTATCGCTAGTGAGGATGTCAGCCTTGATGCCCTTCAATAAAAATGCCTTGCACATAAAATCGGCATGTTCACGGCTCACACAAAATGCCAGTGCTTTGATTTTGGTAATATCGGTGACGATCTCATTGAGGCTCTGGACTATCTTCTGTACCCGCTGCTGACTGTGGGTATAGATATTGGTGAGCTCAGTGATGTCATAACGGCCATTTTTCCAAGTCACTTGGCGCAAGTCAGTATCATCATCGATACCAAAATATTGGAATGGACAGAGATGGCGACGATTGATTGCCTCGGGCAAGCGGATTTCTGCTGCGATGACACCACAAAAGTCGGCAAGAATATCACCGCCATCATGGCGCTCTGGCGTTGCGGTTAATCCCAACAGAATCTGAGGTTCAAAGGCGGCGAGCAGACCGCGATAACTGGCCGCCGCAATATGGTGAACCTCATCAATGACGATGTAATCAAAATAGTCTTGGCTAAGACGTAAATTAGCCAGCTGGTTATTCAAGGATTGCACCGAGGCAAATAGTTGACGGTAGTGGGTTGGCACGGCGCCGCCGACCAAGAGTTCGCCAAAATTTGATTGCTTGAGCACTCCGCGGTACGAGGCTAATGCTTGGCGCAAGATCTCCTCTTTGTGGGCGACAAACAGAAACTTGGCATCGGGTTTGGTTTTCAGAAAACGCGCAAAATCAAAGGCGGAGATCAGAGTTTTCCCTGTACCGGTAGCCGCTACCACCAAGTTACGAAAGCGCTGGTGTAAAGCGCGCTCCATCGCCAATTGTTCAAGGATCTCCAGTTGATGGGGAAACGGCGTGATATCAAAGAAATAGGAAGAGCTATTTCTATCACCATCGCCACGGGCCTCTTGCAGTGCATGCTGCAATTTTGTACGGCTTTCGAGCCTGCCATCAAACAGCTCAAAATCATCGGATTCCCAATAGGTTTCAAAGGTACTCAGGGATTTCTCGATAATATGAGGGATCTCTTGCGAGGTGATTTTTAAGTTCCACTCCAAGCCGCTGGTGAGGGCAGAGTGAGAGAGGTTGGATGAACCTATATAGCCGGTATGAAAGCCGGTATTTCGGCAAAATAGATAACTTTTGGCATGCAACCGCTCGCGCTGGGTGTTATAGCTGAGTTTGACTTCGGTATTGGGGAGGTTGGCTAAAAATTCAACTGCCTTAGCGTCGGTTGCTCCCATATAAGAGGTGGTAATCACTTTCAATTGGCGGCCGCTACGGGTGAACTCCTCCAGTTCATGACGGAAAATACGGATACCTGCCCACTTGATAAATGAGACCAGCCAGCAGATGCTATCTGCCGATAATATCTCCCGTTTAATCTCTGACTCCATTGACAAACCCGCATTGCTGCCGCAGAACAGCTCGCTTTGCGTTAGACCGGTCAGAGGAAAAATATCTTCGGCATATTGCTTTAAATTGGCAGAGATGGGGTTATCCAACTGGTAGAGCGCGGTCAGAATTTTCCCCTGACTATCGATGAGGTTCTCACCAATAAAATCTGGGTCTTGCGTGCGATCTTTTAGCCAAAGCAATAACTGGTTAGCCAGCTCAATCTGCCGTTGCAGTTGATCTTCTCCAGTGACAGAACCCACCGCATATTCCAAAACACGACTCAGAAATCTGGATAACCAGACTGCCGCTTCGGCAGGTTCAAGCTGGCGTTCCCCTACGTAAAAGCGCTCGCGGTCGAGTCGAGATGTCAGCAGTTGAGTAATGAGTTGTTCATAAATACCACATTGTTGCATCGAACACTGGCCTTGAACGTTGTACATGAGGGTGGCGAGAAGAGTATCATTTTTTCCAACCAAATCAGTAAGCTGTTGTCGCCTGTTACTCGTTTGAAAATTGCCCCGATTTTCCGTGATACAACTCGGCAGTGGTAACCACAGGGAGGTGGTGATGGATCCGGTTTCTTATCTTTTCTCGGCTTATCTCAATCTGGTACAGCAGCAGGTATCGGATATTTATGGCACTGAGCTCAAGTCGCTGGTGGTGGAGTATGAGGGGGAACAAATCCCCTTTGCCTTCCAGTTTTGGCAGCTGCAGCCGAAAAGCGTCTGCCGCAGCTACGAGCAGGATGCACGGCGCTTCAGCCAATGCACCGTCAAGGCGGCAGCGCTATTTAGCAAGCTGTGTGATCAGTTGTCGCGCCAGGATGACAGCCACTCGCAGCAGCCCCAGTATCGCGCCATGTACTGCGCCGCTTCAGTTAACTACCGCCCCATGATCGCCGATATTCGCGAGAGTAAACCGGATGCGGCCCGGCAGGCTGAGCGCGCCTGCAATCAAGCCATTCTGGCCGCGATGGACAGTGATGATGAAACTCTACTGGCCCAGCGTGACCAGGCGTGTCGCACCCAACAGTGAAGGCCAACGCCGCCTTCACTCAACTAGCGGCTTTGCTCGGCCATCTTTGCGCCATTCAGCACAGATGCTGGGTGTGTACTTGAGTATGATGAGGGCGCCCACAGGTCAGTCTGTCGGGCCAGCGCTATCGACACATATCAGCCAGGAGGGGACATGATCAGCCATATCGACCATCTGGTATTGACGGTCAGTGATATCGAGCGGGCCGTGGCGTTTTACAGCTCGGTGCTCAACATGGAAGCCATCACCTTCGGGGCTGGGCGTCGGGCCCTGCGCTTTGGCAACCAGAAGATCAATCTGCAACTGCTGGGGCAGGAGCCGCGCAACCGGGCGCAGGTGGGCGCGGGGGATCTCTGCCTCATCACCCGCTGGCCGCTGGAACAGGTCATCGCCCAGCTCCATTGCCACGGGGTGGCGATAGTGGAAGGGCCGGTGACCAAGAGCGGGGCCTGCGGCCCCATCGAGTCGGTCTACTGCCTGGATCCGGATCAGAACCTGATTGAGATCAGCCGTTATCCCTGATGGCGCTTGGCATCGGGTGACGGCCGGTAGATGTCGCCCTGCCGGGGCGATCGGGGCAAGTGGTAAAAGGCTCCGTGCTAGCCCCATCCTGACACACAGCCGCAACGGGTCCTGACAAGGGCCCTAGAAGGGAGCCTCGCTCTCCTGCGCATCCTGTAGAAACTGTTCCCGCTCCGCCTGATAGGCGGCCTCGTCTTCGCTGTCCCAGACCGGGGTTGGCTGTTTGCCGGCCGGCGGTAGGGCTGGCGCTGTCAGCGTCTGCATCACCTTCTGTTGCAGATAGGGGAAGAAGGGGTTGGAGGAGGTGCGGGTGAGGGCGCCGGAGTTGACGATCAGCACACCGCGCTCACCGCGCAGGGCCAGGCCCCCCAGGTTGATGCCGTATTGCTCGCGCTGCTCGGGCCGTGGCGCCATGCCGTAGAGGGGGTCATCCATCGGGAAGGGCAGGGCCACGTGGGAGAGGGAGTAGATCTCCCTGGGGTAGTCGATGTCGAGGGGCTGGATCTGCTCAGGCCCGCCACCGGCCGGCAAACTGCTGGCCTGGGTGCGGGTGCTGGCGGGCGCCTGGTTGCCTACCACCGTCAGCCGGTAGGAGAGCGGCGGGCGCGGCAGCAGGTGGCTCAGCGCCAGCTCGGAGGCGCTGCTCAGCAGCGGGCCGAACAGGGTGCCGCGGTTGATGTCGAACAGCACCAGCTCGCTGCCGTTGGCAGGCAGGAAGTGATAGAGATCGGCGATGATGGAGCGGGTACTGACGGTGTAGTCCATCACCGACTGGAAGGTTAGGGTGGGCGGGAAGGCCGCCAACTCGCCGCTGGCAGCCTGCTCACGCACCTGCTGCTGGATGGTGTGGGTCAGCCGGTAGGACTGGCGCGCGCCGTTGACCGGGAACGAGTTGTACTTGAAGGGGTTGAACTCCGGCATGGTGTCGAGCCAGGCGGCGCTGGCAAAGGCGGGCAGCAGGGCGGGCACCGCTTTGAGGCCGGCGAAGCGGGCAAAGCGGGTCACCCCTATCATGGGGGAGATGAGCACCAGCCGATCCGGCCTTGCCAGTGCCCCTGTCTTGTCACCTTCCGCATCGAGCGCATATTTTACCGCCAGCGCCCCGCCGTTGGAAAACCCCACCAGATGCAGCGGCAGCGGGCTTGGCGCCAGCACCCTGGCCTCGCGCACCGCCAGCCGGGTGGCGGCCAGCCAGGTCTCCCAGTCGATGTCGACCAGCCCGGCCGGCACGGTACCGTGGCCCGGAATGCGCAGCCCCAGGGCGATGAAGCCCTGCTCGCGGTAGCGCTGGGCCAGGTGGCGCAGGCTGTAGGGGGAGTCGGTCAAACCGTGCAGGAACACCGCCACCCCTTTTACCTCGCCGCTCGGGCGCAGCAGATAGGAACGGTTCCAGTCGGTTGCAAAATGAGCCGGATTGATGGGGGCATCCTGATAGTAGCGATTGCTGTCGAGCTGCTGCTCCGGCGGCGTTCTGGCGATCACCTCCTTGGTCACCAGCTCGAACAGCTGCTGCTCGTGGGCCAGATAGGCCTGCCAGTCGCTGTCATCGAGCTGCTCGGCGCTGAGCTCGGGCGGCACCAGGGTGTGCCAGGGCTGCAGTGGCGCCGCCTGCCAGGCGAAGTAGGCGATCAGGGCCCAGCCGAGCAACAGCAAGCCCAGCAGGCTGAGAAGAAGGCGGCGAACGAGGCGGCGGGTGCGAGCCAGCATGGGAGAGTCCTTGGCACTGATAAAAGAGGGGCGGCCCCGCGTCCACGGCGGCCGTACTAAGGGTCGAAAGCTGGCTTAAAGCCTAAGGGAAACAAGGTGATAAGTACAGACAGTGAGCGGCTCATCCAAGCAAACAGAGGGCAGCCCCGGGGCTGCCCTCTGTGGTAATGCTGTCCGTCTTCGTGGTCGCTGGCGGCGTCAGCAGACCCCTTGAGCCAGCATGGCGTCGGCCACCTTGACGAAGCCGGCGATGTTGGCGCCGCTTTCGTAGTTCACGTGACCCGTATCATCCTGGCCATAGTGTACGCAGGTGGCGTGGATGCTGGTCATGATCCCCTTGAGGCGGGCATCCACCTCCTCCCGGCTCCAGCAGAGACGCTGGGCATTCTGGCTCATCTCGAGGCCCGAGGTGGCGACCCCGCCGGCGTTGGCGGCCTTGCCCGGGGCAAACAGCACCTTGGCCTCGTGCAGGCGGCGGATGGCGGCGGCGCTGCTCGGCATGTTGGCCCCCTCGGCCACCAGTTGCACGCCATTGGCAATCAAGGTGGCGGCGTCCGACTCATCCAGCTCGTTCTGGGTGGCGCAGGGCAGCGCGACGTCCGTCGGCAGGTGCCAGGGAGTGCGGCCGCTGAAAAATTCCAGCCCCTCTTCGTGGGCATAATCGGCGATGCGCTTGCGCTGCTCGTTTTTGAGCGCCATCAGCCGCGCCAGTTTCTCGGGGGTAAAGCCTGCCGGATCGTAGACGGTGCCGCCGGAGTCGGAGGCGGTGATGACCCGGGCGCCGAGGGCCATCGCCTTCTCGATGGCGTACTGGGCCACGTTGCCTGAACCGGACACAGAGACCGTCATGCCGTCCAGAGATTGTCCCCGGTTGGCCAGCATGGCCTCGACGAAATAGAGCAGGCCGTAACCGGTGGCTTCCGGGCGGATCAGGCTGCCGCCAAAGGAGAGCCCCTTGCCGGTAAAGACGCACTCGGCGCTGTTGGTGAGCTTCTTCATCATGCCCGCCATGTAGCTCACCTCGCGCCCGCCCACCCCGATGTCGCCGGCCGGCACGTCGGTGTCGGCGCCGAGGTGGCGATGCAGCTCCAGCATCAGCGCCTGGCAGAAGCGCATCACCTCTCCCTCGCTCTTGCCCTTGGGATCAAAATCGCTGCCCCCCTTGCCGCCGCCCATGGGTAAGGTGGTGAGGGCGTTCTTGAAGGTCTGCTCGAAGGCGAGGAACTTGAGCACCGAGGTATCCACCGAGGGGTGAAAGCGCATCCCCCCCTTGAAGGGACCGATGGCGGAGCTGTGTTGCACCCGGTAGCCCCGGTTCACCTGCACCTGCCCTCGATCATCCACCCAGCTCACCCGAAACTGGATCAGCCGCTCCGGCTCCACCAGCCGCTCCAGCAGGCCGTGCTGCAGGTAGCGGGGGTGGCGCGCCACATAGGGCCAGATGGAGGCGATCACCTCGCTCACGGCCTGAATGAACTCCGGTTGGTGGGGATTGCGGCTGGCGACCTGGGCCAGAAAATCCGCCTGGGAGAGGGAATGACTCATCTGTAACTCCTGTAGTGAAGGGTAAAAGTGGCCTCTTGCCAGAGAAAAGTGCACACCCTGCAGCCAAATTTATGGTTTTTGTCAGGCCTGGATGCAGGTGAATATTTGGTGTTTTTCGCAATTGGGTGAAAATTGTTGTGCGAATCGCCGAAAACAGCAGAAAAGAGCGCCGGAAGGGGCAGATAATTTGCGCGAATCAAAATCTTTTTATGCATTTTTGATTAATAAATAGCAAGAAAATGTTGCTGTCATTTGGCTTGGGTTATCGTTTATTGCATATTTCATGCATCTTTATTGCGTAGCGAGAGAACCCCGCACAACGGCGGAAGTGGCCATTGCCATGCTGGCTTCGACGGCGCTGGCGGCAATCGAATGGCCGCGCATGACGATGCAATACCGGGGGCTTGCCGCGTGACAGGGGGCGCATTTTGCGAGAAGGGGACGGGCCGAGTGCAACTATCCGGCGTGTGTCAGGGGGCAATATGTTAATGTGTCGGCGCTTTTTGCCGGACAGGTCGGTAGCGGCCTTTTTTGAAGATGGAATGATATGCACAATTTTGAGTTAGTGAACCGGCAGCGTGCCGCCCTGATGACCCGGATCCAGGCCGCAGGCCAGTGGCAGGTGACCCATGCTGGCTGATGAATCCATGCGCCTGAACAAATACATCAGCGAGAGCGGCATCTGCTCGCGCCGCGAGGCCGACCGCTTTATCGAGCAGGGCAACGTCTTCATCAACGGCAAGCGGGCCGGGGTGGGGGATCAGGTGTTTGCCGGGGATCTGGTCAAGGTCAACGGCCAGGTGATCGAGCCGCGCGAGGCGGACAGCCTGGTCTTCATCGTGTTGAACAAGCCGGTGGGCATCGTCTCCACCACCGAGGCGGGCGAGAAGGACAACATCGTCGACTTCGTCAACCATAGTACCCGCATTTTCCCCATCGGCCGACTGGACAAAGACTCTCAGGGGCTCATCTTCCTGACCAACCACGGCGATCTGGTCAACAAGATCCTGCGGGCGGGCAACGATCACGAGAAAGAGTATCTGGTGACCGTGGACAAGCCGGTCACCGACGAGTTTATTCGGGGCATGGGCGCCGGGGTGCCGATCCTGGGTGCCGTCACCAAGAAGTGCAAGGTGAAGAAAGAGGCGCCGTTCGTGTTTCGCATCACGCTGGTGCAGGGGCTGAACCGCCAGATCCGCCGCATGTGCGAGCACTTCGGCTTCGAGGTGACCAAGCTCGAGCGTATCCGCATCATGAACGTCAGCCTCAAGGGGCTGCCGGTGGGCGAGTGGCGCGATCTCACCGACGACGAGCTGATCGAGCTGTTCAAGCTGATTGAAGACTCCTCCTCCGAGGTGAAACCGGCCAAAGGGGGCCAAGCTGCCGCCGGGCAGGGCGGTAAACCCAAGGCATCCGCCGCACAAGCCGGCAAGCCGGCACCGGGCAAAAAACCGCGCCGGGATGATGATCACGAGATTGGCGGGCGTCCCAACGTGCCGGGGCCGTCGGCATTTGAAAGCAAGGGCCCAGCCGGCAAAGGCGGCGCAGCAAAAGGCGGCTCGGCCAAAGGGAGCGCAGGCAAAGGCGCCCCGAACAAGGGGGCCAAACCGGCCGCCGGCAAACCGCGCGCCGGTCAGGGTGGGCGGCAGAAGAAGGGGCGTTAAGCCCCCTCTCACTCCCCGCGTTGACAGGAAAAAACACCGGCCACAGGCCGGTGTTTTTGTATCGATGAACCGCGATTCAGAGGTCTTCGCGGGGCTGGGTGGTGTAATCAGGCAAGCTGCTGATGGCGCTCTCTTCCTGCGGCACGCTGGCAAGGTCAAGATCGCCGCCGACATTGCGCGGATCCGTCGGTATGGTGGAGGGGATCACCACCGCCTGCTCCGCCAGCCGCCAACCCAGAATGGTTTCCAGGCGTCCACCTTCCTCTTCCGGTCCTGTGATGGCTTCCAGCTGCAGCGGCAGGGGGTGACCGATCAGGCGGCCGACCTCATCGACGGCGCCGGGATCGGCCAGTGTCTGCTGGGTCGCGTAGAGGTGGGGCAGTGCGGCGCGCGTCACATACACCCGCAGCAACACGCCATTGCGGATGCGGCCACGGGCATCCGCTTCCTGATCCTGTGCGTAACCGTAGGCGAGGGCCGGATCGCCGGCGACGTAGAAGCCTTGCCAGGGGGCGATGGAGGATTGATCCCGTTCATGCACTCCCTCAAACACTATGCTGTGGGCGGCTTCGAGGAAGGTGCCGTGATAACCGACGAAGAGATAACCGCGCGCCAGCAGCTGGCGATGGGCCTGCTCCAGACGGGTCACCGACCAGTTGCGAGTACCGGCCGTGCCGAAGCTGACCTCATCCCCGTCACCCAGGAAGCTGGCACCGTTCGGATAGTCCCGCTCCTGCAGGGCATCGACACTGTCGGCCGGCGCCAGGCAGTTGAGATCGGCGGCGGGGCAGGTGAGATTGACCACGTCGGCGCTGGCGGCCTGCTCTTGGCTATTGGCCGCCTGCTGGTGGCTGAAGGCATCGCTCTGGGCGGCCGCCATGCTCAGGGCCAGCCGTGCCTGGGCCGGGTTTTCCCGAATGGCTTGCGCCAGCTGCCCCCGGGGCGTTGAGCCATCCTCTGGCGTGGTGTTGGCCAGCGCCTGGGTGATCACGGTATCAAGCTGGGACCATGGCAGGCGGGTCAGCAGATAGAGGGTGATGAGATTGTGGACCGGATAGCCACACTGGCTGAGCTCTTCCCAGCCTCTGGGTTGACGGCTTCTGGCCAGGGATTCAAGCGGTATGGCGCAAACCTGATGAGTGGTGAGGGCCGCCAGACCGTCCCCTTTGGCAAAGTGCAGACGATGACTGATGGCGGTCGGCACGATATGGGTGTCGTGAGAGGCGGGTGCGCCGGCCAATACCCGGTAGACCTTGCCTTCCCAGGTATCACCCAGGTTGCAGGTGCGCTGCGACAGGTAGTTGTAGACCGCATCCAGCGGATCCAGCAGGCACAACACCTTGCCGGTGTGCCACTCGCTCCAGCGCTTCTGACGGCTGTGCTGGGTGGGCGCCGCCACGAAGCCGACACCGGCCGCACTGAGGGTGAGGCTGCGATTGATCTGATTGTTTTCCACGTGCCTGACGAAGATCGTCGAGTTGCTGGCCATGCTGCGCAGCAGGTCGTCGCTCACTTCGATGCTGTAGATGGGGGAGATATGGCTCACCTCGGATCCAGCATCCAGCTCATGGAAGAAGACCTTGATGCTGGCGGGCGCATCGTCGCCGACGGGAACCAGCCAATGCAGCGACCAGTTGCCGTGTCCCTGGCGGGTATAGCTGTAGGTGCGCGGGCCCTTGCCCGCGGTGGCGCTGGTCAGGGTGATGGTGGTGCCATCCGTGCGCAGGGTCAGCGCATTGCCGAGGGCCAGCTTGAGGCTGTCTCCCCCTTCCTCCAATACCATGGAGTAGTGCAGTACCCCTGACCCCGCCTGTTCACCCAGCAGGCCGGTGAGATCGAGCTGGCTGGCGCGCACCCCCTGGGCCAGATCCAAAGTGCAACGGGTGGCGCACTCCTGCCACAGGTTGAATGACTCGTCGGCCATGACCGGTGAGATGGCACCGCCTAGCATGGCCAAGCCACCAAGTAGAGAAGCCCATTTTGTGTTTGTCTGCATGTGATTTCCTTTGAGTGATAGCAAAGCCACTGGCGCGTGGCGTTCTCCTCCTTGATGAATACAGCCTCTTCCCTGTCAGACGAAACGAGATTAATTCTCGTCTGAGTGCCTTACCTTAATGGGCTCATATGGCGGTGCAACCCACCATATGGGAAGGTTTAATGTGTTATAAATCAAATGGATATGCAGTTTTTTGCTGATGGTTTGCTCAGCTGGCCCGATACCGGAAAGCGAGCAAGTAATGGGGAGAGGCTGGAAGGTGGTGAGCTTGCCTCCTCATTCGGGAAAGAGGAGGCGAGCACAGATCAGCTGATGGGAGTGGGGGCGGGAGACGGTGTGGCCAGCTTCATGGCGCTGGGGTAGCGGCGTGGATCCAGGCGCAGAACCAGCAGGCTCATCAGCACCAGGCCGGCCAGCTGCCACTGCCAGGCGGCGGCGAAGTCACCGCTCAGGTGGTGCAGGCGGGCCGCCACCCAGGGGCCGGTGGCCGCCAGCATGAAGCCGAACCCCTGCATCAGGGCGCTGAGGGTGCCGGCGCGGCGCGGGTCCGGCAGGTGATCGAGCGCGATGACCATGATGAGGGAGAAGCTGCCGCCAAGCCCGGCGCCGCACAGCATGGACCAGAGGATGGGGGCGGCAGTCGGCGCCAGCCAGAGGCCGCCAAAGCCCGCCAGCTGCATGGCGATGGCCAATCCCATCCAGGGCCGCCGGTCGAGCCGGCGGGCGGCCAGCAGCGGCAGGCCGAGGCCGCTCACGGTCTGGGCCAGTGCCAGCCAGGCCACCAGCTCGCCGCCCTGCTGGGGGCTCCAGCCCTGCGCCATGTAGGCCGGCGCCAGCCAGGCCACGACGATGCCGTAACCGCTGTTGATGATGCCAAAGCAGCTTATCAGCAGCCAGCTGCGGGGCAGGCTGATGAGGCGCTGCTCTCCGCCACCGGACACTGCCACCGGCGTCGCGGGCAGCCGTACCCGCCAGCCGAGCCAGCCCATGGCCAGCAGCACCGGCAGGCTCCACAGCGCCAGCGCCTGGGACCAGTCGAGCCGGGCGGCGAGCTGCGGGGTGAGGCTTGCCCCCAGCGCCCCGCCCCCCATCATGCAGGCCGAGAAGATGCCCATCACCAGCGGCACCTTCTGGGCAAAGGCCTGCTTGATGAGACCGGGCAGTACCCCCTGCACCAGGGCCGAGCCCAGCCCGCAGAGGGCGGCGCTGGCGATGAGCAGGGCGCCGCTGGCCGCCTCGAAGCGGATGGCGCTGCCTAGGCCCAGCAGCAACAGGGCGGCCCCCAGCAACTGACGCGGCCCGGTGCGACTGCGCAGGGCCGGAGTGAGCAGCACGCCGCCGCCGATGAGCCAGAGTGGCAGCAGGGTCAGCCAGGCCAGGGTGTCCATGCCAAGCCCGAGCGCCTCGGCAATGTCGCGGCTCAGGGGGCCGATGGCGGTGAGAAACGGCCGCAGGTTGAGCCCAATCAGGATCACCAGCACCAGCAGGGCCTGCTGCTGGCGCGCATCGATGCGGGCCTCAGTCATGGTCTGGTGCACCATAGAGCTCGGCGGCGGCCAGCGGGCTCGGCAGCTTGATGAGCGGCAGGGGGGCTGGCGCGAGGGGCAGGCCCAGCTTGTGGTAGGCGGCCGTGCTGTCAAAGCCGAACGGGGCCGCATCCTCGTTATCGAAGGCGTAATAGACGGCGGCAATGCCGTTCATCACCAGGGCGCTCAGGCACATGGGGCAGGGGTGACCGCTGGCGTAGACGATGGCGCCCGCCAGCGGCCCGACCTGGCTGGCCTGGCGCAGGGCTTCCAGCTCGGCGTGGCGGGTGGGGTCGCCATCCTGGTGCATGCCGTTGACGGCGCTGGTCACCAGCTGGTTGCCTTGCACCAGCAGGGCGGCAAAGGGGCGGCCTCCTTGCTGGCGGTTATGAAGGGCCAGTTGCAGCGCCTGCTCCAGCCACTCCTGATGGCTGGGATTGGCGGTCAGCGACGCGATCAGGCGTGAGCCGGCGGGTTCGGCAAGGGAGTGGGGCATGACGGATCCTCGAGGCAAGGGGATGGGAGGAGACCAGCCTAGCGGGGGAATCAGTCATGGGGAAATTAAATGATAGAATGACATCCAGTGGTTTTGTAAATGGAGTCGCCATGCTGGATCCCCTCTTGCTGCGCAGTTTTGTCGCCATCGTCGACAGCGGCAGTTTTACCCGCGCCGGTGAACGGGTGCACCTCACCCAATCCACCATCAGCCAGCAGATGCGGCGGCTCGAGCAGCAGCTCGGCTGCCCGCTGCTGGACCGCTCCGGTCGCCAGGTGGTGACCACGGCAGAGGGAGAAAAGCTGCTGGGGCTGGCCCGCAGCATCCTGGCCCTGCTGGCCCGGGCCGAGGAGCAGGTGGCCGAGGCCAGCCTGCAACTGAGCCTGGGGGTACCGGAGGATTTTGCCGCCGGCGCCATCGCCCCGGTGCTGGCGGCCTTTGCCCGCGATTACCCGCAGGTGCGGCTGGAGGTGCACAGCGGCCTCAGCCACGAGATCTGGCAGCGCTTCGAGGCCGGCGAGCTGGATCTGGCGCTGGTCAAACAGGCACGGGGACAGGGGGCGCCGCGCGCCTGCTGGCGCGAATCGCTGGCCTGGGTCGACAGCCGTGCCTGGCCCGCCAGCGAGCGGGAACCCTTGCCGCTGGTGGTGTTCCCGAGCGAAGGGCTCTATCGGCGGCAGGTGACCGAGGCACTCGACGGGATGGGGCGGCGCTGGCGCATCGCCTACGTCAGCGCCAGCCTGGCCAGCCTGCAGGGGGCGGTGAGCGCCGGGATCGGGGTCAGCCTGCTGCCCCGGCGCTTGCTGCAGCCGGATCAGCGGGAGCTGACCCACTGGCCGGCGGTGGCGCCGGTGGAGCTGGCGCTGCACCTGGGGGCAGAGCGCGGCGAGCCGCTCACGCGCCTCTGCGAGGCCCTCATCAGCCTGTGCGATCGGGTGATGGGGCCCGCTGAGCGGTGAGGGGACGCAGGCAGGGGCCTGCTTAGCGCACCCTGGTGCGCACGATCAGCAGAGTGATGAGCGCCAGGGTGAAGACGAGCGGGGCCCAGGCACCGTGATGGCTCACCAGGGTGGCGCCGGCGGCGGCCACCCCGGCCACCCCCTGCTGCAGGAAGCCGCACAGGGCCATGGCGTAGGCGCCGTGCTCGCGGCCATCGCTCACCGCCAGCGCCATGCTGTTGGGAAAGAGCACCGCCTGCCCGAAGATGATGAGGCAGTAGCAGGTCATCATGGCCACCAATCCACCGCTGCCCTGAAGGGCGCCCAGAGCCCAGAGCAGCAGCATGCCGCCGGCAGCCAGCAGTATGAGCGCGGCCCCCTGGCGCATCAGCTGGCGGCCTCCCACCCGGGCGACCCGCCGGTTGACCGTCATGGCGCCGGCGAAGTAGGCGATACCGATCAGCAACCCCAGGCTGCCGAAGGTGGTGACCTCGAGGGCAAACCCCTGCTGCAGCACGAAGGGGCTCACCTCCTGCAGGGTCACCGTGATGGCAAAGCCGATGCCGCCGGCGCAGGCCGGCCAGAAAAAGCCGGGGCGGCGCAGCAGGCTGGCGTAACGGGCCCACATGCCACCGCTCGCCGCCGGATTGGGCCCCTGCAGCGGCAGGCTGCTCATCAAGATCAGCGCCAGCACACCAACCCCGGCCATCAGCACGAATCCCAGCTGCCAATGGGCATAGCGGCTGATGAGGCCGCCTATCCACTGACCACCGCCGAGGGCGGTGATGAAGGCGATGGAGAGCACCGAGAGGCGGCGCGCCAGCTCGTCGCCGTGCCAGTGATCCCGCACCAGGATACGGGCGATGATGGCCGCCCCGCCGGCCGCCACCCCTTGCAGGGTGCGCAGGATCAAGAGCAGTGGCCCCTGGCTGGTGGTGGCCAGCAGCAGGCTGAGGCCGACAAACAGCAAGAGTGACAGGGCGAGGGGGAGGCGGCGACCGTAGCGATCGGCGGCGGCGCCCCAGAACAGCACCGGCAGGGCGGCGCCGATGACGAACAGCGAGATGGAGAGCTCGGCCCCTTGCCGGGTCATGGCGAGATCCGTCATCACCACGGGCAGGGAGGGGAGGTAAACAGTGGTGGCCATCTGGGCCATGAAGACGATGAGGCAGGCCAGCGTCATGATGCGGGTGGAGCGGCTCCAGAGACCGGCCTGGTCGAGACATTCCTGGTTATCCATAACAACTCTCGGGCAGTAAGGGAGCCATATCCTTGCACTGCCCGAGCGCCGAGTCAGCCCCTCGTCTGGGTTAAACCTTGCCGGTTTATCAGGGCAGAGAGCGCGGGATGCTCAGGCGATGACCTGGCGCGGCAGCACGGCTAGCCAGAGTTCGACCTCGCCGCTGCCGGTGTCCGGGTCAAAGGCGGCGCCATAGCGCTCGAAATCGGGCTTGTGGGCCGACTGGTAAGCGGACTGCGCCAGCCAGTCCAGCGCCTGCTGCCAGGTGTGCGGCATGGTCGAGACATGTCCCTGATGCAGGAAGACGGCATAGGTCTGGGGCTCGATGCGCATCCGCCCCAGCGTCCTGGGCAGCACCTCCAGCGCGGCGACCTCCACCGCACACATGTATTCGCACTCGGTGGAGGTCACGCCGCAGATGACACCATAGGCATGCTCGCCCAGCTGGTCCGGCAGCGGGCCGAGGGCGCTGAAATCGCGCCATTGGCCGCCGAAGTCGGCGTGGGCGAAGGCATGGTGACGACGCAGGCCGCCAAGCAGCATGGGGCGGCCGGTTTCAATACGGATGGGATCTGTCATGACACCTCCTGGGCAGGATGGGGTGGCAGCGCTGCGCGCTCAGCACTCCTTGCCTTCGTTGAGCTTGCGCTGATAGTCCGCGGAGACGATGGCCAGCGCCGCCAGGGCGAGGGCCGGCTCAATCCGGTTGGTCTCCAGCAGTTCGATGAGATCCACCGCGAGCTGGACCTCGGGCGGGGCAGTTTCCAATGACATGACAGACTCCGTAACGGGGAAAACGCCATTATACAGGGCCGCTCCCGGATGGGGACCTGTCTGGTGTTGTGGGTGACCCGGCTAGAGGTGCTGGCGCATCTCCTGCTCGATCTGCTCGCGCAGGGCCATCAATTTGAGGGCGTACTGCTGCAACTGAAGATCCCCCTCGCTCACCGGCTGCCACTGGGGCACCTTGCTCGGTTTGCCGTTCTCGTCTATGGCCACGAAGATGATGATGCAGTGGGTGGTCTTGTGGCGCTCCCGGCTGGCCGGATGGCGGCTGTAGACATCTACCGCCAGGTGCATGCTGGTGGTGCCGGTGTGGATCACCTGGGCGTGCACCTCCACCAGCTGGCCTATCTGGATGGGGCGCAGAAAACGGATCCCCCCCACGTAGACGGTCACCGCGTAGCCGCCGCACCAGCCGGCGGCGCAGGCGTAGCCCGCCTGATCGATCCACTTCATCACCATGCCGCCGTGTACCTTGCCGCCGAAGTTGACGTCGGCAGGCTCGGCCAGAAACTGCAGGGTTAGCTCGCGGGGTGGGGTCATGGGTGCTCCTTGATTGAGGGTCATTGCCGGTAGCTCTTGCGATAGGCGTCAGCCTGCTGGCAGGGGGCTAGGTTGTTGAGATCGGGCCGCTTGTTGCCCTCGCGCTGACCAAAGCTGGCGAACTCCTGCTGGCATTTGGCAGCCTTGCCGCCCGCCTTGATGCAGGCGTCGATCCGCTGTTGCTTGCCCTGTTCGACCAGCTGTTGCTGGGCCTGCTGGCAGGCGGCATCCAGCTTGGCCTGTTTGGCATCCCTGTCTTCTACCGCGGCCAGCAGGCTGGCCGAGAGGCTGCAACCGAGCAGCAGTATGGCAATTTTCATGGCTTTTCTCCTGAAGGGGGGCGTCCCGCGATGACCAGGGCTATCCCCCCCAGAATGCCCAGTGATGACAATAACAACCGCAGCGACCAGGACTCATCCAACCAGATGAGACCGGCCAGGGCGGCGAGCAGAGGCACCAGCAACTGCACGCTGGCGGCCAGGGTGCGACCAAGGTGGGGCAGCACCAGATACCAGAGCGCATAGCCAAGGCCGGAGGCCAGTGCACCGGAGGTCAGGGCATAGCCGATGGCGGCGGGGCTGGTCTGCAACTGCCCGAGCAGCAGATAGAGCAGGGCGGCTGTCAGGCTGGCGCGTAGAAAGTGGCCGGCGTTGGCGGCGATTGGATCGGCAAAGCGCGAGGCCCGCAGGGTATAGCTGGCCCAGGCGATGCCGGCCAGGATCATCAGGGCCGCCCCCAGCGGATCCGGCGCACTGAGGCCGGGCAGCAGCAACACCAGCAAACCCGCCATGGCGAGCAGCAGACCGAGCCATTGACACCGGGGCAGGGACTCCCCGCGCAGCAAGGGCGGTGCCAGCATGCTGAGCTGGACGGCGGCAAACAACAGCAGGGCGCCGGTGCCCGCCGTCAGGGTGAGGTAGGAGAACGAAAAGGCGGCGCCATAGGTGACCAGGGCCAGGGCGCCCCCCCAGTCTCCCTGGCGGGGCGACTGCTTGCGCGCGCCGCATAGCAGCACCAGTACCAGGGCGCCGCTGGTCAGGCGCAGCAGGGTGAAGAGGGCGGGATCCATCCGTTCTTCGAACAGGGCCAGCCGGCAGAGCACCGAGTTGGCGGCGAACGCCATCAGGGTCAGCAGGGTCAGCAGCATCAGGCGTGGCAGTGGCATCCATTCACCTTGAGTTCAGTGGGCGCAGCCCAGCATGGAAAATCATGCAAAAGAGGAGGTCTTATGAAACAAATGCTGGAGCAATTGATGGGCGCTGGCAAGGGCTGGCTCAACGAAGGCGGCGACAGCCGCAAGGCGCAGATGAAGGGGATGGCGCAAGGAGGCCTCGCGGCCGGCGCCATGGCCCTGCTGCTTGGCAACAAGAAGATGCGCAAATATGGCGGCAAGGTGGCGGCGGTGGGCGGCGCGGCGGCGCTCGGCGGGCTGGCCTACAAGCTCTATCAGGATTGGCAGGCCCAGCAGTCAAGCCCGGCCCAGCCGACCCAGCCGCTCGATACCCTGCAGGGCAATGCGCTGGATGCCAGAGCTGCCCTGCTGGTGCGCGCCATGGTGGCGGCAGCCCGGGCCGACGGTCATATCGACGGCGACGAGCGCCAGAAGATCCAGCAGTACCTGACCGAACAGGGGCAGAGTGATGCGGCCCGCTGGATTGATGCCGAGCTGGCCCGCCCGCTCGACCCCCACGCCCTGGCGCGGGAAGTGACCGACATGGAGCTGGCGACCGAGGTCTACCTCGCCTCCCTGCTTGCCATCGAGGTGGATCACTTTATGGAGCGCGGCTATCTGGACGAGCTGGCGCGCGCCCTCAAGCTCGATGACAACCTCAAAGGCAGCATAGAGCGGCAGGTGGCCCAGCTGGGCGCTCCCGCCTGAACCCCGCTCAGTACATGGATTGTCGATAAGGCCCCGTGACGGGGCCTTGTTATTTCCAGATGCCTGGCAAAGGTCGTTGCGCCCCTTCATGTCTGGCCGGGCAGCCACTATGATGGCTCTTCGGCCAAAAGGGAGCAGATGAGACCGTCTCATCGCTCAGGCACATCATCGCCAGGACACAGAGGCAAGGAGCATTCATTGGAAATACGCAAGGCACAGGGGCAGGACATCGACGCCATCCTCGAGCTGAACCGGCAGATAGGAGAGATCCACTTCGAGCAGGCCCCGCAGGTCTTTTGTCCTCCGTCCCCCGAGGAGCGGGCTTTCTTGCTGGCGGCCATCGCCGCCGAAGGGCGGCTGTTTTGCGTTGCCGAGCAGGAGGGGGCCGTGGTGGGCTTTTTGACTGCGCGCATCGACATCAACGAAACCATCCCGTTTCTGAGCAAAGAGCCCATCTGCCGCATCGGCACCGTGGTGGTCGATGAGGGGTGCCGCTCCCAAGGCATCGGCAAGGCGCTGATCGCCCATTGTGACGAGTGGGGCAAGGGGCACGGTGCCCACCAGATCCGGCTGGAGGTGATGTCGTTCAACGAACGGGCCAAGGCACTCTACGAATCCCTGGGGTTCACGCGCCAGTCAGAAATTTACGCCAGGTAGCCTGCTCAAGTCGGGCAAGCCAGTCGGGCCCCGTTACGGGGCCTTGTTGTTTTTGGTGGGGACAACGGCCAGTTGCCGATGGATAAGCTCGGCCAACCGGACCAGGGCGGCTTCCAACTGCGGGCTCCAGGGATGGGAGCTGTTGAGGCGCAGGCAGTGGTTGTGCAGCCCCTTGCTGGAGAAGAGGGCGCCGGGGGCCAGTGAAAAACCGCTGGCCAGCGCCTGGGCGTGCAGGGCGCGGCTGTCGAGGCGCGGGTCAAATTCGAGCCAGAGAAAGTAGCCGCCATCGGGGGAGGAGATGCTCACTTCCCCCGGCAGCAGGCGCAGCAGGGCGGCCCGCATCTGCTGCTGGCGTTGGGCCAGGGTGTGGCGCAGCCGGCGAAAATGGGCATCCACACCGCCCTGGCGCAGCATCTCGGCCAGCGCCAGCTGGCTTGGCACATTGGTGGAGAGGGTCGACATCAGCTGCAGTCGCTGCACCCGCTCGGCGTGACGACCGGCCACCACCCAGCCGACCCGAAAGCCGGGTGCCAGGCACTTGGAAAAGGAGCTGCACAGCAGGCTGTCGCCACTGGTATCCCAATACTTGATGGGCCTTGGCCGCTCGCGGCCGAAGTAGACCTCGGCATAGACGTCGTCCTCCACCAGCGCTACCCCGTGCCGGTTGAGCAGCGCCATCAGCGCCTGCTTGTGCTCATCCGGCATGGTGTGACCGAGCGGGTGCTGGACATTGCCCATCAGCCAGCACGCCTTGATGGGGCGCTGGGCGAGGGCCTCCTCCAGCAGGGCGAGATCGATGCCCCCCCCCGGGATCACCGGGATCTCCACCGCATTGAGCTTGAGTCGCTCGATGGCCTGCAGGGCGCCGTAGAAGGTGGGGGACTCCACCACCACCCAGTCGCCCGGCTCGGTCAGTACCTGCAGGCTGAGGGAGAGTGCCTCCATGGCGCCGGTGGTGATGATGATCTGCTGGGGATCTACCGCCAGCCCCTCGCCGGCGTAGCGCTGGGCGATGGCCCGGCGCAGCGCCTCGTTGCCGGGGGGCAGATCGGCCACCGTGCTGAAGGGGTCGAGCCGGCGCATGCTGCTGGCCAGCGCCCGGCCGAGCTGGGGGTGGGGGAACAGGGTGGGATCGGCCACCGCCATGCCGAGCGGCACCAGCTCCCGCGACTTGCTCGCCTGCAACACCTCGAACACCAGATCGTTGATGTCCACTGAACCGCTGTAGTGCGCCTGCTGGGGCAGGCTGACTGCCGGGCGGGAGGGGGCGGCCTTGACGTAGTAGCCGGACTGGGGCCGCGCCAGGATGAGGCCGCGGCTTTCGAGCAGCTGATAGGCCTGCAGCACCGTCATGGGGCTGAGGCCATGGGTCTTGCAGCTCTGGCGGATGGAGGGGATGCGCTCCCCCGGCTGCCAGAGGCCGCTCGTTATCTGCTGTTGCAGCTGATCTGCCAGCTGGCCGTATAGGGACATGGGATTGTTAAACTGTTATAGGTGTATTTCACTATAACTGCATCTGTTATAGGTGTCATGGACCGTGATGTACTTAACGGGCGAAAACCTGTCTGTTAAATGCAACATAGAGAGTCATGCATGATAAGCCTGGATGATGTGGTCAGCCTCTCCCGAATGCAGTTCGGGGCGACGGCGATGTTCCACTTTCTGTTTGTGCCCCTCACCCTGGGGCTGTCCTGGATCCTGGTGATCGCCGAGTCGGCCTACGTGATGACCGGCAAGGTGATCTACAAAGACATCACCCGTTTCTGGGGCAAGCTGTTTGGCATCAACTTCGTGATGGGGGTGACCACCGGCATTACCCTGGAGTTCCAGTTCGGTACCAACTGGGCCTACTACTCCCACTATGTCGGCGACATCTTCGGCACGCCGCTGGCGGTGGAGGGGCTGATGGCCTTCTTCCTCGAGTCCACCCTGGTGGGGCTGTTCTTCTTCGGCTGGGACAAGCTCTCCCGCGGTCAGCACCTGCTGGTGACCATGCTGGTGGCGCTTGGCTCCAACCTCTCCGCGCTCTGGATCCTCATCGCCAACGGCTGGATGCAAAACCCGGTCGGCGCCGAGTTCAACCCCATGACCATGCGCATGGAGCTGGTGGACGTGGCCGCGGTGATCTTCAACCCGGTGGCCCAGGTCAAGTTCGTGCACACGGTGGCGGCGGGTTATGTGGCGGCCTCCCTGTTCGTGATGGGGGTGAGCAGCTGGTATCTGCTGCGCCGCATGGAGGTGCGCTTCGCCCTGCGCTCCTTTGCCATCGCCTCGGGCTTTGGTCTGGCGGCCATCCTCTCGGTCATCGTGCTCGGCGACGAGTCGGGCTATCGCACCGGTGAGGTGCAGCAGGTGAAGCTGGCCGCCATCGAGGCGGAGTGGCACACCGAGCCGGCGCCGGCCTCCTTCACCCTGTTCGGCTTTCCGGATCAGGCCGCCGAGACCACCCACGCCGCGGTGAAGATCCCCTATCTGATGGGCATCATCGCCACTCGCTCCCTCGATGAGCAGGTGACGGGCCTCAAGGATCTCAAGGCGCGGCACGAGGCGCGCATTCGCAGCGGCATGCTGGCCCATGAGGCGCTGGAGATGATGCGGGCCGATGGCAGCAACCAGGCGGCGCGAGCCACCTTCGAGCGTCATCGCCAGGATCTGGGCTATGGCCTCTTGCTCACCCCCTATGCCAAGGAGATTGGCAAGGCGGACGAGGCGGCCATCGCCAAGGCAGTCGCGGACTCCATCCCCCAGGTGGCGCCGCTGTTCTGGAGCTTTAGGCTGATGGTGGGTATCGGCGTGGTGCTGCTGGCGCTGTTTGCCGCCGCCTTCCTGCAGCTGTGCCGGGGCAAGCTGGTGCAATCCCCGCGTCTGCTCAAGGCCCTGTTCTGGTCTATTCCGCTGCCCTGGATTGCCATCGAGGCGGGCTGGTTCGTGGCCGAGTTCGGTCGCCAGCCCTGGACCATCAGCGACGTGCTGCCGGTGTCGGCGTCCGTCTCCTTGCTGACCCCGGGCCAGCTCTGGTTCAGCCTGATCTCTATCTGTCTCATCTACACCAGCCTGCTGGTGGTGGAGCTGTTCTTGTTGCGTCATGTGATCCGCAAAGGGCCAGCCAGCCTGCAGACGGGTCGCTATCAAGGTGAAGTGTTGCAAAACGGGAGTCCTGCCTGATGGATTACGAAACCCTGAAATTGATCTGGTGGGGGCTGGTGCTGTTCATGCTGGTCGGCTTCGTGGTGATGGACGGCTTCGATCTCGGCGTAGCCATGCTGCTGCCGGTGGTGGCCAAGAACGACGAGGAGCGGCGCGTGCTGCTCAACAGCGTGGGGCCGGTGTGGGAGGGGAACCAGGTGTGGCTCATCGCCGGGGCCGGCGCCCTGTTCGCCGCCTGGCCGCTGGTCTATGCCGCCGCCTTCTCGGCGCTCTACGTGCCCTTCATGTTCCTGCTGTTCGGCCTCTTCCTGCGCCCGGTCGGTTTTGACTATCGCAGCAAGCTGGCGGACCCGGTCTGGCGCCGCTGGTGGGATCGCGCCCTGGTGGTGGGTGGCCTGCTGCCGACCCTGGTGTTTGGCGCTACCTTGGGCTTTTTGCTGCAGGGGCTGCCGTTTCGCTTCGATGCGGCCCTTCGCATCCACTACGGTGCCTTTGACTTCCACTGGCCGCTGCTGTTGACCTGCATGGGGACGGCGCTGGCGCTGCTGTTGCTGCACGGCACCAGCTTCCTGCAGTGCAAGACCCAGGGGGAGATCGCCCGGCGCTGCGCCCGCCAGAGCCTCTGGCTCGGCCCGCTGGCGAGCGGCCTGTTTGCCCTGGGCGGCGTCTGGCTCAGCCAGATGGCCGGCTACCGGGTGCTGGAGATAGGGGATATCAACGGGGCGCTCACCCCGTTGATGAAGGAGGTGGGGGTGGCCCAGCAGGGCTGGCTTGCCAACTTCGTCGCCCATCCCTGGCTCTGGTGCGTGCCGGCGCTCGGCCTGGTGCTGCCCATGGTGAGCAGCCTGGCCAGCGCCCGCGAGCTGCCGCGCACGGCCCTGCTCGCCAGTGGCGGCGCCTGCGCCAGCATGATGCTGACCATCGCCATCGCCCTGTTCCCGTTCGTGCTGCCCTCGTCGCTGGATCCGTCCAGCAGCCTGACCCTGTGGGACAGCACCTCCAGCGAGCGCACCCTCTTCATCATGCTGGGGATTGTCGGGGTGCTGATGCCAATCAACATCGGCTACACCCTCTGGGTCTACCGGGTGGTGCGCGGCAAGATGAGCGCCCAGCAGATCCGCCAGCACGGTCACAGCCTCTACTAACCCTCTTCAACCAAAGGATCATGCGATATGTGGTATTTCACCTGGATTCTGGGACTGGGCTTCGCCCTGTTGTGCGGGCTGGTCAACCTGCTCTGGCTGGAGGCCCGCTGGGCCGCCGATGAGGATCTCAAGGAGTCTTGAGACGCAGCCATGAACAAGGCCGACACAGGTGTCGGCCTTTTTGCATCTGGTCGGAAGGCTCGTTTAGGCGGGGAGGGCAACCCGGGCGGCCTGCCGCTCGCTGACATGGGTGAGGCCGTAGGCCAGCAGCACGATCAGCGCGCCTATCCAGGGGGTGTGCATCAACCCCAGGTGTTCCACCACCAGGCCGCCGACGACGGAGCCCAGCGCAATGCCGACGTTGAAGGCGGCAATATTGAGGCCCGATGCCACGTCCACCGCCCTGGGGGTGTGCTGCTCGGCCTGCTTCACCACCAGCACCTGCAGACCCGGCACGTTGCCAAAGGCAAAGGCGCCCCACACCAGCACGGTGAGCACCGCCAGCACCGGGTGCGGCGCGGTGAAGGTGAGCACCAGCAGCACCAATGCGAGACCGGCAAACAGCAGCTTCAGCGCAGGCAGCGGGCCCATCTTGTCGGCCAGCTTGCCACCCCAGATATTGCCGACGGCGACCGATACCCCGTACACCAGCAGAATCAGGCTCACCGCGCCGGCGCTAAAGCCGCTCACCTGCTGCAGGATGGGGGCGAGGAAGGTGAACGCCGTGAAGGCGCCGCCGTAACCGAGCGCGGTCTTGGCGTAGACCAGCAGCAGCGGCTTTTTGGTGAGCACCGAGAGCTGCTCGCGAAGGGTCGAGGCCGCCCCCTTGGGCAGGTTGCTCGGGATCAGCAGCAGGCTGCCCACCATGGCGACCAGCCCCAGCAGGCTTACCACCAGAAAGGTTTCGCGCCAACCGAAGACCTGACCAATCCAGGTGCCGAGCGGTACGCCGGTCACCAGCGCGATGGTGAGGCCGCTGAACATGATGGCGATGGCGCTGGCCGCTTTCTCCCTGGCCACCAAGCCGGTGGCGATGGTGCTGCCCACCGAGAAGAAGACCCCGTGGGCCAGCCCGGTCAGGATGCGGGCCACAATCAGACTCTCGTAACCCGGGGCCTGCCAGGCCAGCAGGTTGCCGGCGGTGAAGAGCGCCATCAGCCCCACCAGCAGCCACTTGCGCGGCACCTTGCCGGTGAGCGCGGTTAAGATCGGTGCGCCGATGGCCACGCCAAGGGCATAGAGGCTGACCAGGAGGCCTGCGGAGGGGAGCGAGACATTCAGCTGTTCGGCGATGGTGGGGATAAGCCCCACGATCACGAATTCGGTGGTGCCGATCGCAAAGGCACTCAGGGTGAGGGCAAATAACGCCAGTGGCATAACAACTCCTTGAATAGGGACTCCCGACGGGAGAATGGCGCCAGTATGCCGAGAGCGTTTGTTGGTAAAAATGACGGCAACATCAAATTACTTTTGCCAAATCAGCAGCAATCATCGCGATGGCTCGGGTCTTATCGGGCGGGGAATTGTGTGAGTGGCGCACAAAACCAAAAAAAGCGGGAGGCACAGTGCCTCCCGCTAGGGGTTGGATAAATATCCCGGATCGTTATTGCCTCCCTTCTCCCCTGGCGGGAGAAGGGGCGGGGATGAGGGGCAATCTGTATATGCAGCAAAACTAGCCTGGGGTAGCCTGCTATACCCTCACCCTAGCCCTCTCCCATGGGGAGAGGGAACAATCCGGTTGAACCTGCTTATCAGTCCCAATCCGGTGCAAAGTCCGGGTTGGCGCAGCGCTCCCCCCGCTCCAGGGTAGCGATGGCGGCCATCTCGTCGGCAGTGAGCGTGACCTTCAGCGCGGCAAGGTTGGCGGCCAGATTCACCCGCTTGGTGGAGCTCGGGATCACCGTCATGCCCTGAGCCAGCAGCCAGGCCAGCGACACCTGGGCCGCCGAGACCCCGTGGCGCTTGCCGATCTCCATCAGCAGCGGCTCGGTGAGCACCTTGCCATAGGCGAGCGGCATATAGGCGGTGATGGCGATGCCATGGGCCTGGCAGAACGCCACCACCTTGCGGTTTTGCAGCAGCGGGTGGATCTCCACCTGCTGATGGGCGATGACGCCCGGCCCCAGAATATCGATGGCTTCTTTAAGCTGGGCCACGGTGAAGTTGGAGACCCCGATCTCGCGGGTCAGGCCCCGAGCCTTGGCCTCGGCCAGCTGCTCCAGATAGACCGCCATCGGCACCTCATCCTTGGGGGAGGGCCAGTGGATCAGCGTCAGATCCAGATAGTTGGTGCCCAGTTTTTCCAGGCTCACCTCCAGGCTCGGGATCAGCTTGCCTGGGCCGAACTCGCTGGTCCACACCTTGGTGGTCAGATAGATATCCTGGCGGGACACGCCGCTCTCGCTCATCAGCTGGCCCACTTCGGCCTCGTTGGCGTAGATCTGGGCGGTATCGATATGGCGGTAGCCAAGCTCGAGCCCTTGCAGCAGGGAGTCACGCAGGGGTTGGCCGGTCAGGCGAAAGGTACCAAGACCCAGGTTGGGCATCTTCATCATGTTATTCCTCAAATAGGTGGCAAAAGGGCGCTCAGCGGCGCGGAAAATCAGGCGTCCAGCGGCTGATAGCGGCGAATGGTGCTGCCGGCAAACCAGGGCTCGGCCTTGGCGACAAAGTCGGTAAAGTGGGGCTGGCCCTGATGGGCGTGGAGGGCGGCCTCGCTCTCCCATACCTCGTAGAGCATCCAGCTGTGGGGATTGTCCAGATCCTGATGCAGCTGGTAGCGCAGGCAGCCAGCCTCCTGCAAGGTGGCCGCGATCAAGGGATCTAGGGCGGCGCGAAACTGGGCGGCGAATTCGGGTTTGGCCTCAAGCTGGGCAATCACAATCACGGGGGATGACATCTGAACCTCCTTGCTTAATGGAGATTCAGTATGAATGTGAGGCTGGCAGGGAAAAAGAGTCACTATTGCAATAGTGAATTGAGAGGTGAGCAGCAATGTCTTCTATCATAAAAATAAAAGCAACAAGGCATCATAACATAATGCCTTGCTTATTAAGTTATATTCACGCGTTCATTTCTGGTACTTTTACTTCATTAACCGGCTCAAATCCTTTTGTTTTTTTGAAGTTTACGTTGTGAATGAAGTTATTCATGGCATCAGATGGGTCGATATACTCCATGTTCAATCTTGAGACTCCATCACGCGTAATGTAAACAGAAAGAAGAGACTGTGGTTCCAAGTGACCAGTACTTTTATTTAATAAGTAATCCTCTGCGTTGATTATTAATTTGTCATCAGGCAATATAGAAAATATCTCATTCGCCACTCTCAATACGACACTGCAAACATAATCCTGATAAATCTCATTAAATCGACTGACCGGCATGGATTTTATAGAGAGCTTTCCGCTTTTCAAAAGAGTCTTTTGTTCTTTAGGGATAATATTGGCGCTATGGACATTTATAGTGACTATCAACAATCCATTATCTTGAATGGTAAAGTTCACTCCGGAGCCAAGATGGTCTATTTCTGAAAATGGATTAAGATCTTTGATAATATCTGTTTTCGCACTTACATCGCCATTTAATAATCTTCTTGCAAGAGAGACTCTTTCTTTCCATTCCTCTACATCAATGTTCCATTGAGAAAGGTTAGTGCTATTTATTTGCGTATCTTTAACTTTTGCTATAGAAACTTCTTTTTCTAATTTTTGTCTTTTAGATGTTACCTTTCCGAATAGTTTATCTATAAAACTTGGTGAGAAACTATTTAGCCTTGCGATAGCTTGGTGTTCATTATCACGTGTAATAAGCGGCTTTGCTGGTTCTTGGGATGTTGATATCTTTAACCAGTCTACACTATCGCCACAATCCTTATGTATTGATTGAATGACATCGATGTAGTTTTCAAATACATCTACTTCGTATGCGGCTTTTTCTAATTCCTGCATCTTTTCGTAGGCTATTTGACTTTTCAATAGTTCTTTTTGCCTACGTTTAGCATGTCTATCAGCTCTTTTTGCTGCGGCATTTATTGAGCGTAACGTCCCCTTCCAACCCACAGTATCTCTCCTGCTTAGTTAAATGTTAATGAGTTAACATAATATTACCATGCATCTAGCATGCTGATATCATAAATTATTTTCTTTGCCTACACAGTTATTCCACTTTCAGTTTCAAGGCTTGGCGAAAAAGAAATATGATATTTTATTTTTTTGTCTGTTCTTCTCTCTATGCCCAGTATTAAATTTGCAACGAGATATAAATTATGTACTTATTGGGCTTCCTTTTGTGTGGTTAGTTTTCCGGCCTGTGGTTATCAGGCGCTGGCCGGCTCGGACCAGACCGCAAACTCATTGCCGCTGGGCTCGACGAAGTGAAAGCGGCGGCCACCGGGAAAATCAAACAGGGGGCGAACTATGGTGCCCCCGGCGCCGGCTACCTTGCTCTGGGTCGCTTCAATATCGGCGCTGTAGAACACCAGCAGGGCGCCGCCTTGCGCGCTCTGGCTGCAGAGATCGGCGCGATAGAAGCCGCCATCCAGCCCTTCTCCCTCGAAGGCGCAATAATCGGGGCCATAATCGGCAAATTGCCAGCCGAAAGCGGCCTGAAAGAAGGCCTTGGTGGCGGCAAGGTCCCTGGCCGCAAACTCCACATAGTTCAGTTTTTCATGGGCCTTGGTCATGAGGATCTCCTTGTCGGTGATTATTTCGGTTGCCAGCGTTTTTGTGTGCGGATCGTGGAGTGGGGCAAAGCGTCCCAAGGAGTCAGTTTGAGCTGTTTGCGCCGAAACCAGAGCCAGGTCGCCATCAGCAGACCGAACCCTATGCCAAACAGCAGGCTCTGGCGCAGGGCGAATGCTGGCGTTACCTCATGTTGCCAGCCGAAGAACCACATCAACATCCCCCAGATAGCGCCAGTGGGGATCCCCAGAGCAAGGACATTGACCAGAAAGCGTTCGTAGTGGGGCGGTCTGATGGTGAACCCAGCCTTTCGCAGCAGCCAGGTGATCGGCGGGTTGTAGTTGAGCGTCTGCACGCCCTTCTCTGCCAGCTCCTGATGGGCGGCGGCCAGTCTGTTGTCGAATATCATAGGTCGTCCTTGTCATAGCGTGGCGCCATACGATGCCAGTTGACGGCATTGTACTGACAAGGACGGAGATAAAACAGGCGGTATGTCACGATACGAAGCGATGCCTCACTTGCCAACCCAAGGATAATACGCCTATAAAGGCCCATTACTCTTGTCTGGATTGCAGCAATGAAGACCCATTCTGATGAACTGACCCTGTTTGTGGCGGTGGTGGAGGCGGGCAGTTTTCGCCAGGCGGCGGAGAACCTCGGCATGGACAATTCGGTGGTAAGTCGCGGCATCAAGCGGCTGGAAGAGAAGCTCTCGACCGTGCTGCTCAACCGCACCACGAGGCGGGTCAGCCTGACCGAGGAGGGGAGCTGGTTCTATCAGCGGGCGGTGAAGATCCTGACCGAGATGAGCGAGGCGGAGGGGCTGCTGCTGATGCGCCGCGAGCAGCCGGAGGGGGTATTGCGGGTCGATGCCGCCACCCCCTTCATCCTGCACCGGCTGGTGCCCATCATCGGCGAGTTTCGCCGCCGCTACCCCGCCATCGAGCTGCAACTGCACAGCTCCGAGGGCTTTATCAACCTGATGGAGCGGCGGGTGGACATGGCCATTCGCATCGGCGAGCTGACCGACTCCTCCCTGCGGGCGCTGCCGCTGGGCCGCTCGCGGCTGCGGCTGCTGGCGTCCCCCGACTATTTGCGCGAGCATGGCACCCCGCGCCAGCCGGCGGATCTACTGAGCGGGCACGAGCTACTCGGTTTTTTGCATCCCGATCACCTCAACCACTGGCCGCTGCTGAGCCAGGAGCAGGGGGACCGCTTTCCCATCACCCCGACCCTGCGCGCCAGCAGCGGTGAAACCCTGCGCCAGCTGGCGCTGCGGGGGCAGGGGATCGTCTGCCTGTCGGATTTCATGACCGGGCAGGATCGGATGAGCGGGGCCCTGGTGGAGGTGCTGGCCCGCAGCAACAGCGGTGCCTCGCGCCCCATCAATGCGGTGTTCTACTCCGATGCCCAGCGCGACATCCGGCTGCGGGTCTGGCTCGATTTCCTCAAGGAGCAGCTCGGCAGCGAGATGCTCTAGCGCCCGTGCTCTGACCGGGCTGCCCGGCAGAAAGGGCCCGCCGTGCTTGGGGTGCCTGCCGAGGGAAGATAGGGGGCGTCATCATCGGGGCGGCGCTAAAAAAGAGAGGCCGACATCGCTGTTGGCCTCTCACGTTTTTCAGCTCAGAGCTGTCGGTTGCCCGATCACTCCTCTTCTGCCCAGCGGCGTGAACGTTCCACCGCCTTCTTCCAGCCGTTGTAGCGCTTGGCGCGATCGTCGCGGTCCATCTGCGGGATGAACTCGCGGTCCACGCTGAACTTGTCTTCCAGCTCTTCCGAGCTCTTCCAGAAGCCGACGGCAAGGCCGGCCAGGAAGGCGGCACCCATGGCGGTGGTCTCGATACGGGTCGGACGCACCACCGGGGTGTGCATCATGTCAGCCTGGAACTGCATCAGGAAGTCGTTGGCTACCGCGCCACCGTCCACCTTGAGGGCCGCCAGCTTGATGCCGGAGTCCTGCTGCATCGCATCCAGCACATCGCGGCTCTGATAGGCGATGGATTCCAGCGCGGCACGGATGATGTGGTTGCGGTTGGCGCCGCGGGTCAGGCCGACCATGGTGCCGCGAGCATACGGATCCCAGTAGGGGGCGCCCAGACCGACGAAGGCCGGTACCAGGTAGACGCCGTTGGTGTCGCCAACCTTGGAGGCGAAGTAGTCGGTGTCGCGGGCATCGTGAATGATCTTCAGCTCGTCACGCAGCCACTGGATGGTGGCGCCGCCCATAAACACCGCACCTTCCAGCGCGTAGTTCACTTCCCCTTTCGGGCCGATGGCGACCGTGGTCAGCAGGCCGTTGCTGGAGCGAACCGGCTCGGTGCCGGTGTTCATCAGCATGAAGCAGCCGGTGCCATAGGTGTTCTTGGCCATCCCTTTTTCGAAGCAGAGCTGGCCGAACAGGGCAGACTGCTGGTCACCGGCGATACCGGCGATGGGGATGCGGGAGCCGCCGCCACGGGTGGTGTAGCCGTACACTTCGGAAGAGGGCTTCACTTCCGGCAGCATGGACATGGGGATGCCCAGCTCGTCCAGCATACGCTGATCCCACTTCAGGTCGCGGATGTTGTAGAGCATGGTACGGGAGGCGTTGGTCGGGTCGGTGACGTGCACTTCGCCGTTGGTCATCTTCCACACCAGCCAGGTATCGATGGTGCCGAACAGCAGCTCGCCGTTCATCGCCTTCTCGCGGGCCCCTTCCACGTTGTCGAGGATCCACTTCACCTTGGTGCCGGAGAAGTAGGCGTCTAGCACCAGACCGGTGTTTTCACGCACGTACTCTTCCAGGCCGCGCGCTTTCAGCTCTTCACAGATGGCCGCAGTGCGGCGGCACTGCCAGACGATGGCGTTGTAGATGGGTTTGCCGGTGGCCTTTTCCCATACCACTGTGGTTTCACGCTGGTTGGTGATGCCGATGGCGGCGATCTCTTCGCTGCGCAGGCCAGTCTTGGCCAGCACTTCGGTGAAGACGGAGGATTGGGTCGCCCAGATCTCCATCGGGTCGTGCTCCACCCAGCCCGCTTTCGGGTAGTGCTGGGTGAATTCGCGCTGGGAGGTACCGACTATGTTGGCGTCCTGGTCAAACACGATGGCACGGGAAGAGGTAGTACCCTGGTCCAGAGCGACGACATATTTCTTTTCAGCAGACATGATGTTCTCCACGTTTTTATTTTCCACGTTTTTACACGTTGGGGAGGGCCGCTCTTAGGCGGCGGCCTCTTCTTTGTTAGACAGCTTGGCGGCTTCTTCGGTGGCGACGCGGTTGCCCGGTACACAGGGAGCCAACACTTTTACATAGAGGGCAGTACCGATCTGGGCACCGACGATGGGGCCGAGGATGGGAACCCAGAAGTAGGGGTTGTCACGACCACCGGTCATGGCCACGTCACCCCAGCCGGCCAGGAAGGCGAACAGTTTGGGGCCGAAATCACGGGCCGGGTTCATGGCGAAACCGGTTAACGGGCCAAGGGAGGCGCCGATCACCGCGATCAGGATACCGATCAACAGGGCGGCGGCGAAGCCTTTGGGGGCACCGTTGTTGTTGTCACCCAGTGCCATGATGCCCAGCATCAGCACGGCGGTGATCACCATCTCGACTGCGAAGGCCTGCATGTTGGAGAGCAGGGCATTGGGGTAGGTAGAGAAGATGCCTGCGCTGCCGAGGCTCTCGACGCTGCCGCGCACCACGTTGTGGGTCACTTCCCACTGGGTGAAAAGGTTACCATAGAGGAAGTAGACCAGCGCCGCGAAGCAGAAGGCGCCGGCAACCTGGGCGATGATGTAGGGCACCACTTTGCGCTTGTCGAACCCGCAAAAGGTCATCAGCGCCAGGGTCACGGCCGGGTTGAGGTGGGCACCGGAGATACCGCCGGTGACATAGATGGCGATGGCGACGCCCAGACCCCAGGTAATGGAAATTTCCCATTGCCCGAAGTTGGCTCCGGCCAGCACCAGTGCGGCCACGCAGCCAACGCCGAAGAAGATCAGCAGGCCGGTTCCGATAAACTCGGCAATGCACTCGCCAAGCAGGGTATTGGGTCTTTGTATGCTCATACCGTTATTCCTTATATCCACCCAGAGTAGGTTTGATGTTCCGTTTTGTTGTTTTTCATTCCCATTATTGCGTCCGAAAACGTTTCTTCTTGTTTTTTGAGCTGACGCAAACGTTATGCTCGTTTGCGCTCGTTCTCGGACGAGAGAGAAAATAAACCTAAATCGCCCATTCACCACTCCCTCCCCGCAGGAAATGTGGACAAGATCCCACTCATTGCTAAGAAAATGTGACGGAAAGCAAGTTGATACAGTGGTTATACCACTTAGTGGGTAGCCAAAAGCCTTGCTACACAAGGGATTGCGGCTGATGAGTGATTGCTCATTTGGCACTTTCTTTTGTAATAAAACTGCAATATTTAAGCCTCCATCACAGATTAAATGTTCACATATGAGCACAATAGGCTCGCTTTCGAATCAGGACTCATCTGATTGGTCAGCATGGACAGGGCACCCTCAACCGCCCACAACAACAATAAGGAAGCAGAACATGCTTAGTCTCTTCAGGCCTGCACCACACATAGACAGGCTCCCGGCCGACAAGGTCGACCCCTTCTACAAACGCATGCGTTGGCAGGTGTTTTTCGGGATCTTCTTCGGTTATGCCGGTTACTACCTGGTACGGAAAAACTTCAGTCTGGCGATGCCCTATCTGATCGAACAGGGCTTCTCCCGCGGTGATCTGGGTCTGGCGCTGTCCGGCGTCTCCATTGCCTACGGTCTCTCCAAGTTCCTGATGGGGAACGTGTCGGACCGCTCCAACGCCCGCTACTTCCTCTCCGCCGGTCTGCTGCTGTCGGCCGGCATCATGTTCATGATGGGGACCATGCACTGGGCCACCTCCAGCATCGCCATCATGTTCGTGCTGTTGTTCCTGAACGGCTGGGCACAGGGCATGGGCTGGCCGCCCTGCGGTCGCACCATGGTGCACTGGTGGTCACAGAAGGAGCGCGGCGAAGTGGTCGCGGTCTGGAACGTGGCCCACAACGTGGGTGGCGGCATGATAGGTCCGCTGTTCATTCTGGGGATGGGCTGGTTCAACGACTGGCGCAGTGCCTTCTATGTGCCGGCTGCTGCCGCTGCCGCCATTGCGGTGATCGCCTTCTTCGTGATGCGCGATACCCCGCAATCGGTCGGTCTGCCTCCCATCGAGGAGCACAAGAACGACTATCCGAAGGACTACAACGAAAGCCACGAGCAGGAGTTTTCCGCCAAGGAGATCTTCGTCAAGTACGTGCTGCACAACAAACTGCTGTGGTACATCGCCATTGCCAACGCCTTCGTTTACCTCATCCGTTACGGTGTACTGGACTGGGCGCCGACCTACCTGAAAGAGGCCAAGGATTTCAGCGTCGACAACTCCTCCTGGGCGTACTTCCTGTACGAGTGGGCAGGTATTCCGGGCACCCTGCTGTGCGGCTGGATCTCTGACAAGATGTTCCAAGGCCGCCGTGCACCGGCCGGTATCCTGTTCATGGTGCTGGTGACCGTGGCCGTGCTGGTCTACTGGTTCAACCCGGCCGGCAACCCGACCGTTGACATGATGGCGCTGGTGGCCATCGGCTTCCTCATCTACGGCCCCGTCATGCTGATCGGCCTCTATGCCCTGGAGCTGGCGCCGAAGAAGGCCGCCGGTACTGCGGCAGGCTTCACCGGTCTGTTCGGTTATCTGGGCGGTGCGGTCGCGGCCAACGCCATGCTGGGCTACACCGTCGACCACTTCGGCTGGGATGGCGGCTTCATGGTGCTGACCGCTTCCTGCGTGCTCTCCATCATCCTGCTGGCGATGACCCTCAAGCACGAGAACCAGTCGATTGCCGCCAAAGCGGCTGCCCATAAGGCATAAAACGTGATCCTGCCCTTATCGATTGGAAAAGGGATCAGGTAAACTCCCCAAGGCCCCGCATCTGCCGGGGCCTTTTTTCGTCTCATCATCGGAGTTCAAGCGTGAAGCAAACCCAACGACATCTGGAGATCCTGGACGTCCTGACGCGGCAGGGCTTTGTCTCGACCGAGGATCTGGTGACCCACTTTGACGTCAGCCCCCAGACCATTCGCCGGGATCTCAACGATCTCGCCGAGCAGAACAAGATCCGGCGCCACCATGGCGGGGCCTCCCTGCATTCGAGTACCGTCAACACCGCCTACAGCGCCCGCAAGGTGATGCAGCTCAAGGAGAAAGAGCGTATCGCCCGTGAAGTGGCCGCCAATATTCCCGACGGCTCATCGCTCTTTATCGACATCGGCACCACCACCGAAGCCATCGCCCGCGCCCTGCTCGATCACCGCGAGCTGCGCATCGTCACCAACAACCTCAACGTGGCCAGCATCCTCACCGCCAAGGATGACTTCACCGTCATCATCGCCGGCGGCGAAATTCGCAACCGGGACGGCGGCATCGTGGGGGAGGCGACCCGCGACTTCATCGGCCAGTTTCGCATGGACTACGGCGTCATCGGCATCTCGGGCATCGACAGCGACGGCTCATTGCTCGACTTCGACTACCACGAGGTGAAGATTGCCCAGGCCATCATCGCCCACTCCCGCCAGGTGTTCCTGGCCGCCGACCACACCAAGTTTGGTCGCAACGCCATGGTCAACCTCGGCAACCTCAGCCAGATCCACGCCCTGTTCACCGATCAGGAGCCGCCGGAGAAGCTGATGCGGCTGATGTCCCAGCATCAGATCGAGTGCCACATCTGCTGAGTCGCCGTTAACCCGTTCCAGCACCAGGCCGCCATCGGGCGGCCGCTTCGTTTTCAGCCTCCCCACACTTCTGCTCGCCCTCATTCCACCGCCAATGCCGTGCTGATGTCCCAAAAAGCGCGATCTCGCTCACAGCCTTGCCCCCGTTTTCCCCAGGCTGCGTCGCTTTATCACCGACCGGCAGCATTTTTAGCATTGCCAAAACAATCGCGATCACATTTTCTCCATAAAATGTTCGTTTATCATTTTTTCATGCTCTAATATGAGCGAAATCAAACATTGCGACGGTTTCGCAAGGTCAAAATAAGAAAGTAGGTGAACATGAGCGAACATTATGATCTGGTCGTCGTCGGCGGCGGCATCAACGGGGTAGGCATTGCGGCTGATGCAGCGGGGCGGGGTCTGAAGGTTGCCCTGTTCGAGGCGCGCGATCTCGCCTCTGCCACCTCTTCCAACTCCAGCAAGCTGATCCACGGCGGCCTGCGCTACCTCGAACACTACGAATTCCGGCTGGTGAAAGAGGCGCTGGCGGAGCGGGAGGTGCTGCTCGGCATGGCCCCCCACATCGCCCGCCCCATGCGTTTTCGGCTGCCCCATCGCCCGCACCTGCGCCCGGCCTGGATGATCCGCGCCGGCCTGTTCCTCTATGACAACCTGGCCAAGCGCGACAAGCTCAAGGGCAGCTGCGGCGTGCGCTTCCTGCCGCAGGACGGCCTCACCGCCGGCATCAGCAAGGGGTTCGAGTATTCGGACGCCTGGGTCGACGACGCCCGCTTGGTGGTGCTCAATGCCATGATGGCGCGCGACAAGGGCGCCGACGTGCAGACCCGCACCCGCTGCGTCAAGGCGGTGCGCGGCTCCAAACACTGGACCCTGACCCTGGAGCGGGAAGGGGGCGAGCAGTTCAACGTCACCTGCCGCGGTCTGGTCAATGCGGCCGGCCCCTGGGTCAAGACCTTCTATGACGAGAGCCTGCACGAGAAATCCCCGCGCGGCATTCGCCTCATCAAGGGCAGCCACATGATAGTGCCGCGCATCCATGAGCGCGAAGAGGCCTATATCCTGCAAAACGAGGACAACCGCATCGTCTTCGTCATCCCTTATCAGCAGGACTACTCCCTCATCGGCACCACGGACGTGGAGCACAAGGGCAGCCCGCGCGAAGCGAAGATCAGCGACGCCGAGATCAACTACCTGTGCAAGGTGGTCAACGCCCACTTCACCCGTCAGATCGCCCCCAAAGACGTGATCTGGACCTATGCCGGGGTGCGCCCGCTGTGCGATGACGAGTCCGACTCGCCGCAGGCGGTGACCCGCGACTACACCCTCGAACTGTCCGGCGAATCCGACGGTGCGCCGCTCTTGTCGGTGTTCGGCGGCAAGCTCACCACCTATCGCAAGCTGGCCCAGGCTGCCTGCAACAAGCTCAAGCCCTGGTTCAGCCAGATGGGGGATGACTGGACCGCCAACAGCCGGCTGCCCGGTGGCGAGTTCGACTGCTCGGTGCGCGAGCTGGCGCGCGCCTTTGCGCTGGAATTTGACTGGCTCGATGATCGCAGTGCCCTGCGCATCGCCGAGGCCTATGGCGCCCATGCCCGTCTCTGGCTGCATCAGGATCGTGGTCAGCACTTTGGTGCCGGACTGTACGAATCTGAAGTGCGCTACCTTATCGAGCGGGAGTGGGCCTGCAGCCTGGAAGACATTCTGTGGCGCCGCAGCAAGCTGGGGCTGCGTCTGTCCGAAGCCGAGCAGCAGCAACTGGCTGCCTGGCTCAGCGAACACCACCACGCCCTGCCCGAAGCCTGCTGATCACCCCCGGTGGGCGGCCCTGGCCGCCCGCCGTAAAAATGCAATAAACCTCTGTTATAACAATAACCTACATCCCATAAACAATAACAAAGAGCACCGCGCATGAAAAAACACACTCTCTCCCTGCTTGCCCTTGGTCTGGGGGCCGCCCTGGCATTGCCCGCACTGGCGGCCGATGAAGGCAAGATAGTGATCGCTCACCGGGGGGCCTCCGGCTACCTGCCCGAGCACACCCTGGAGTCCAAGGCATTGGCCTATGGCATGGGGGCCGACTATCTGGAGCAGGATCTGGTGATGACCAAGGATGACCAGCTGGTGGTGATGCACGATCACTTCCTCGATGGCATCACCGATGTGGCCGAGCGCTTCCCCGGCCGGGCCCGCCCGGATGGTCGCTACTATGTGGTGGATTTCACCCTGGACGAGGTGCGCTCCCTGCGCATGACAGAGCCGTTCCAGCTGGTGGACGGCAAGCAGGTGCCGGTCTATCCGGCGCGCTTCCCGCTGTGGAAGTCGAGCTTCAAGATCCACACCTTCCAGGAAGAGATCGAGATGATCCAGGGGCTCAACAAGAGCACCGGCAAGAACATCGGTATCTATCCGGAGATAAAAGCCCCCTGGCTGTTCCGCCACGAGGGCAAGGACATCTCCAAGGCGGTGCTCAAGGTACTGAAGGAGTACGGCTACACCAGCAAGAGCGACAAGGTCTATCTGCAGTGTTTCGATACCAACGAGCTCAAGCGCATCAACAGCGAGCTGATGCCTGCCATGGGCATGGACTTGAAGTTGGTGCAGCTGATGGCCGAGACCGACTGGAACGAGACCATGGTCTATGACGCCAAGGGCAAGGCGACCCCCTACAGCTATGACTGGATGTTCAAGCCGGGTGCCATGAAGGAGATCGCCGGCTATGCCGAGGGGATCGGCCCCTGGAAGCCGATGATAGTGCCGGAGCCGGGCACCTTGGGCAAACCGACCTTCACCGGCATGGTGAAAGAGGCCCACGCGGCCGGCCTCAAAGTGCATCCTTATACCTTCCGTCAGGATGAGGGCCAGATCCCGACCTATGCGAAAGACTTCACCGACCTGCTCAACATCTTCCTCTATCAGGCCGATGTGGACGGGGTATTCAGCGACTTCCCCGACAAGGCGGTCGAGGTGATCAAGGCTCACGGCAAATAATAAAAGAAGAGCAACACGGGAATGCAAGCGGGGCCAGGTGCCCCGCTTTTTTGTGTCGGTTGGCAAGGGAAGACAGAAGAAGTGTAACTAAAGGTTTACGATTTTAGTGTGTGGAGTATGCATAGAGCACTACTTTCTGGCCGAAAGGGTCCCTTTTGTGGTCATTTATCCATCTGTTAGCGAATAAATCCACTGGTTTCACTTGATTGTTTGTTTTTAATTGGTAAGGTGAGGGCGGTTGCGTAACAAAGTGCTGACTTGTGTAAATATAAATGAACGGTCGGCGCAGTTGGCTTGAAACAGTAGAGAGAATGAGAAAATGCAAAGAGATCCCCTGAACAACATCCATATCCAGTCCGAACAAGTGATGATTACGCCTGCCCAGCTCAAGGAGAAACTGCCCATCTCCGATCGCGCGCTGGCATTCGTGCAAGGGGCCCGCAATACCATCGCCGACATCATCCACCGTCGCGATCACCGCTTGCTGGTGATCTGTGGTCCCTGCTCCATCCACGACATGGACGCCGCCAAAGAGTACGCAACCAGACTCAAAGCGCTGCATGACGCCTATCAGGACTCTCTCTACATTGTCATGCGGGTCTACTTTGAGAAGCCGCGCACCACGGTCGGCTGGAAGGGCTTTATCAACGATCCGAACCTGGATGGCACCTTCGACGTGGAGCTGGGGCTGCACCGCGCCCGCGAGCTGCTCTGCTGGCTGGCCGAGCTGGAGCTGCCGCTGGCGACCGAAGCGCTCGACCCCATCAGCCCGCAGTACCTGGCGGAGCTCTTCTCCTGGTCTGCCATCGGTGCCCGCACCACCGAGTCCCAGACCCACAGGGAGATGGCCTCCGGCCTCTCCATGCCGGTCGGCTTCAAGAATGGCACCGACGGCAACCTGGGCACCGCCATCAATGCGCTGCAGGCGGCCTCCAGCCCCCACGCCTTCATGGGGATCAACCAGCAGGGCCAGGTCGCGCTGCTGCAGACCCAGGGCAATCCGGATGGTCACGTGATCCTGCGCGGCGGCAAGCATCCGAACTACGACTCGGTCAATGTGTCGCTGGCGGAAGAGGCGCTGGAGAAGGCGGGCCTGCTGCCCGGCCTGGTAGTGGATTGCAGCCACGGCAACTCCAGCAAGGATCACCGGCTGCAGCCCAAGGTGGCGGACAACGTCATCCACCAGATCCAGGAGGGCAACCGCTCCATCATCGGGGTGATGCTCGAATCCAACCTGTTCGAAGGCAACCAGTCCAGCGAGCAGCCCAAGTGCGATATGCGCTACGGCGTTTCCATCACCGATGCCTGCATCGACTGGGAGACCACGGATGCGCTGCTGGCCCGCTGCCACAGCCAGCTGGCGGCACCACTTTTGGCCAGAACCAAGGCATAAGCCGTGGTATCTTGTCAGCACTGATTGAACAATCGAGGTGTCACCGGCCGAGGCGGTGACACCTCGTTGCCTCTTGAATCACAGGGCGTCGCTGCGGGCGGCGCCGCAGGGACCGGATATGGCTGAAGAGTTGAATGCCCTCAGGGACAAAATCGATGCGGTGGACAAGCAGCTGATTGATCTGCTGGCTGCCCGTCTCGCCCTGGTGGGGGAAGTGGGGGAAGTGAAGAGCCGGCACGGCCTGCCCATCTATGCACCGGATCGGGAGGCGAGCATGCTGGCCCGCCGCCGCGCCGAGGCCGAAGTCCTGGGGGTGCCGGGGGACCTTATCGAGGATGTTCTGCGTCGGGTGATGCGCGAATCCTATATTCTGGAATCCGCCAGCGACAAGGAGCACCACTTCAAGTGCATGAAGCCTGAGCTCGGCAAGGTGGTGATCATCGGTGGTGAGGGGCAGCTTGGCCGCCTGTTTGGCAACCTGTTCAGCCTCTCGGGCTACCGGGTCGAGACCCTGTGTCAGGCCGACTGGCCGCGCGCCGACGAGATCCTGCACGGTGCCGGGCTGGTGATGGTGGCGGTGCCCATCGACGTTACCTGCGAGGTGATCGACCGGCTCGGCAACCTGCCGGCGGACTGCCTGCTGGTGGATGTGACCAGCGTCAAGAGTGAACCGCTTGCCCATATGCTGGCGGTACACCAGGGGCCGGTGCTGGGGCTGCACCCCATGTTCGGACCGGATGTGGCGAGCCTGGCCAAGCAGGTGATCGTCTGCTGTCAGGGGCGCGACGGCGCCGCCAGCCAGTGGCTGCTGGAGCAGATGACCATCTGGGGGGCGCGTTTGCAGCAGGTGGAGGCCAAGGCTCACGACGAGGCGATGACCTTCATTCAGGCGCTGCGCCACTTCGCCACCTTTGCTTACGGCTGGCATCTCTCCCGCGAGCAAGCCAACATCGATCGCCTGCTGGCGTTGAGCTCCCCCATCTACCGGCTGGAGCTGGCCATGGTGGGACGGCTGTTCGCCCAGGACCCCCACCTCTACGCCGACATCATACTGTCGTCGCCGCAGAATCTGGCGATGATCCGCCGCTATTACCAGAACTTCGGCGAGGCGCTGGGGTTGCTGGAGCGGGGGGACCGAGAGGGCTTCATCGAGGCTTTCAGCCAGGTCTCCGGCTTCTTCGGCGAGCGGGCGGACGAGTTCCTGCGCGAAAGCCGCACCCTGCTGGCGCAGGTCAACGATCGTCGCCATCACGGCTGACGATAACTGAATGCAAAAGGGGCCTGTCGGCCCCTTTTGCATTCAGTGCGCGCAGCGCCGTCTTTTATTCTGGCTGCGGCAAGCGCAGATCGGCGCCATCCCAGCCCAGCGGCAGGGTCAGCAACTGATCGATCAGCTCCCGCCGATCGGATTTTTCCAGATAGGCGAGGTAGAGCGGGCGGCTCAAGGCCTGAGCGCCTTCCACCAGGTGCAGGCGCCCCTGCTCCAGGAAGGGGCTCACCATGCGCCGCGGCAGATAGGCGGCGCCACCGTTGGCCAGCACGAACTGCAGCGCCATGTTGGCGGAGCTCGAGTGTAGCACCGGGGTCTTTTGCAGGCTCTGTAGCCGGCTGGGTTGTGGCTCAAAGCTGGTGCCCCAATCCAGATGAATGTGCGGCATCTGCATCAGGCTGTCGGCGTTGGCGGCGGCATCCCGGCTCACCAGCTCGAACACCAGCTCGCCGATGGGGTGCAGGGCAATCTCGTCGATCTTGGTCGGCTCTGAGAGCAGGGCGAGATCGAGGGAGCGCTCCAGCAGCTGGCGGCACAGGTGCTCGCGGGAGGCGGTTTCGAGCCGCACCGCGAGGCCAGGGGCCAGAGCATACACATGGTTGAGCCAGTCGTTGAAGTCGAGCTCCCAGAACACCGCGGGGGCGCCGATGGCGAGCTGCTGGCTGAAACCGGGGGAGAGGGCCACATCCTGCTTGGCGCGACCCAGGGTATGCAAGATGGCGTCTGCGTAGGGCAGCAGACGCTCACCGGAGGCGGTCAGGCGGATGTTGTTGCGATGACGGGCAAACAGACTGACCCCGAGTTGCTGTTCGAGCTGGCGGATCCGAAAGCTTACCGCCGACTGGGTCAGGTAGAGATTTTCAGCTGCCCGGCCGAAGTGCCGGGTCTTGCTGACCTCGATAAACGTCCGAAGCAGTTCGGTATCCATTAATCGATGGACTCGTCGCTGCCACCACCGCTGCCACCTTCAAAGCCGCCACCGCCGGTCTCCTCGTTGGCACCGCCGGCGACGGTGCACAGCCGGTGCACGCGCTTGGGACCGATCACCTTCAGATACTTGAACCACACCTTGGCGTGGGGGTTGCTGCCGGCGGCGCCGGATTTGACCTGTTCGATAAAGGCGCTTTCTACGTCATCGCGCGGGGCCAGGTTGCCCTGATAGAGCGCGAGCATGGCGGTACCGTATTTTTCCAGACTGTCCGCTTCGGCCACAGTGAATTCGCCACTGCGACGCAGGCCACGGGGAAAATGTTTGAAGTCGTTGAAACGCTTGTCTGATTCGAAGCTCATAGTGCTCTTTTTCTGGTTAGTTTGACCTTTGCGGGCAAGTATCATCAGGCCGTCGCAGAGTGCAAAATCAATTTTTTCACTATATGGATAAATATCTCTAATCGAAAGCGGTTTAGCCATGATCCAGTGGGTCTGAGCCGGGGAGAAGGGCAAAAAAGTGAGAAAAAAAGCGGAGTTATGTCAGGTTCTGTAAAGGTTGGAGGCTCTGGTCGGACGACATTTGGCTAAAAATAAAGCGCCATTCGGCGCTCTATTTTGTTGTATTCATGAACCAATGCGGGAGGTTTGGTCTCGATGGAGACTCACTCTATCATGGCTGGCTGAGCCAGGGTGTCGGCACGCCACAGACGGTAGCGCACTTCATACTCCTGCGGTACGTAGAGCACGAACGGCAGCTTGGAGTTGTAGTTCACGAAGAAGCCCTGACCGTAGATCTGGACGAAGGTCTCTTTCTTCTGGCCATCCGGGCAGGCCATCAGGGTGCTGATGGGGTCGGACACCTTGCCGAGCATCAGGTAGTTGTAGCCCCAACCTTTGACGCTGTGCTGTTCCAGGTTGCCGGCAAAACGCGGCACATTGCAATCGACCATCATTTTCTTGCCGACCTGCAGCTCGACCATCATGTCGGCTTCGTTCTCGACTTCCGGCAGGCGGATCACCACACGTTCCTGGTTCACTTCGGCGGCCGGGAACATGCTGATATCAAATTTTTTCGGTTCGGCGGCGAAGGCATGGCCGCCCAGCAACAAGGCGCCCAGCAGGCTAAAACGCAATACGGTTTTCATCTGTACCTCATGGGGTTGGTTCAACGCCGCTAGACTAACCGCTCTGCCCGTTTCATGCCAGCGATCTGCTACGTAAAAACTGCGTAAAATGACGCAGATCCGGCACACAATGACGTGTTCTGGCTATTTTCTGACAGGACGGAAGAGAGGCTGAATGACAGGCCGGGTGCCAAACGCGGGTGGCCAGCCGGGATCCTGTGCTCATCGGGATCCCCTGGCCACCCGGCTTCATCAGCGCACCAGCAACACCTGCTTGGCCCAGGCGCCGGGCGCCCGCATGCCGACGGCGCCGCTGGTGATATCCAGATAGGCGACCCCCTTGCTGGCCGGTACCGGGGTGGAGGACCAGAGATAGACGTAACCGTCGTTCACCTCTTTTCCTTCGCCGGCCATGGCGCGGGGGAAGATGGTTTCGTTGAGCGCCGGCTTGTAGCAGGCGGACTCCAGCACGCTGGCAAGCTCCTTGATGGTGGGCAGGCGCCAGCCACCGTGGCCGCCGAAGTTGTAGAGGGCATGGCTCGGCTCGGTGCGGATCCGCTCGGCGGTCAGCAGGGCCTGCTGCCAGTAAAGCCGGGTCGGTTCGCCGCTGCAGCTCTGGTTGCGCCAGGTCTGGCCGAGCTGGCAGCGCATCCAGGTCAGGCCGGTGGAGCGATCCGTGACGGTGCCGTTACCGCGGTCGATGAAGCGGGCGGTGGGGCTGGTTCTGGGCATGTTGTCATCACAGATGGCGGTGGCCAGGGCGAGGGGGCTGCCAAGGGTCAGCAGCAGGGTCAACATCAAGCGGTTCATCGGGTTACCTCCGCCACCAGTCGCAGTTGCAGACCGTTGGCATCATCGCTGTTTTGAACTGTGGTGGCGTAGTCGGTGCCGGCGTCATCGCCAAGGAAGATGTGGGCAATGGCACTGATGGGAGCGCTCTCCAGCCGGCGCGAAGGGGTCAGGGTCTGGCTCCAGTAGTAGCCGCTGAAATCCTTGCTGGTGGTGCCGACATCGGGGAAGTAGCGCACGTCCATGCTCACCGGCTGGTCGTCCTGGCGGGCGAGGGAGCCATAGTGCTGCAGGCTCATCAGCTCGCGCGAGTGGGGCATGCGCCAGCTGGTGATGCCGCACAGCTGCTGGGCGTTGAGCCACTGGCGGTACTGCTCCGTGGTGCAGATGGCTTCGCCATCCGGGCAGGCGTAGTCACGTTCCTGCTGGGTGGGGTGATAGTCACCAAGCTCCCAGGCGAAGGTGCGGTGCAGATCGCGCAGGCTGGCGGGATCATCGAGCTTCTTCTCCCAGACCAGGCCGGTATTGAGATCCTCCACGCACTCCCAGGCGGGGGCGTCATCGGCCAGCGGCTGACCCTGGCCGTCGAGCTTGCGATAGCGCAACGGCGCCTTGTTGAGGCTGGCTTCCTGCCCCGGGTGGTCGGCGGGCTCCTGGGTGAGCAGGTAGTCGACCCCATCCGTGTAGGTGGTGACGCCACTGCCGGTGATCAGTGGATGGGAGTGCTGTTGCAGCAGCCGGGCGCGGACGTCTGCTTGCTGGCTGGCCAGCTCGCCGTGCAGGGCAAAGTGGCTGGCCAGCTCGGGCAGCAGGCTGCCGATGGCGGGCCACACCAGCATATGCAGAGTGGCGGTCGAGAAGCCCTCCTGCGCCTGTAGATCGGTCTCGACGACCGCCTGCAGCAGCTGGCCCAGCGCTAGGTTGAAGTCGGCCAGCTGCGCCAGGGCGGCCAGCTCCTGGCCCGGTTGCAGTGGCGCCAGCGCACTCAGCAGCTGGTCGAGGGCTTGTCTCGGGGGCTGCCCCTCGGCGATGCGGTATTGCAGCAGGGTGCTGAGCGGGCTGGGGGTCAGGTGCTGGTCATCGAGCCGGGCGGCGGGGTGCAGCAGCACGGGGGCGGCCGGGTTGCTCGGCAAGAACAGCAAGGTACTGGTCAACAGTGCCGGGGCGCTGCCGCTCAACCGGTGAGTACCGGCCGCGCCGCTGACACTGGGCTCGCCCGCATCACAAGATGCATTCTGATTGAGGTTGACGCACAGGGTGCCGGCTTCGGGCAGGGTCACGGTCAGGCTGTAGTCGGGAGCCGCCAGCGGCGCCTCGTCCGAGCCGCCACCGCCACAGGCGGTGAGCAGGGGGGCCAGCAGGCAGGCCAGGCGGGAGTAATGTGGTGTCATCTCTTGTCCTTGGGCAAGGGGGCCTTGGCCCCCTCTTCTTATATATGGATGGGGTGGATTCAGGTGCGCTGGCGCAGGCGGCGCCAGAGTGCCAGCGGCAGCAACCAGAGCAGGTTGGCTGCCCCGCCGCCGCTGCCGTCGTCCACCTGAAAGTGGATGATGCCGTCATCGGGCGGAGTGATCGGCTTGCTGCACTGGGCGCCGGTGCGCTGGCTGATGCTCCAGCCGTTGATGCGGCCCCGATTGCCGGGCTTGCTGTCCACTATCTCCAGGGTCCAGCGGCCGGCCAGCGGCTCCCCTTCCAGCGCGCTGAAGGGCTGCAGGGGCAGCAGCTCGGTGGGGAACACCCCCTTGAGGCGCGGCAACGGGCTGTAGCCCTTGTTCCAGATCTGGATGCGGGTGCCGGAGGGGGAGTTGAGCCAGATCTCCAGCTCATCGAGCGCCGGGTGTTGCAGATCCAGGTTCAGCTGCAGCCGATCGCTCACCCTGGCCTCGCTGCTCTCTATCAGCAGGCTGGTTTCACTGAGACCACGCACCTCGTCGCTCATGGCATCGCTCAAGGTGAGCGGCTGGCCGCTGGCACGGCTGACGATGGGGGCGCCGATGGGCAGGGTCAGCGACTGCTGCCACTGGCGCTCGGTCGGGCTGGTGCCGCTCATGGCGAGGCTCACCGGCAGCGCCACCTCGTCGCCACAGGCGAGCGGGCTCTGGGCCAGCAGGCGCAGGGTGGTGGTCATGCTGGCACCCGCCGCGAGGGTCGCCGGTTGCCAGCTGTAAGGATCGGCCTGCAACCCGGTTGGCAGGGTGAGGGCCAGCTCATTGAGGGTGACCGGCGCCTTGCCCTGGTTGGTGAGGGTCAGCTGCACCGACTGGCGCTGCCCCAGCTCGATGACGCTGCCATCACTGAGGCCCACATTGACCGGTGCCTGCAACAGGCCGTGCTGGCGAAACGCCTGCTCCAGCAGCCTGGCATAGGGGCGCGCCGGGTAGAGCCGGGCGGCGGTATCCACCGTGATGCGGGCCAGCTGCGGCATGCGGATGGCCGGGCCGAGACCGAAGTGGGACTCGATGATCAGGCGATCAAACTCGTCCCGCGCCCCTTCGCCCTGCTCGGCGACCGCGGCCAGCAGCGCCTGGAACAGCGGGGTGCCCCACAACTGATCGCCATTGCTGCCGTTGATGGTGCGGTGGGCCGGGTAGTTGTAATCCGGGTGGTAGCGGGCGCGCAGATCGTCCAGCTGACGCGGAGTTCGGTCGGTGAAGCGGGCATCCCAGTTGAACACCATGGCGGGCTCGAACTGACGGCCGGCTTCGCTGCGCTGGCGGTGGCTGGCGGCCAGGTAGTCGCTGAAGCCCTCGCCGATGGCGCCCCAGTCCGCCTCGTCCCCGAGATCCGGCACTATATGGTGCTGCACCGCGTGGCCGAACTCGTGCCAGATCACCATGGGATCCTCGGCATCGGGCACGCCGCTGCGGCCCAGCTCCAGCCGGCGCTCGAACGGATCGTAGAGGGAGTTGTCCTGATAGCCGGCCTCGGTATCGATGTCGAGCGCCCCCGGAATAAGATCGACAAAGCCGAGGCGCTTGAGGTGGCGCTGGGCCAGATCCAGGTGGTAGTAGGCGTTGATGTCGGCAAAGCCGCGATCATCGCGGGTGAGGCGAAACGCCTGCGGGTTGTCGGCGCTGAAGGGGGCGGTGGTGGGCTCCATGGCATCCACCACCCGGGCGTGGGGGCCGCTCAGCAGATAGCGTCCACCCGCCAGGGTGACCGGCAGCGGCACCTTGTCCTGATAGGCGGCGTCCGCCAGTTGCAGGGCTTCGTGCCAGACCAGGCTGGCATCGCGCAGCTGGGTACGGGGATCCGGATCGAATACCCGAGCCTCCAGCTGGGTGTCGCCGGCGTCGGCGACGCGGCTGGCCTGGGTGCTGGCCGCATCCATCCAGCGACCGAGCTCGCGGCTGCCGTCACAGCTGGCGAAGAGCTGCACATAGCTGGCCTTGGCGTTGCCCGCCTGATGCTCGCGCACCCGCTGGCGCAGGGCTGGCACCAGGGTGTCTCCGTCGCGCCAGTACCAGGCTTCAACCGGACCAAGGGTGTCGATGTCGCTGCCGCCATCGCGCAGCTGCTCCAGCAAGGGATCCAGAGTGCCGGCGGCGTCGCAGCCGGGTTCGTGGCTCTGCAGCGGCCGGCTGTTGTGATAGATGCGCCAGGGCTTGCCTGTTTGATCGACGCTGACGGCGGCCTGGATGGTGGCCACCGGCAGGCCGTTGACCAGTTGGCGGAAGCTGTAGTGATGGCCGAGCAGGCTGGCCCGCTCGTAGTCGGGAGCCAGGCTCACGCCAAGACGCTGTTCGAGCCAGAGCTTCGGCGTGGTGGTCAGCGGTTGTTCATCGACAAACTGCAGCTCGGCCGCCAGCAGCGGCTGGGAGAGCAGGGTTGCCGCCAGCCAGAGGGCCAGGGAAGAGGGTTTCATGGTTTACTCCAACACAAAAATGAGAAAAGGGATCACCGGCGGGCGCCCGCCTGGATGAGCAGAAAGGCGTACTCGCGGGCCGCCTGCTGGCGCGCGTTGCCGGGGCTGGTGCGGTGGCCGCCGTCGAGGGCCGTGCTGAGCAGATAGGGGCCCGCTCCCGTGCTGTGTTCCCGCAGGCGGGCCACCCACTTGAGCGGCTCCCAGTAGGGCACCTGACTGTCGTGCAGCCCGGCCGTCACATAGACGGGGGGATAGGGGGCCGCATGCAGGTTGTCGTAAGGGCTCAGGCGACGCATGGCGGCGTAATCGGCGGCAATGGCCGGGTTGCCCCACTCGACATACTCCTGGCGGGTGAGCGGCAGTTCGGGATCGCTCATGGTGCCGATGAGATCGACGAAGGGCACCTGCAGCACGGCCCCGGCGAAGCGGGTCGGCGCCTGGTTGAGGGCCGCCGCCACCAGCAGGCCGCCGGCGCTGCCGCCCATGGCGAACAGCCGGGCGGGGTCGATGGCGGGATCCCGGGCCAGCGCAGCGGCCACGGCCAGGAAGTCGTCCACGCTGTGCTGCTTGTGGCGACCGCGCCCCGCCAGATACCACGCATCCCCCAGCATGCCGCCGCCGCGCACGTGGGCGATGGCGTAGACGAAGCCGCGATCCAGCAGGCTCAGCACCTGCGGCTGGTAGTAGGGGCGCATGGGGGTGCCGTAGGCACCATAGCCGTAGAGCAGCAGCGCCTTGGGAGTGTGGATGTCCTTGCGCCACACCAGGGAGACCGGCACCTTGACGCCATCCTTGCCCACCACCCAGCGGCGCTCGCTCTGGTAGGGGGAGGGGAGGGCGGCCCGGGCGTCCGGCAGCCAGTGGCCGCTGGCGAGATCGAGCAGGCGCTGGTGCGGCGGCTCGGCCATGCCCTGGCGGCGGATCAGGATCTGCCCGCTGGCGGGGTCGTGGGCACCCTGGATCCAGGCCGTGCCGGCCCCCTCGGTCAGCAGCAGGCGATGGCTGAGCCGGCCGCGGCCATCCAGCACGTCGAGCCAGTCATCCCCGTGATGGCGATACTGCAGCACCGTGTAGTCGGCAAACAGGCGCCACTTCTCGAGGCTCCTCTGCTCGCCAGACCAGAGCGGCTGCCACTCTCCCTTGGCCACCTGGCTCAGGTCGGCCACCTGATAGAGGCCGAGGGCACCGTCCCGGTTGCTCTTGAGCAGCACCCGCTCCCCCTGGGTATCCAGGTAGTACTCAAGGCCAGCCTGACGGGCCTTGAGCAGAGCCGGTGTGCCCTCGTCCAGCAGGTACTGCTCGGCGCTGTCGTGGTTGTTGCTCTGCAGCAGCAGGTGGCGCCGATCCGTGGTGCGATAGAGGCTGAGCAGCCAGGCGGGATCCGCCTCCTGGTGGATCTGCTGCTCCCTGCCATCGCGCCAGGCCCACAGCTGCCAGGGGCGCAGGGTGCGAGGTTCGTTGGCGATGGTGTAGAGGGTCTTGCCGTCCAGGCTCCAGAGCAGATCGCTGGCCCGGTGGGTCAGGGTGGCCAGGGGCTTGCCGTCGGCCAGGTCGAGCAGGGTGATGCGGTAATCCCGATCGCCCTGCAGATCTTCGGCCAGGGCCAGCCAGCGCCCGTTCGGGTGCAGGGCCCAGCTGGCGAGCTCGTAGTAGCCGCTGGCCGGCTGGCGGGCCGCCAGCCGTTGACGGGGTTCAGCCTGCTCGTCGCTGAGCTGCCACAGGCTGCCGTCGGCTTCCATCCGCCACTGGCTGCCCGCCTCGCTCAGCCACTCTTGCGGCATGGGTTCACCGCGCGCTTGCGCCTGCCACTCGGCCTGCAGCGCCTGCTCCAGCGGCCGCTGCGCGGCGAGCTGCTGCTCGGTCCAGCGGTTCTGCTCGCCCAGCAGGGCCAGCAGGGCGGGATCCTGGCGGCTGTCGTCGCGCCAGCCGCCATAGGGATCGAGCCGGGCCCGCTCCCCCTGCATTGGCCGCGGGCGGTGAGGAATAAGCGGGGCCACGATCGGCGTCGAGGTGGCGACAGCCTGGCTCTGGGTATCGGCAGGTGCAAGGGCGACAGGCTGGGCGGGCGCCGGATTGGCCAGCAGGCTGGCCAGCATCAGGAGTGCGTGCATCAGAGCCCCACGAAGGTGTAGCGCAGGCTGGCACTCAAGGAGCGGCCCGTCTGGGTGTAGAGGCCCGCATCCGTGCCTGCTTCCAGCCCGGCGACGTCCTGATAGCGGGTGTAGCGGGTGTCGAGCAGGTTGTCGAGCTTGAGGTTGGCCTTGAGGGCGTCGGTGATCTGCCAGTCGGCGGTCAGGGCGAAGCTGAGCCAGCCGGCGGTTTTCAGGCACTCGCCCTGCTGCTGGGTCAGGCTGTTGCCACAGCTGGGCACCCGGCTCATGGCGGCGGCGTAGTCGGCCTGCAGCCCCAGGCTCCAGTCGTTGGCCTGATAGCTGAGGCGGGTGTTGCCCTCGAGCGGCGTGAGGTTGCGCGGCGATTCGCCCTGGCTGGTCTTGCCGTCGACCCAGCCCAGCTTGGTGGCCAGCTCCCACTGCTGGGTCAGCCAGTAGCTGGCGGCGATCTCGGCGCCCCAGGTTTCGGACTTGGCGACGTTGCGGTATTGACGCAGCATGACCCCGTCGCTCAGGCGAAAGCCCACCTGACGCCAGTCGACGAAGTTGTAGTAGCGGTTGTAAAAGAGGGCCGGCTTGATGCTCCACTCATCCCCTTCGCCGCTCACCCCCCACTCGAAGCTGTGGCTGGTCTCCTCCTTGAGGTTCGGGTTGGCGATGATCTCGAACGGCGGCAGGGCAAAGTAGTGGGGAATGTTGCCGTACACCTTGTCGTAGGAGGGGGCGCTGAAACCGTTGGCGTAGCTCAGCCAGCTGCGCCACTGCTCGTTGAAGCGGTAGCTGGTGGCCAGGCTCGGCGAGATATGCCAGCTGTGGTTGCTCTCGCCCCGGCCATCCTGCGGGCTCAGCCACTGCTGATCCATGCGCAGGGTCGGAGTGAACTGCCACTGGCCCAGGGTCGCCACGTCTCCCAGCCAGATGCCGGCCCGATCGGTGCGGGCGCTGCTGAAGGGGGCGGACTGGGTGGGCTGGGGAATGCCGGCTTCCAGCATCAGCTTCTCCACCGGTCGCTCGTGCCGGGTGCGCGCCAGCTCGATGCCGTAGCTCAGCTTGTGCTCGATGGGGCCGGTGACCAGATCGCGGCGGATATCCAGCTCGCTGCCGATCAGCTGTTCGGTGAAGGTGGCCAGCTCCCGCTCGCTGCGATAGCGGGGGTAGCCGCTCAGCTCGTCATTTTGCAGCAGGCTGCGCTTGTTGGCGGTGTTCTTGGCGTAGTTTCCGTGCAGGTTCCAGGTAAAGCGGTCGGCCAGCGGGTGGCCCAGATCCTGCGCCTCCCAGCTCAGTTTGCCGCCCTGGGAGCGCTGGGTGCCATTCTCGCGATACTGGCGCACCTGCCACTTGCCGTCGGGCTGGGGAATTTCGCGCGGCCCCTGATCCCGCTTGGCGTTGTCCTCGAAGTAGTCGAGCTCGAGGCGCAGCAGATGCTGTGCATTGAGGGTCAGGCTGGAGCTGGTGGAGGCGCTGAGGCCATCGAGATCCGCCGGGATGCGGCTCTGGTCGTAGTTGGCGGTCTCGTGCCCCTGCCAGCCGGAGAGGCGCAGCAGGTGGGCGCTCTCGCCCCAGCGGGCGGCGCCGGTGGCGCTCAGTTTCTGCTTGTCGCTGCTGCCATCGTGCAGCACCTTGCTGCTGAGGTAGGCATCCTGCCCCTGCAGGTAATCTTCCGGCTGCTTGGTGGTGATGACCACGGTGCCGCCGATGGCGTCCGAGCCGTGCAGGGCGGAGCCGGCTCCCTTGGCCACCTCGATCTGCTTGACGTCATCGAGATCGAAGCTGAAACGGCCCACCTTGTCGTTGAGGTCGTCGGCGCCGAAGCCGTCGCTGACCCGGACCCCGTCCTTGATGATCAGCACCCGGTTGCCACCGATGCCGCGGATGCTGATGTTTTGCGGCCGGCCCGCCGAGCCGGTCACCGAGACGCCGGGTTCGTTCTTGAACACGTCGGTGAGCTCGGTGGCTATCTGGCGCTCCAGATCCTCTTCGGTGATGACGGTGATGGAGCCCGAGATGTCGGACAGTTTCTGTTCGACCCGCTGACCCTTGACCACTATGGTCTCGCGCGCCTTGGGCGGGGTGGTACCGGAGGTGTCTATGCCGGCGGGATCGCCGGCGGCCAGCGCTGTACCGGACAGCAGCATGGGCCAGTAGTGAAGCAGTGTTTTCATGTTGAGAATAATTATTATTTGAGCCTGAAGGCCGCGGATTATTGCAGAGAGATCCAGCCAGATCAACGATTGATAATCATTATCATTTTGTTTTTATGATCCTGATCAGACTGCATTTTTTGATGAAGGCATCAGTAGCAACACGGGCCAACGTTTGCGCCTGCAGGGCGCAAGGCGGGCAGACAGGGGATGAAACGGGGGAGGGTGGCAAGGTGTTGGTTGAGGGCTTGGCAGCTCATGCCAAGGTGATATCGGCAATAAAAAACCCGCTGCAGGAGCGGGTTTTCAAGGGGCATGAGGCGGCTATCAGGGGGCGCGATAGAAGCGGTTCAGCTCGTTCATCACCTGGATCATGACGCCCATGTCCGGGGTGCCGTGCTTGATGGGACGGTAGCTGTTTCGCTCCAGCAGCTCGAAGTCACCCTGCTTGTTGAAGTGGGTGATGGTGTTGCCCTGATAGATGGCAAAGTCGCGTTGATCCCCCGCCAGCAGCCAGTTGCGCGGGCTGGTGTCGAACAGGTTGCGGCCGATGCTGTAGTCCCGTGGCGCATTGCGCACCCCCAGCATGCTCTGCATCAGGGTCGGCACCAGATCCAGGTGGCTGCTCACCGGGCTCGTCGGCAGGGTATCGTTGCCCGGCCAGGCCAGCACGAACGGTACCTGCACCTGATAGGGCGAGTAGTTGGTGCCATAGCCCCAGCTGTTGTTCTGGGTCTCGTTGAATTCCTGACCGTGGTTGGCGGTGACGACGACGATGGTCTGTTCGCCAAGCCCCTGCTGTTGCAGCTGGGCCAGCATCTGTTCCAGCAACTGGTCGGTATAGAAGACCGCATTCTTGTAGCGGTTCTCCAGCTTCACCAGATTCTCGGCCTGATAGGCGGTGGCCGGGTTGAACTTGGTGAGCTCCGGCTGGAAGGGCCCCTTCACGTTGGCCGGCAGCTGGTAGTCACCCGGGCTCGACAGATAGACCAGCGAGAACCAGGGCCGGTCTGGCGAGCGCTTGGCAAGCCACTGCTGCCAGTCGCCGATGAGCTGGGTGTCGTCGGTCTGCTCGGAGACGAACACCTGCTTGCGCAGGCCGGAGAGAATGCTCTGGCGGTACTTCTGGGCATCTTCCAGCGCGCCGAACAGGCCGAACTGGTAGTCCTGGCGCAGCATCTCGTCGAACAGCACCGGCGGCGTCTTGTCGTTGCGAATGTCGTCGTAGTAGTGACCCGGCAGGCCGTAGAACAGGCTGAACATCCCCATCACATCGTCGTTGCCACCGCTCATGTGGTTGGCAAAGTTGAGGTGCTGATCCGCATAGCGCTGCAGATTGGGCATGTTGATGTTGTTGAGCATGTCGGCCCGCAGGGAGTCGACCACCACGATCAGCAGGTTCTTGTGGGTCAGCGGAGCGTTGACGCTGAGCGGGCGCAGCGGGTAGCGCAAGCGGCTCGCATTGTCACCATCCTGTGATTCGGCCTTTTTCTCGTACTGGTCCAGATCCAGCCAGCCGTGCTTGGCGAGGAAGCTCTTGGCGGTCATCGGGTAGGAGAGCGGGAAGTTGGCGCGCTGCATGGTGATGGGCTGATACAGGGTGGCATCGGCCCAGCTGTTGACCACGTGGGTCAGGATGAAGCAGACCAGCAGGGCCAGCCCCACCTGATTGCCGTACTGACGGCGCTTGCGCTTGTTGATCTTGCGCCAGACATAGGCCGACAGCAGCAGTTGCAGCAGGAAGATGGTGGGCACCGCCACGAAGATGATGCTCCAGATCGAGCCTTCCTCGGTCTGGGCCTGATCCAGCAGCAACTGCCACACCTGGCCGTTGAGGTGGAACTTGAACAGCTGGAACACCTGGGTGTCGATGAGCAGCAGCACCAGCGCCAGGGTGGCGATGATGGCCGAGATGAAGCGCAGCGGCTTCTCCTTGGGCAGCACGAAACTCAGGGGGAAGATCGTCAACAGATAGGTGACAAAGCTCAGAAACGAGAAGTGACCGATCCAGCTGATGATGAGATAGGTCACGCCGAGCGTGGTCGACGGCCAGCTGATCGCCCCCAGGTAGCGGGTGGCAATCAGCATGGCCAGAATGATGTTGAAGAAGGAGAACCAATGCCCCCAGGTGATCAGGCGAGAAACATTATCACGATAGGGGTTGCCGGTTTCGACCATAGTGATCCATCTGCTTGAAAAACATCAAAGAATGCGAAGAGACTCAGTGAGCATCGTGGCGATGATCCACCGAGGCGGTGAGCGCCTGGATGTATTTTTCGGTGATCGCCTGACGCTGGGCCGGGGCCATGCCATTGATGATATTGGTGGTCAGGTTGCCGAGCACCATCAGACTCAGATCCACCGGCGCTTTGTGCTTCTCCAGGGCGGTGATCAGGTCGTTCATCAGGGCGTCAAACTGCTCGTTATTGTACTTTGATACGATGGGCATAATCTTGGGTTCATCTCGGTTCAAAGCGCCTTATAATACTTCACCCTTTCGGCTAACACTATGGCTTTGTGACATGAGTCTCGATATCGACAAGATCATTCTTCACTCCCTGCGCCAGGGCGGCGATGGTCAACCTCACGCCGACACCCGCAGCCAGCTCCTGCCTGCCGATGAGGCGGTACAGGGGCTGATGGCGGAGCTGCATCGCATTTACAACGGCAAGGGGGGCAAGGGCTTCGGCTTCTTTGCCGACCCCGAGGCCGCCGTCGCCGAGCTGATGGAGGGGGAGAGCGCCCCCAAACAGCCTTCTCCGCTCTTTCGCATCGCCCTCGAACGGCTGCTCGGCGAACAGACCGACTTCGTCCCCTTCTCGGTCGAGATGACCCAGCTGCTGGTCAAGCAGCTGGTGGAGCACGCCCTCGACGAGCAGGGGGTGCTGCTGTTTGCCAAATACAACTACGTGGGGGTGGATTATCTGATGATCGCCCTGCTGGAGGGCAAGGAGAGCGTCACCGTCAGCGAGGCGCTGGAGCTGCGTCACATCCAGTATCTGGATATCGGCAAATTGAACCTGGTGGCCCGCATCGATCTGACCGAATGGAAAACCCAGCCGGATTCGCGCCGTTATATCACCTTCAGCAAGGGCCGGGTCGGCCGCAAGCTGGGTGACTTTTTCATGGATCTGCTGGGTGCCCGCGAGGGGATGGATGCCAAGATCCAGAATAAGGGGCTGCTGCAGGCGGTGGACGATTATTGCGACAGCCGCCAGCTCGAGCCGGCCGAGCGCAACGACTACAAGAAACAGGTCTTCAAATATTGCACCGAGCAGGCCAGCGCCGGTGAAGAGATCGAGATCAAGGAGCTGTCGGCGGAATTGCCGGGCGATGGCGATCTCGATTTTTACAGCTTCATCGGTCAGGAGTACGAGCTGGAAGATCGCTTCCCGGCCGACCGTTCGACCCTGCGCGGCTTGACCAAGTTCGTCGGCTCCGGTGGCGGCCTGACTTTGAGCTTCGAGCAGAAGCTGCTCAACAGCCGGGTGTTCTACGATCCCCAGACCGATACCCTGACCATCAAGGGGGTTCCGCCCAACCTCAAGGATCAGCTGCTGCGCCAGTCGTAATGTGATCTGCTTTCCAGTTTTGGCAAAAAGACACCGCACTTCGCTGCGGTGTCTTTTTATTTAACGGGGTAGGCAGCAGCGAAACCAACTCGGTGCTTTGTTAACAAATTAAACAGAATAATCCCCGTGAAAGGGTTTTCAGTGAGGTGAAAACCCTTTCATTCATGTTTTTTTATTTCCTTTTGGTAATTTAATTTCTTAATTTGGCGATAAATATGCCAATAAATGGCGATAACCCCCTGAAATAAGAAAATGTTTTCAGAACTTTCTGGAAGAAAATACGTAATTGCGTTTCAAAAATGCGAGTTGCGTCATGTGAGGCGGTAACGGCTTGGGATAATATTCATCTCGCACACAATGCTCTTACAGCGCGGAACTAATACAAGGAAAGGCTCATGAAAAAGAAATTGCTGTCATCCCTGATCGGTCTGGCTACTCTGGGCGTGGCTTGCTCTGCCACTGCCGCCATTGACGAAGGTCAACTGACCATCTGGATTAACGGTGACAAGGGATACAATGGTCTGGCCGAAGTAGGTAAGAAGTTTGAAGCCGAAACCGGCATCAAGGTGACGGTTGCGCACCCTGATCAGGTGGAAGTGAAATTCCAGCAAGCCGCTGCCACCGGCAACGGCCCGGACATCTTCTTCTGGGCTCACGACCGTTACGGTGAGTGGGTCAAGGCCGGTCTGCTGGTCCCCGTGACCCCGAATGCAGCCACCAAAGCCAAGTTTGAACAGTTCGCCTGGGATGCCATGACCGTCGATGGCAAGACCTACGGCTACCCGGTTGCCGTGGAAGCGGTCAGCCTGATTTACAACAAGGATCTGCTGCCGGAGCCGCCGAAGACCTTCGAAGAGATCGCCAAAATTGACGAGACTCTGAAGAAGAACGGCAAGCGCGCCATCATGTGGGCCTATGACACCCCCTATTTCAGCTACCCGCTGGTGGCTGCCAACGGTGGTTATGCCTTCAAGAAAACCGCTACCGGTTATGACGTGAAAGACACCGGCGTGGCCAACGCGGGTGCCAAGGCCGGTGTCGGCTACATCTCCGAGATGATCAAGTCCGGTCACCTGGAAAAAGGCATCGACTACGGTGTGATGGACGCCAAGTTCAACAAGGGCGAAGTGGCCATGATGATCAACGGTCCCTGGGCCTGGAGCAACCTGGACAAGAGCGGCATCAAGTACGGCGTAGCGCCGCTGCCGACCCTGAAGGGTAAACCGGCCAAGGCCTTCGTCGGCGTGCTGGGTGCCACCATCAACGCCGCCAGCCCGAACAAGGATCTGGCCATCGAGTTCCTGGAAAACTACCTGCTGACCGACGCCGGTCTGGCACCGGTCAACGCCGACAAGCCGCTGGGCGCCGTGGCGCTGAAGTCCTTCCAGAAGACCCTGGAATCCGATCCGCACATCAAGGCAACCATGCAAAACGCCCAGAATGGCGAGCCGATGCCGTCCGTGCCTGAGATGAGCCGTTTCTGGTCCTCCTTCGAAACTGCCCTCAAGAACGTAACCTCCGGCCGTCAGAGCGTTGACGAAGCCCTGGATACCGCTGCCAAGCGTATCGTTCAGTAAGCACGCACTACCCGGGAGGCCGCAATGGCCTCCCACTCTCTCAAATCTCTCTTGGCGTTATAAAGGTTAATTGGCATGGAAGTAGTACCTTCTATTGAATCCTATGCCGGTCCGAAGGATAAGCACACCTGGCTTAAGTGGACCATTGCTGCTCTGGTAGCCATCCTCAACGGTTATGCAGCCGTGATGATGTACGCCAGCGGTGAGTGGGTATTCGCTCTGCTGGATCTGGTGGTGGTCTCCGTCGGTCTGTATGTCTTCATGAACAAGAAGACCTATGCCCACCGCTATATCTTCCCCGGTGTGGCCGGCATGGTTGTTTTTATCATCTTCCCTCTTGCCTACACGATCGGCATCGCCTTCACCAACTATTCGGGATCCAACCTGCTCTCCATCGAGCAGGCGCGAGATTACCATCTGAAAAAAACCTATAAGGTGGCGGGCGGTGAATTCGATTTCACCCTCTTGGGTGGTGAGAACAATCAGTTTCAGCTGCTGCTGAAACAGGACGACCAATCCTTTATCAGTCAACCCGTTACCCTGATGAGCAACAAGGCCCGTGAACTGGCTGTCCGCGAGGGCAGAGTCCATGAACCGGTGCAGGTTGTTCAGCTGCAACCCCTGGAAGGGGAGGCCGTGGACAAGGTGGCGCCCATCCGGGCCATCGTCGACCATCGCACCCACCTGAGCGCACTCGATCTGGTGCTGCCGGATGGCGGAACCCACCTGACCCTGAGCAGCCTGCGCAAGTTCGCCGCCCAGAAGCAGCAGTACACCCGTCTGCTGGACGGTGCCGTGCTCAAGTCCGGGGTGGTGATCAAAGACAGCAACCTGCTGCGTGACAACCAGAGCGGCGAGCTGATGCTGCCCAACGGCGACACCGGCTTCTATCAATACATCGACGAACAGGGCCAGTTTGTCGGCAAGAGCGTGGCGCCAGGCTTCGTGGTGAGCGTGGGCTGGAAGAACTTCGCCCGCATCGTCACCGATCCGGGTATCCAGGCTCCGTTCCTGCAGATCTTCGTCTGGACCGTGATCTTCTCCGCCTGTTCGGTGGGCTTCACCCTGGCCATCGGCATGGTGCTGGCCTGTCTGGTGCAGTGGGAGTCCCTCAAGGGGCGCGGCTTCTACCGGGTCATGCTGATCCTGCCCTATGCCATCCCGGCGTTCATCTCCATCCTGGTGTTCAAGGGCTTGTTCAACCAGAACTTCGGTGAGATCAACCTGTTCCTGGAAGCGGCGTTCGGCATCAAGCCGGACTGGTATACCAACCCCTTCCTGGCCAAGGTGATGATCCTCATCGTCAACACCTGGCTTGGCTACCCCTACATGATGATCCTCTGCATGGGCCTGCTCAAAGCCATTCCGGAAGATCTCTATGAAGCGTCCGCCATGGACGGTGCCGGTCCGGTGCAGAACTTCTTCAAGATCACAGTGCCGCTCTTGATGAAGCCGCTGACACCGCTGTTGATTGCCTCGTTCGCCTTCAACTTCAACAACTTCGTGCTCATCCAGTTGTTGACCAACGGCGCGCCGGACATCATCGGCGCCAGCACCCCGGCCGGTACCACCGACCTGCTGGTGAGCTACACCTACCGGATCGCGTTCCAGGGCTCGGGTGGTCAGGACTACGGTCTGGCCAGTGCCATCGCCACCGCCATCTTCCTCATCGTGGGTGCGCTGGCCTTGCTCAACCTGAAATTGTCCAAAGCCGACAAGCAACTGTAAGGAGGCTTCAACATGGCAATCGTACAACCCAAATCAGTCAAATACCGGGTGTGGGCAACCCACCTGGTGATGTGGGGCTTCCTGGCACTGATCATCTTCCCGCTGATCATGGTCATCGCCATCTCGTTTAGAAACGGCAACTTCGCGGTAGGGGAGATCATCCCCTCCAACCCGACCCTGGATCACTGGAAGCTGGCGCTGGGCATGTCCATCACCAACGCCGACGGCAGCATCACGCCGCCGCCGTTCCCGGTGCTGACCTGGTTGTGGAACTCCATCAAGATCGCGGGCATCACCGCCCTGATGATCGTGGTGCTCTCCACCACCTGTGCCTACGCCTTTGCCCGCCTGCGTTTTCGTGGCAAGTCCACCATCCTGCAGGGCATGCTGATTTTCCAGATGTTCCCGGCGGTGCTGGCACTGGTGGCCATCTATGCGCTCTTCAACAAGATTGGTGACTACATCCCCTGGCTGGGTCTCAACACCCACGGCGGCCTGATCCTGGCCTACATGGGCGGCATCGCCCTGCACGTCTGGACCATCAAGGGCTACTTCGAGACCATCGACTCCTCCCTGGAGGAAGCGGCGGCCATCGACGGTGCCACCCCGTGGCAGGCATTCCGCCTGATCCTGTTGCCCCTGTCGGTGCCCATCCTGGCGGTGGTGTTCATCCTGGCCTTCATCGGTTCCATTACCGAGGTGCCCATGGCCTCCATCCTGCTGCAGGATGTGAACAATCTGACCCTGGCGGTCGGGGCCCAGCAGTACCTCTATCCGCAGAACTACCTGTGGGGTGACTTTGCCGCAGCCGCCGTGCTGTCGGGCTTCCCCATCACAGTGGTGTTCTTGCTCGCACAGCGTTGGCTGGTTGGCGGTCTGACCGCTGGCGGCGTGAAAGGTTAAGGTTCATGGCCGGGGGAGCCGACTCCCCCCGCCATCACGATTTGCAAAGATTCAAGAGCGGAGCTCGACATGGCTGAAGTAGTACTCAACAACGTTCGCAAAAATTACGACCCGGCTGTTCACAAGGACACCCTGCGCAATATCAACCTGGCCATCAAGGAAGGGGAGTTCATCGTCTTCGTCGGTCCGTCCGGTTGCGGCAAGTCCACCCTGCTGCGGATGATCGCGGGTCTGGAAGACATCACCAGCGGCGAGCTGACCATCGGCGGTCGTTACATGAACGACGTGCCGCCGGTAGAGCGCAACGTGGGCATGGTGTTCCAGTCCTACGCCCTCTATCCGCACATGAACATCTACGAGAACATGGCCTTCGGCCTCAAGCTCAAGAAGATGGACAAGGAGAACATCCACAAGCGGGTGATGCGCGCCGCCGAGATCCTGGGTCTCGAGCCGCTGCTGGACCGCAAGCCCAAGGCACTCTCCGGCGGTCAGCGTCAGCGGGTCGCCATCGGCCGCTCCATCGTCCAGCAACCGCAGGTGTTCCTGTTTGACGAACCCCTGTCCAACCTGGATGCCGCCCTGCGGGTCAAGATGCGCATCGAGATTGCCAAGCTGCACAAGGAGCTCAACTCCACCATCATCTACGTGACCCACGACCAGGTGGAGGCCATGACCCTGGCCAACCGCATCGTGGTGCTGAGCCCGCTCAAGGGCGAGGCGACCACCAACCTGGAGCAGTTCGGTACTCCGCTCGAGCTCTACCACAACCCGGACAACAAGTTCGTGGCCGGCTTCATCGGCTCTCCCAAGATGAACTTCCTGGCCGGTGAGCTGGTGGAGATTGGCGAGCAGGAGTGCGTGGTCAAGCTGACCACCGGCGATACCGTGCGTGCCCGGGTCGATGCCCGCAGCGGCGCGGTCGGCGACAAGGTGGAGCTGGGCATTCGTCCCGAGCACCTGGTGCCGCTGGATCACCCCCATGCCGACAGCAAGGTGAGCGGGGTGGTGCAGGTGGCTGAACACCTGGGGGCCGAATCCTTCGTCTACATGGACGTGGCAGGGCATGACTTCACCGTCAAGGCCAGCTCCGACGTGGATGTGGCCACCGGCCAGCAGTACAGCGTCGGCATTCCGGCCGAAGCCTGCTACCTGTTCGATGCCAAGGAGCAAGCCTTCCCGCGCACGGCCAAATACATCCGCACCTGATCAGGGGCGGCTGCCGAGGTTTTCCTTTCTTTAGATTCAATGCCTTTTTGCCGGTCGCAAGACCGGCTTTTTATTGCCTGCCGTTTGGCGAGAACGGCAGGCGAGGTGGCAGGGCTCAGCCCTCGAGTGCGGCGGTAATGTCGGGCACGAAGTGCTGGTTGGCCAGCGGTGGGCGCTCATACCCCTCGGTGTTGATGGGGGGCAGGGTGATGGGCTCGTAGTGGATCGCCTCATAGGGTACTTTGCCCAGCAGGTGGGAGATGCAGTTGAGGCGAGCGCGGCGCTTGTCGTCCGCCTCCACCACGAACCAGGAGCAATCCTCGGTGTCGGTGTAGGTGAACATGTCGTCCTTGGCGCGGGAGTACTCCACCCAGCGCGAGCGGGACTGCAGGTCCATCGGGCTGAACTTCCAGCGCTTGATGGGGGTGTTGATCCGCTCCTTGAACCGTTTTTCCTGCTCCTCGTCGCTGACCGAGAACCAGTATTTGATCACCGTGATGCCGGCGCGGATCAGCATCCGCTCGAACTCGGGGCAGGCCCGCAAAAACTCGCGATACTCGTTGTCGCTGCAAAAGCCCATCACCCGTTCGACCCCGGCCCGGTTGTACCAGGAGCGGTCGAACAGCACCATCTCGCCGGCGGCGGGCAGGTGGGCCACGTAGCGCTGAAAGTACCACTGGGAGCGCTCGCGATCCGAGGGGGCGGGCAGCGCCGTGACCCGGCAGACCCGGGGGTTGAGGGGCTCGGTGATCGCCTTGATGACGCCCCCCTTGCCGGCGGCGTCGCGGCCCTCGAACAGCACCACCACTTTGAGCCCCTCCTGCTTGACCCACTCCTGCAGCTTGACCAGCTCCTCCTGCAGATGGGCCAGGTGATGCTCGTAGGTCTTCTTGTCCAGGCGCGGGCGTTTCTTGCTCTTGTCCTTCGGCATGCTCTTCTCCTTATTGACACTTTTCCAGATTGCACCAGGCAGGCGTCACTGCCAAGAGGGTCGTGCTACACTGCCGCCCCGTCAATAGTCGGCACCAGAAACAGGAGAAAACATGAAGCAATTTATGGAGATCGCGGGCCGCCAGATGGGCTATCTGGACGAGGGGCAGGGCCCGGTACTGTTGTTTGGTCACAGCTACCTGTGGGACAGCGCCATGTGGGCGCCGCAAATCGAGGCCCTCAAGGGGCAGTATCGCTGCATCGTGCCTGAGCTGTGGGGCCACGGCGATTCCGATGCGCTGCCCGAGGGGGCCTGCACCCTGGCAACCCTGGCGCGCGATCATCTGGCGCTGCTCGATGCGCTCGGCATCGATGAGTTCGTGCTGGTGGGTCTCTCCATCGGCGGCATGTGGGGCGTCGAGCTGGCACGCATGGCACCCGCGCGCCTCAAGGGCCTGGTGCTGATGGACAGCTTCGTCGGCCTCGAGCCGCAGATCACCAGCGAGCGCTACCTCGGCATGCTGGCGATGATCGAGCAGCTTGGCACCATCCCGGCCCCCATCGTCGAGCAGGTGGCGCCGCTGTTCTTTGCCGATCAGCCGGATGCCGACCTGATGAGCGGTTTCAAGGCGCGTCTCGCCGCCTGGCCGGCCGACAAGGTGGCCGCCATGGTGGCGGTGGGCCGCAGCTTCGTGACCCGCGAGGATCGCATCGAGTGGCTGGAAGCGATCAGCGTGCCTGCGCTGGTGATGACCGGCAGTCAGGACAAGGCACGGCCGGTACTGGAAGGCTATCTGATGGCCGAGGTGCTGGGTTGCCCGTTCAAGGAGGTGCCGGCGGCCGGCCACATCGCCTCGCTGGAAAATCCGGCCTTCGTCAATGAGCAGCTCGGCGCGTTTCTGGCTGCGCTGTAAGCCTGAATTGGCAGCCTGAGTAGGCTGCACTATCAGCCTGACGATGGTCGTGAAAAAGGGAGCCGATGGCTCCCTTTTTGTTTTGCGCGTGTGGTCTTGTCGTTGCCTGCTATGCCGACTACCAGATATAGCCGATCCCCACGCCGGCATAGAGTTCGCCAGTGTGCTGGACCAGCGGGCTGTGCTCGATGTCGCCGTCGTACCATTCGTAGTTCATGGCAAACATGCCAATCCAGTTGGGGCTGAAGCGATAGCTGGTGATGAGCGCCGCCATGGGGGAGAGGGTTGACCCCGTATCCCAGGCCGGGCGCTGGGCGGTGGCCTCGCTTTCGGAGATGCCGCCGAAGTAGTAGTTGGCCATCTTGTCGCTGCGCAGCATCACCCCCATCCCCGGCATGATCAGCAGCTTGTCACGCAGGATGGGAAAATCGGCCCACAGCAGCAGCTCCTGACCCTTGCTGCGGCCGCTGATGTCGCTGCTGGCCCGCACGGTCAAGAGGGCGTAGGGAGTGGTGAGGTTGCCACCGATCCCGCCTTCCAGCTGCCATTTGCGCTGTTCCATGCCGGTGAAGGCGGGCGACTCCTCGGGATCCAGATTGCCAAAACGCACCCGGCCATAGCCATACAGGGCGACATGTTCATCCTTGTGGAAGTAGTAACGCGCCCGATCGCCGAGAAACATGAACTGCTTGCCGAAGTAGATAAAACCCGGGATGGCGTAGGTGGCATTATCCTGCGCCTCATAGCGGGCTTGTCCCCCGATGAGCGCCGCACCGGCGACAAAGCCTTGTGGCACCGGGCTGGTGGGACTGTCGCTGGTGAGCAGATCCATGGCACCAAGGTCGATATCGGCACGGGCGGGCATGGCGGCCGCGAGGAGCAGGGCCGTCAGCCCTGCTGCTCTGATTTGACGCAAAAAGGTCATGGACACTCCGTTGTCACGATTGCATGGGAAGTGGGTTATTTCGCTGCGGGCAGCTCTTCGCGCTTGGGCCAGGCGTTGAGCACCGCCTTGACCAGGGTGGCGAGGGGAATGGCGAAGAAGACCCCCCAGAATCCCCACAGGCCGCCGAATACCAGCACGGCGATGATGATGGCCACCGGATGGAGGTTGAGCGCCTCGGAGAAGAGGATGGGCTCCAACACGTTGCCGGTGAGCACTTGAATAACGGTGTAGACCACCATCAGCCAGGTGAACTCCGGCGTCAGTCCCCACTGGAACAGGGCCACCATGGCCACCGGTACCGTCACCGCCGCGGCGCCGATGTAGGGGATCAGCACCGAGAAGCCGACCGCCACCGCCAGCAGCACCGAGTAGCGCAGCCCCAGCATGGCGAAGGCCACATAGCTGATCACCCCGACGATCAGGATCTCGATGACCTTGCCGCGGATGTAGTTGAGGATCTGCTCGTTCATCTCCACCCAGACCCGGTTGACCAGGGTGCGGTTGCGCGGCAGGAAGCGGCGCAGTCCGCCCATCAGGATCTGCTTGTCCTTGAGCATGAAGAACACCATCAGCGGCACCAGAATGGCGTAGATGAGGATGGCCACCACGTTGATGAGGGAGCTGAGGGAGGCGCTCACCAGCTGCTCGCCCCCGGTCAGGATGCGCTGGCGGATGTTGTCGATGATGGTCTCCACTAGGGTGACGTTGATGAGCTCGGGGTACTGCTCCGGCAGGGTGCGCACATAGTCCTGGGCATGGGAGAGCATGGCCGGGGACTCCTTGGCGAGGTTCAGCCCCTGGCTCGCCAGTGTCGGGATGAGCCCGAGGAACGCCATGGCGGTGAGGGCGATGAACAACAGCAGGATGAGGCTGGTGGCCAGAGTACGGGAGAGCCCGGCCCGTTGCAGCCGGCTCACCGGCCACTCCAGCAGGTAGGCCATCACCAGCGCCACCAGCAGCGGCGCCAAGAGATCGCCGAACAGCCAGAGCACGGCGAAACAGGCCACCAGCAGCAGGAACAGGGTGACGGCATCGGGATCGGAGAAACGGGTCTGATACCAGCGCTTGATGACTTCTAACATGGCGACATCCTTAGGTTACTGGGGCTTGCCGTGGTGCTGGGCCCCGACCACCAACTGCAAAGAGAGGGTATTGTCTGGCGCCTCCTGCAACGTGAAGGCATGACCCTGGCGTTGCAGATAGGCGGGAATGTCCTGCCGGGAGCCGGCATCGGCCAGCCGGATGGACAGGGATTGACCGGCGTTGGCCTGACGCAGCCAGAGCTTGAGCCGGATCAGCGGCTCGGGGCAGCGCCAGGGGGTCAGGTCGAGGTATTCCATGGAGGCTCCATCGCGCGTGAGGCGGCTATTATGGCCGTGATGAGAGCGCGAAACAACGCTTGTAGCCCTTGATGGGCAAGGGTATTCTGCCGGTGTCCCGGTAGGGTCTGATTGGAGATAGAGATAACGTGGCACGCTTTTCCCCCCTGATGGCATCGCTCCCCCTGCTGGCTTCCCTGATGGGTGCCACTTTCCATGCCCAGGCCAACAACCAGCTTCCCGACATCGGCACCGCCGGGGTGGCCGCCCTGCCCATCGAGCAGGAGGTGCGCTACGGCAACGCCTTCATGCGCTTTGCCCGGGCCGGCTTGCCGATCATCGATGATCCCGTCTTGAGCCAGTACATCGACGATCTGGGCCAGCGGCTGCTCTCCAACGCCGATGGCGTGCGTTTCCCGTTCACCTTCTTTCTCATCAACGACCCCAGCATCAACGCGGCCGCCTTCCTCGGCGGGCGGGTCAAGGTGCACACCGGCCTGTTTCTCTATGCCGACAGCGAGAGCGAACTCGCCTCGGTACTGGCGCACGAAATCACCCACGTGACCCAGCGCCACATCGCCCGCTACATGGAAGCGCAGGCGAGCAGCTCCGCCATGACCCTGGCCGGGCTGGTGGGCTCCATCGCGCTGGCGGTGATCAACCCCACCGCGGGCATCGCCGCGCTGCAGACCACGCTCGGTCTCTCCATGCAGTCGGCCATCAACTACACCCGCGACAACGAATACGAAGCGGACCGGATCGGCATGAAGACCCTCTACGACGCCGGCTTCGATCCCATGGGCATGGCCAACTTCTTCCAGAAGCTGGCGGCCGAGTACCGCTACGCCAGCAAGCCGCCTGAGATGCTGCTGACGCATCCGCTGCCGGAGACCCGGATCAGCGAGGCGCGCGCCCGGGCGGGCAGCTATGGCCGCCGGGATCTGCCGCCGAGCCTCGACTTCTGGCTGGCCAAGGTGCGCATTCAGGTGCGTTTTGGCACCGAGAGCCCGCAGGCCCTGCTCACCTATTTTGACAACCGCCTGCAGAAGGGGGACTACCCGCTCAAGGATGCGGCCACCTACGGCAAGGCGCTGGCGCTGCTGCAGCTCAAGCGCACCGACGAGGCCGATGCCCTGATGCAGGAGCTGGCGACTCGCCACCCCGAAGATCTGTTCGTGGTGGATGCCCTCACCGACATCGACTTGGCCAAGGGGCGCAGCGCCCAGGCCATCGCCCGGCTCGAGAAGTTCCGCACCCGCATGCCGGACAACGAGGTGGTGGTGGTGAACCTCGGCAACGCCTATCTGGAAGGGGGCAATTACAAGAAGTCCATCGCCATTCTCGACCCCTATGCCCGCGAGCACGAAGAGAACAACCTGGCCTGGAGCCTGCTCTCCGATGCCTATCGCAAGGCGGGCAGGATGACCGATCTGCACATGGCACGGGCCGAGATGCTCTCCCTGCGCGGTGACTACCAGGCGGCCATCGACGAGCTGATCGTGGCGCGTGGCACCACCAACGACAAGTTGACCCTGGCCAGGCTGGAGGCGCGCATCACCGAGCTGGAGCGGGCCAAGAAGGATCTCGACAGCCTCAAGGGTTGACGGGCCAGCGGCTCTCACTCGTGACAAGGGCGCACCTCGGTGCGCCCTTGTGTTTTATGATGGCGAAGAGAATGGCGGGAACGCCAGCCGGCTGGCTTTTTCGCAAGGGTTTGGGCGCTCAGCGGCCCACCGGCTTGACGGATGCCCTGAGGACCTCGAGCCGCGATGGGGTGAGCTCGCCCACCAGGGTTTGCCGGAGCTTGCCCTCGCCATCGAGCAGATAGCTGGTGGGCAGCCCGGCGGGGCGGGGGAAGGGGAGGCTCGCCTCCTGCCGGGCGATGAGCAGCGGCACCTCGATGCGGTACTGCCCGGCCAGTTCGGCGAGCTCGGCCGGGGTGGCCGGGTCGTAGTTGACCATCACCACGGCAGTTTGCCCCTCTCGCGCCAGCGCCTCCAGCAGCGGTATCTCCCGCAGGCAGGGGGCACACCAGGGGGCGAAGTAGTTGACCAACAGCGGCTTGCCGGCAAAGTCGGCCAGGGCCACCGGCTGGTTCTGGCTGTCGGTGAACGGAGGGGCCGGGTGGCAGGCCGTCAGCAGGCCGGCCACAATCAGCCAACAAATTCGTTTCAATTCCTGCACTCTCGCGCTTACCCTGACCATCAGTTTCCCCTACAATAGCGCCGTTTCTTGTCCCATCTTGCGATTAATCAGGGAGTTATCATGAGCGAGACCCAAATCTACCACAATCCGCGCTGCTCCAAGAGCCGTGAAACCCTGGCCTTGCTGGAACAGCACGGGATCGCCCCGGATGTGGTGCTCTATCTGGAGCAGGCCCCGAGCGAGGAAGAGATCCGCACCCTGCTGAGCCAGCTGGGGTTCAGCGATCCACGCCAGCTGATGCGCACCAAGGAAGATCTCTACAAGGAGCTGGGGCTTGCCGAGGTGAGCGGCGATGACCTCATTCGCGTCATGCATCAGCATCCCAAGCTCATCGAGCGGCCCATCGTCATCAAGAACGGTCAGGCCCGCATCGGCCGTCCGCCCGAGCAGGTGCTGGAGATCCTCAAGTGAGCACCCGCTTCGCCCGCCTGCTGACCCTGGTCGGCTTCTTCGGCCTGCTGGGCTGGGTCATCCTCTGGCATCTGTGGCTCTCGCCCCATCCGGACCTCAACCCCTGGCTGCTGCCGGTGATCTGGACGGTGCCGCTGCTGTTCCCGCTCAAGGGGATCGTGCAGGGCAACCCCTACACCCACGCCTGGGGCAACTTCGTGTTGATGCCCTACTTCCTGCATGCCCTGACCCTGATCACCACGGATGAGGGGGAGCGGTGGCTGGCGGTGGTGGAGCTGGTGTTCACCGTGCTCGCCTTCATCGGCACCATCTATTACGCCCGCCTGCGCGGCCGCGAGCTGGGCCTGAGCATTCGCAAGAAGAAGGGTGAGCCTTCGGCGCAAGATCACTGAGGCCCGCGTCAGCGTGCCTGCTCTGTGCAAACCGGACCTGGCGTCCGGTTTTTTTTATGGATGCGCAGCCCCGGCATGACACGACCGGGGTTGACCTGACTGCTGGTGGGGCAAGGGCTTGCTGGCAACGCAGATGTCCGCTGTATCTCGCTGATCTTGCAGCAACTATGTCGACCTGATCACATCTTGGCCGCCGCGAGGTGGGAGGGGGGCGGGCCGCTGACTATCCTCATTAAGCTCCCATACAGCGGCAGCCGTTAGCCTGTCGTTTTCACCAGCCTTGAGTGATGCACCCTATGAAACGCCAATCCCGCCCCCTGTTTCAGAAAACCCTGTTGGCCTTGACCATGGCCCTGTCGGTCAGCTCGCTGGCCGAGGCCTGCACCCGCGCCGTTTATCAGGGCGATGGCGGTCTGGTGGTGACCGGCCGCACCATGGACTGGCGCGCCGCCATGCCGACCAACCTCTGGGCCTTGCCGCGTGGCATCGAACGGAGCGGGGCGGCCGGCCCGCACTCCATGACGTGGAACGCGCGCTATGGCTCCCTGGTCGCCGCGGGGTTTGACGCGGGTACCGCCGATGGCATGAACGAAAAGGGGCTGGTGGCCAACCTGCTCTATCTGACCGAGTCCGAGTATGTGACTCCAAGCAACAAGGATCCGCGCAAGACGCTCTCCATCTCCCTCTGGGCCCAGTATGTGCTGGACAATTTTGCCACCGTCAGCGAGGCGGTCGCCGCCCTGTCGAAGGACGAGTTCTATGTGGTGACCACCCTGACGCCGGATGGCAAGCCGGGCCAGCTGCACCTCTCCATCTCGGATGCCAGCGGTGACTCGGCCATTTTCCAGTACGTGGATGGCAAGTTGCAGATCCACCACGACCGCAGTTATCAGGTGATGACCAACTCCCCCGTGTTCGACAAGCAGCTGGCACTCAACGAGTACTGGGAGGAGATAGGCGGGCTCACCATGCTGCCGGGCACCAACCGGTCGGCGGATCGTTTCGCCCGGGCCTCTTTTTATATCAAGACTCTGCCCAAGACGGATCAGGCCAATGAGGCCGTGGCCGGTGTGATGAGCGTGATGCGCAACGTCTCGGTGCCCATGGGGATCAGTACGCCGGATCAACCCAACATCTCCACCACCCTTTGGCGCAGCGTGTCGGATCAGCAGCATCGCCGCTACTTCTTCGAGCTGACCCATTTGCCCAACACCTTCTGGGTGAGCATGGACCAGCTGGACTTGAGTGCGGGCGCCCCGGTCAAGAAACTCCCGCTGACCGAGCGTCAGCTCTATGCGGGGGAAACGGCGGACAAGTTTGTGCCGGCCAAGGCGTTCACCTTCCTGCCTGCCACGCCAGGGGCCTGATGAAGCGTTGGTAGAAGGCCCCTCACGGGGCCTTTTTTATGGCCGCAAGCCGGCGTGGCCGCCGGTCTCGCGATAGTGGGCCAACTGCTGCACGCTGTGGCTCATCAGCTGGGGGTAGAAGCGCAGAAAGCCCGCCTCGCACCCTTGCCATTGCACTTGCTTGAGGGTGAGCAGCGCATCGCCGAGCGGCAGGGGACGGCGCAGCCGGCGGCCGATGCCGTTGAGTGCCTGCGCCAGCCCCTCTCTGTGCTGATAGGCGGCGATCCAGTTCTGCTCCGCCATCCGTCTGAGGGGCAGCGGCAACCCATCAGGCAGGATGTCTGCATCCACCAGCAGGTGCCGGTAACTCTGCTGCAGGAAGCGGGGCAGGGCCTCGTCATGAAACTGCGGCCAGTGCAGGCTGAGCCAGTGGTCGTAGAGCATGTCCACCAGGATACCGCCAAAGCGGCGCCAGGGGGCCTCGAAGCAGGCCACCGCCGCCCTGTGTTCGGGGTGACTGTCGGTGAAGGCATCTATCTTGCGGTGCAGCCAGATCCCCTCGTCGAGTTCGGTGCCGAGCGCGCTTGGCAGGGCGCCCTTGACGAAATCCCCCAGCAGGTTGCCGGTGAGGGAGCTGTGGGTATGGGCTGCCAGATGCAGGTGAGCGAGATAGTTCATGAAGGGTGACGTCAGCCAGGGGGATTGTCGCTGAGCCTAGCGGATCCGGCGGCCCTTGCCTACGGGAACGGGCGCTTGGCCGTGCGGAAGTGCTTCCCTCCATGACCGCCGGCTGGGTAGAGTGCAGCATGGCTGGCGCTTTGTGGCGCCCATCATCATCACGAGGAGCATGCACATGTTGACCCTGATCGAGGGCGCCGAACTCTACGGCCCGATTGCGCTGGGCCGCCAGGATCTGCTGGTGGCCGATGGCCGCATCGCCTGGCTCGGCCGGGGCTTGTCAGTCCCCGCCGACTGGCCGCTGACGCGGGTGGACGGCCGCGGCCGCTATCTGGTGCCCGGGCTGGTGGATCCGCTGGCCCACATCACCGGCGGTGGCGGCGAGGGGGGCTTTGGTTTTCGCACGCCGGAGCTGGCGGCAAGGGAGGCGCTGAGCGCAGGGGTCACTACCCTGGTGGCGGCGCTCGGTACCGACAGCCTGACCCGCAGTCCGGCTCAGGTGCTCGGCAAGGTGCGCGAGTTTCGCGCCGCCGGGGTGAGCGCCTTCATGTATACCGGCTCCTACCATCTGCCGGTCAAGACCCTCACCGGCACGGTGGAGTCGGACATCATGCTCATTCCCGAGGTGCTGGGGGTGGGGGAGGTGGCCATCAGCGATCACCGATCCAGCGCGCCGACCCACGACGAGCTGGCGCGGCTGGTGAGCGAGGCGCGGGTGGCCGGGCTGCTCGCCGGCAAGAGCGGGGTCAGCTTCTTTCATCTGGGGGACGGGCGCGGGGCGCTGGCGCCGCTGCGGGCTTTGCGCGATGGCACCGACATCCCGCTGCGCCAGCTCTATCCCACCCATTGCAACCGCAACCCCTGGCTGTTTGCCGAGGCCATCGAGTGGGGCCGGGCCGGTGGCTGGGTCGATCTCACCACCTCGAGCTTTCCGGACTTGCTGGACGATGGCGAGCAGCTGGCGGCCGACGCCCTGGTGGAACTGCTGGCGGCCGGAGTGCCTGCCGATCGTATCAGCTTCAGCTCGGACGCCAACGCCAGCCTGCCGCGCTTCGATGGCGAGGGGCGTCTCATCGAGCTGCGCTGCGGCCAGATCGGCAGTCTGTGGCAGGCGCTGGTGGAGAGTTGCAGCAAGGGGGTCGCGCTGGAGGTGGCGCTGGCGGTGGTGACGGCCAATCCGGCCAGGGCGCTGGGGCTGGCGACCAAGGGCACGCTGGCGGTGGGGCAGGATGCGGATCTGCTGCTGATCGACCCGGCCACTTTGGCCATCGAGCGGGTGATGAGCGGCGGCCGCTGGCGCACCTGAAGGCCGCTAGTTGACGGCGGGGCTGTCACGCCCGGTTCCCCCTCTTTTAAACGACAAGCCCGGCAGCAGTGCCGGGCTTGTCGTTGGCGCTTGGCCGCTCAGGGGCAATCAGATGGCCAGGAAGCCCAGGATCAGGATGGGGCCGAGCAGGCTCAGGATAAAGCCGGAGACGATGGCCACCGGCACCACCTGGATGCCGCCGGATTTCTGGATGACCGGCAGGGTGAAGTCGAGCGCGGTAGCGCCGCCATAGCCGATGGCTGCGGAGGGGTGACGGCGCATCAGCATCGGAATGATCAGGATGGCGATGAGCTCGCGCCCCAGATCGTTGATGAAGGCAGCGGAGCCCAGCACCGGCCCCAGCTTGTCAGCCACCAGGATGCCGGAGAGCGAATACCAGCCGAAGCTGGAGCTGAGGGCCAGGCCATGGGTCAGCGGCATGCCGAGCAGTTGGGCGGCCAGCAGGCTGCCCAGCCAGCTGCTGAGGATGACGGTGACGGCGATCTTCATGCCCCAGGGGTTGAGCAGGATCTGGCGCAGCCGCATGCCGGAGTTGCGCATCTGCACCCCGATGAGAAACAGCAGCAGCATCAGCGCCCACTCGCTCCACTTGTCGATGGGCAGGGCGCGCAGGTCGACCAGCAGCCCCAGCAAGACACCGCCCAGCACCACGAAGCAGAGCTGCAGCGACTCCCACAACAGGTGCAGCTTGCTCGGCATCTGGCCGTCACTGGCCTCGTGGGTGGGAGGTGAGCGCCGGTCCAGCCACCAGAGGGCCAGCAGGTTGCACAGGGTAATGGCGGCGAGCATCACTCCCGCCACCTTGAAGATCACCGCCAGATTGCTGCCCAGGTTCTCCACGTAGGCGAGCCCCAGCCCCATCAGGAACAAAATGAGATAGACCATCTTGCCCAGCGATTGATTGACCAGCTTGATCAAACGGGCAGAGGAGAGGGGTACCAGATAGCCGATTACCAGCGGCAGCAGGATCAGCAACACATTGAGCAACATCGGGGCCTCGATCACAAAAACTGACAAAAATGACACCTTATCATCACTTATTGGGCCTGTGTCACATATTTGTGTGTTTACCTGCTCCATCCGGAGCTTTTTTATCAATATGTTATGTTTTTGGTGCGAAATGAGGCCCGCTGTTGGGGCGCCGGCCCATTCTGGTGCAGCCAGAACGGGGTCTGACAGGCCCATTTTTCAACAGGATGCGCGTACTGCATGGTTGAATAAAGTCAATCTGGGTGGCTTGCGGTCAAAACGCAGGAATCTTCTTGCCAGCCTTGCGCTGGGGGTATAAAAAGGCGGTGTCGTCAGGCAGGGTGGATTAGCGTTTTATGCAGACAAAGTGCTGAAAAATACCTGTTTGGCCAATAAAAATACAGACAAAACACCAAAGACCTCGGTTCTGTATTGTTTTTTAACTATCCGAGTGATATTTTCGCTGAAGGTTGCCATCGGTTAACTTTTTGTTAAATAAGCGATGGCGTGAGTCACGCCCCAGCGGCGTCTAGGGACAGACAAGGTTGTAATGGATGAGCGACGTTGCCGCACTGGAAGTTCGTGATCTGCACAAGTATTTCGGCACCCACGAAGTGCTCAAGGGCATCGATATGACCGCCCACAAGGGGGATGTCATCTCCCTTATCGGCTCCTCCGGTTCGGGGAAGTCGACCTTTCTTCGCTGTATCAATTTGCTGGAAACACCCTCTTCCGGCACGGTTTCCCTCCATGGCGAACTTATTCGCATGAAAACCAACCGGGCCGGTGAACGGTTGCCGGAGGACGTGCGCCAGGTGGAGCGCATTCGCAGCCGCTTGGCCATGGTGTTTCAAAGCTTCAATCTCTGGTCCCACATGACCATCATGCAGAACATCATCGAGGTGCCGATCCAGGTGCTCAAGGTGCCCCGCGCCGAGGCGATGGCCAAGGCGGAACACCTGCTCAACCGGGTGGGATTGTGGGAGCGGCGCGACTACTACCCAGGTCACCTCTCCGGCGGCCAGCAGCAGCGGGCGGCCATTGCCCGGGCGCTGGCGGTGGAGCCCGAGGTGATGCTGTTTGACGAACCCACCTCGGCGCTCGATCCCGAGCTGGTGGGCGAAGTGCTCGGCCTGATGCGCGAACTGGCCGAAGAGGGGCGCACCATGCTGGTGGTGACCCATGAGATGTCGTTTGCCCGCGATGTGTCGAACAAGGTAATGTTTTTGCATCAGGGCCGCGTGGAGGAGGAGGGCAATCCCAAGGAGATCTTCGCCCATCCCAAGTCCGAACGGTTCAAGCAATTCATCTCCTCCATCTATTGATGGCCGGAGCTGAACCCCAATAATCTGCAATTGCAACAGTCGATGACTTTATCAAGGAGAGATACATGAACAAGCTGATGCTGGCGACCGCCATAGTCACTGCCCTGTCTTCCGGCAGCCTGATGGCCAAGGAGTGGAAAGAGGTGCGGATCGGGGTGGAAGGTGCCTATCCCCCCTTCTCCTGGACCGAGCCGAGCGGCGAGGTGAAAGGTTTCGACATCGACATCGCCAACGCCCTGTGCGAGGAGATGAAGGTGAAGTGCACCCTGATCAAGCAGGACTGGGACGGCATCATTCCGGCGCTGCTGTCGCGCAAGTATGACGCCATCATCGCCACCATGGACATCACCGAAGAGCGCAAGAAGAAGGTGGACTTCACCCAGAAGTACCAGCACATTCCGGCTCGCTTCGCCGCCAAGAAGGGCACCGAGATCAAGCTCGACAAGGAGTTCATGAGTGGCAAGACGGTGGCCGTGCAGCGCGCCACCTCCATGGACACCTACATCACCGACAACTTCCCCAACGCCACCATCAAGCGTTACGGCACCGCAGACGAGGCCTATCTCGATCTGAAATCCGGCCGGGTTGACTACGTGATGGCCGACTCCGCCGCCATCAGCGACGGCCTGCTCAAGAAAGAGGGTGGCGATGCGTTCGAGTTCATCGGCCCGAAACTGACCGATCCCAAGTGGTTTGGCGAGGGTGCCGGCATCGCGGTGCGCAAGGCCGACAAGGATCTGAAAGAGAAATTCAACGCCGCCATCCTGGCGCTGCGTGCCAACGGCAAGTACAAGGCGATCAACGACAAGTACTTCGACTTCGACGTGTACGGCGAGTAACCCCGAAGGCGCGCTACCGCGGTAGCCGCCGGCGCAATTGCGGCGAATCATCACGACAGGTTGACCCTAGTCTGTAGTCATCGGGCCCGTTGTCTCTCGCAAGGGAGCGATGGGCCCGCTTAGTTGCAATGGAGCTGCATGTGTTTGGTTTGAAAGGATATTGGGACGGGAGATCCCGCTCAATGAGTTGCAATGGAGCCGCATATGTTTGATTTGAAAGGATACGAAACCTCCCTGCTGGAGGGGGCCTGGGTCACGCTGGAAGTGGCGCTGGCCTCCCTGCTGCTGGCGCTAGTGCTCGGCATGCTGGGAGCGCTGGCCAAGCTCTCCCCCTACAAGTGGGCCCGCGGTTTTGCCACCGCCTATACCACCGTCATTCGCGGCATCCCCGATCTGGTGCTGATGATGCTGCTGTTCTTCGGCGGCCAGGTGCTCATCAACAACCTCTGTACCTGGGTCAACGAGAGCTACAACAACTACCTGCTGGCGAGCAATCCCAATCAGGAGTGGGTCTCCCTGCTGCCCGATTACATCGACATCAGCCCGTTTGCGGCCGGGGTGGCCACCATCGGCTTCATCTTCGGCGCCTACATGACCGAGACCTTCCGTGGCGCCATCCTGGCGGTGGACAAGGGCGAGCTGGAGGCGGCCCGGGCCTTCGGCATGCGGGCAACCCAGGTGTTTGTGCGGATCCTGTTTCCCCAGATGATGCGCCACGCCCTGCCGGGGTTTGGCAACAACTGGCTGGTCTTGCTGAAAACCACGGCGCTGGTCTCCATCATCGGGCTCGATGACATGGTGCGCAAAGCGTCCCTGGCTGCGGGCTCGACCCAGCTGCCCTTCACCTTCTACATGGCGGTGGCCCTGATCTTCCTGATCTTCACTGCGGTCTCCACCTCGGCACTGAAGTGGGCCGAGCGTCATTATGCGATAAAGACGAGGTAAGCCATGGATTTCTCAATCATTCTCACCGAATGGCCCACCTACTGGCAGGGCCTCTACACCACGGTGCTGCTGGTGGCGGCTTCCCTGATCCTCGGGCTGATGCTGGCGGTGCCGCTCGGTATCTTGCGCAACAGCCGCAACTGGCTGATCAAGGGGCCGATATGGGCCTACATCTACTTCTTTCGCGGCACCCCGCTGCTGGTGCAGCTGTTCATCATCTACTACGGCGCCGCCCAGTGGGAGTGGCTGAAAAACAGCATCGCCTGGGATCTGTTCGCCGAAGCCTGGTTCTGCGCCCTGCTGGCGTTCACCCTGAACACCGGGGCCTACACCGCCGAGATCGTGCGCGGCGCCGTGCTCAACATGCCCAAGGGGCAGATTGAAGCGGCCAACGCGTTCGGCATGACCCGCTGGCAGACCCTGACCCGGATCATTTTGCCCAACTCGTTTCGTCGGGCACTGCCGGCCTACAGCAACGAGGTGATCTTCATGCTGCAGGGCTCGGCGGTGGCGGGCATCATCACCATCGTCGATCTGACCGGTGCCGCGCGGATCATCAACTCCCGCTACTACAGCCCGTTCGAGGCGTTCCTGACCGCCGGCCTGCTCTACATGCTGTTGACCTTCGTCATCGTCTGGCTGTTCAAGAAGTGGGAAGCCCGCTGGCACGCCCACCTGCGCCCCCGCACCGTGTAAACGCCATAAAAAAAGCCCGCAATCGCGGGCTTTTTTGTCGCTGCGTGTTGCTCAGCGGCCCAGGTATTCCCGGTCGAAGAAGGTGTTGACCCAGTGGGGGCGGTAGATGGCGAGCAGGGTCATGGTCATGCCGTTGAGCAGCGCTTCGGGGAAGAGCAGCAGTGGCCAGATGGAGAGGTAGTCGGCGCTGATGGTGTACCAGGGGTAGGTGTCGCTGAGACCCATCAGGAGGGCGCTGGCCACCACCTTGACCGAGATGGAGAGGGCGCCGCCAAGAAAGGCCACCACGAACAGGTAGACGAACAGATGGTGCGGCAGCCAGGCCCAGCTGGCCAGAAACAGCAGCCAGGTGGTGGCGACCGGCAAGGCCACGCCGATGAGGGCTTGCCAACCGATCTCGGCCAGCGGGATTACGCCAAAATAGCTGAGCACCAGCAGGGTGAGGCAGGGGGCGAGCAGGGCGAGACGCCAGCCCAGCAGCAGGGTCAGGCTGGTGAGGCCGAGAAAGTGCACGTCCAGTCCCTCGTGCAGGCCGGCCCGCAGGGTCCAGAGCGGCACCAGCACGATGGCACCGCCGAGGCAGAGATGCTGATAGAGCGGATGGTGATAGAGGGTGCGCAGCAAGGTGCCGCGCAGGCTGAATATGAGCAGCAGTACCCAGAGCAGCAGGGCGGCGGCTTGTCCTTCACTCATGGCAGATCCTTGTCCGGTGACGGCATGCAGATGGGCGAAGCCCGATGTGAAAGGGGCCGGCGTTTTCCCGGCCAGCCCCTGAGCTATCAGTATTTTACGTTGTTGTGGTATTTGGCGAGGATGCCCTGGACGCGGTCCATGGTCTCCTTGCTGGGCGGCTTGATCCCGTTGAGATCATAGGTGTCGCCCAGTACGTCCCACTTGTGCTTGCCAAGTTCGTGGTAGGGCAGCAGTTCCACCTTCTCGACGCACTCTCCCAGTTCGGCGATGAATTGGCCGAGCCCTTCGGCGCTCTCGTCGTCATCCGACCAGGTCGGCACCACCACGTAGCGGATCCACATGGTCTTGCCCTTGGCGGCCAGATAACGGGCAAACTCCAGGGTGTACTTGTTGCTGACGTGGGTCAGCGGAATGTGCTTGTCGTCGTTGATCTGCTTGATGTCGAGCAGCACCAGATCGGTATTGTCGAGCACCTTGTCGAGCTGCTCGTCGTAGTGGCGCACGAAGCCGTTGGTGTCGAGGCAGGTGTGGATGCCCTTCTCCTTGCAGGCGGCGAACAGTTCGGCGATGAAATTTTGCTGCAGCATGGCTTCGCCACCGGAGGCGGTGACGCCACCACCCGAGGCATTCATGAAGTGACGATAGCTGGTGATGTCGCTCATCAACTCCGGCACTGTCACCTCGCGGCCGCCCTGGGTGTCCCAGGTGTCGCGGTTGTGGCAGTACTTGCAGCGCATCAGGCAGCCCTGCATGAACACGATGAAGCGTATTCCGGGGCCATCGACGGTGCCGCAGGTTTCAACGGAATGGATCCGGCCAATGACCCCGGATGCATCGGCGGTCACACTGGTTTCAGCGGCGGTGGCGCTGACTTCGACAGTGGGGATCCGATTAATGACAGACATAGACGACTCCAATGATTCGAGCAGGCCGTTATTTTATTACATAAAGCCCTATAAATCCTACATGTTTAGCCCGGTACCGGGGCACCCAGCAGGCTCTCGAGGGCTTTGGCGGTGAGCGGCCGGCTGGTCAGGAAGCCTTGATAATGCTGGCATCCGAGGGATTTGAGGATGGCAAGTTGCTCTTCATCCTCCACCCCTTCGGCGGTGACGGTAAAACGAAAAACCTTGGCCAGTTCCAGAATTGCCTTGACGATGGCCTTGTCCTGTTCGCTGTGTACCAGGGTCTGGATGAAGCTTCTGTCGAGCTTCACCTCGTCCGCCGGCAGGTCGCGCAGATAGGCGAGCGACGAGTAGCCGGTGCCGAAATCATCGATGGAGAGCAGGATGCCGAGCTCCTTGAGCTGGCGCATTCTGGCGATGCTCTCCAGCCGGTTCTCCAGCACCACGGATTCGGTCACCTCCAGCAGCAGGCGGGAAGGAGGCACCCCGGTATCGCGCAGGATGTATTCCACCTGCTGCACGAAGCCGACGGTGTGGAACTGGCGGGCGCTGACGTTGACCGACAGATGGGGAATGGCCAGCCCGCGGTTGAGCCAGAAGCTGTACTGGGCGCAGGCGGTCTTCATCACCCAGTAGCCGATGTCCTGGATGAGGCTGGTCTCTTCGGCAATGGGGATGAACTCCGCCGGCGGCACCATGCTGCCGTCGCTGCGCTGCCAGCGCAGCAGCGCCTCGATGCCGGACAGTGCGCCGTTGTCGACCCGGTATTGCGGCTGATAGTGCAGTTGCAGCTCGTGGTGGCGCAGGGCGTCGCGCAGCTGGTTGTTGAGCGCCAGCTTGCTCTTCTCCTTCTCGGCCATCGCCTCGCTGAAGAACACATAGTTGCCCTGGCCGGATCGCTTGGCCATGTGGGTGGCGGTGTCGGCCTGCTGCATCAGCACCAGGTGATCCTTGTCCTCGCTGGAGAAGAGGCTGATCCCCACCGAGGCGCTGCAGTGCAGCTTGTGATCCTCGATGTCGAACGGAATACGAAACAGCCCCATCAGCTCGCGGGCGAAGTGCTCGGCCAGGATCTTGGCGGTGACATAGCCCTGGCCCAGAGCGGTGAACAGCAGGGCGAATTCGTCCCCCGAGATGCGGGCCAGCACCAGGTTGTCCTGCGGCAGCCCCTTGAGCCGCTCCACCACCGCCTGCAGCAGCAGATCGCCGCAGGCATGGCCGAGGGAGTCGTTGATCGACTTGAAGTTGTCCAGATCCACCAGCAGCAGGGCGCCCCACTGGCCGCTGGCCTCCTGCAGGGTACGCTGCATGATGTCGTTGAGGCTGCGGCGGTTGTAGAGACCGCACAGATCGTCGTAATAGGCGAGCTGCTCGATGTGGCGCGCCGCCTCCTTCTCCTTGCTGATGTCGTAGAAGCTGCAGACGTAGTGGCTGATCTCGCCGTGCTCGTCCTGCACCCCGCTCACCATCAAGCGGACCGGGAACAGGTGGCCATCCTTGTGCAGGCAGCGCTCTTCCCCCATCCAGAACTCCTGGGCCGCCACCGCCTGACGCACATCCTGTTTCAGGTGATCGCCATAGTAGGTGGGCCTGAGCCGGACGATATGCTGGCCGATCATCTCATCGTCGGCAAAGCCGGTGATGCGGGTAAAGGAGTTGTTGACCTTGAGGATGATCCCCTTGTGATCCATCACCAGCAGGCCGTCGTGGGTGTTGAAAGCCACCTCGGCCAGCCGCAAGGCTTCGTCGGCGGCCAGCCGTTGCAGTTCGACGGCGGCCCGCTCGTGCTGGCTGCTGAGAGCGTCGAGCAGCGGCATGGGGTCGGCCAGCGGCGTGTCAAGCAGCAGGGTGAGCTGGCCGATGGGGGCACCGTGCTGGCCGTGCAGGGGAATGCCGACATAGACGTGGGCATTGAGGGCCAGCAGCTGGCTGGCCTGGGGATAGCGCAGGGGCAGGTCTTCCACATAGACCGCCTGGCCGTGCTGGAACAGCTCCTGGCCGGGGCCCGGGTCCATCTGGATGGGTTTGAGCACCGAGAAGGTCTCCCCCTCCAGCACGCAGCGCGGGATCATCCACAGCTCCTGGCCGCGGGGCTGGTACTCGCCGATCCAGCCGATGCGCGCGCCACTGACGCTCATGCCCCAGCGCACCAGCGCGCGGCAATAGGCGATGCCAGTCAGCAGGGTGAGCTCGGCCGGCAGGGCCAGCACTGGGTTGTGCACAGGTTCGGGGAGCGGTTGCCAGTGGCCGAGTAGCTGGGCGCTGTGCCGCACCAGTTGCAGCATCTCCTCGCTGAGCGGAGTGGCGTTGAGGTATTCGAGGCTCAGCACGCCGATGAGTTTTTCCTGCTCCAGCAACGCGCCGTCGAGGCGTGAGCTCACCCCCGCACTGGCCAGATAGTAGTGCTGGCTCAGCATGGGCTGGTGCGCAGCCTCCGAAAAGCTTAGGGACTTGCGGGTGCGCAGGGCGCGGATGTAGCGGCTGTCGCCGCGAATGGCAGCCACTTCGTCGGCCCCCAGGGTGAAGACCGGGGTCAGCTGCTCGCTGCCGAGGGGCCCGTTGGCCTGATAGTGCCAGAGGATGAGGCGATCGGCCCCCAGGCTCTCCTTGAGGGTCTCCAGCATGGCGGCAAACTGCTGCTGGCTCGCCATCTGGCTCAGGCGCGGCAGGTGCAGCGCCAGATCGGCCACCGGCTCCTGGCGCAGGGTCTGCAGGCAGATGAGCCAGAAGGCATCTTGTTCGTGGGAGAGGGCAACGTGCCACTGCTGGCCGGCAAAGCGCAGCACCAGCTTGCCGCCCTGGCCGCTGGTGAGGGCCTGCTCGATGGGCAGGCGCAGCGCATCCGGCAACTGGGCCGGCCAGGGGCCTCTGGGCTCATCGAGCCAGTAGAGCGGGGTTTGCATCACATCGGTCAGGGCGACCAGCCGCTGGCTGCGCACGTCCAGACGAAAGAACAGCGGTGTCTGGCTGGCAGAAGAAAGGTGACTGAGCGCGGTTGACGACATGAACTGATAACATCCTGTTGAACGACTGTCGGGTGGCAAGAATACTGCAAAATCGGTACAAACAAAATTTCATTGAATTCTAAATTAGAAAATACTAATTTAATGGCAATCTGTCGTTGACTGGAGTCTTGCTGATGAAACGGATCCTGATTGTAGGCGGTGTGGCCGGTGGTGCTTCTGCGGCGGCCAGAGCCCGCCGTCTGAGCGAAGAAGCGGAAATTGTGATGTTCGAGCGGGGCGAGTTCGTCAGCTTCGCCAACTGCGGGCTGCCTTATCACATCAGTGGCGACATCCCCAACCGGGATGCCCTGCTGTTGCAGACCCCCCAGAGCTTCAAACGCCGCTTCAACGTGGATGTGCGGGTCTTTCACGACGTCATCGAGATAGACAAGGCCGGCAAGAGCCTGCTGGTGCGCAACCTGTTGACCGGCGAAGAGCGCCGTGAAGCCTATGACGTGCTGCTGCTGAGCCCGGGGGCGGCCCCCATCCGGCCTCCGTTCCCCGGCATCGACAGCCCGGGTGTGCACACCTTGCGCAATATTCCCGACATGGATCGCATTCTGGCGGCGCTGGCGCACGATCAGCCGCGCCATGTCACCGTGGTGGGGGGCGGCTTCATCGGGCTGGAGATGATGGAGGCGCTGCACCAGCGCAAGCTGGCGGTCACCCTGCTGGAGCTCTCCGATCAGGTGATGGCGCCGGTGGATAAAGAGATGGCCAACATGCTCCATGCCCGCATCCGGGAGGAGGGGGTCGATCTGCGTCTGCGTACCGGCCTCTCGGCCATCGAGAGCCTGGACGTGCCGGCCGAAAAGACCTCGGCGGTGGCGACCGCGCAGCGGGGCGGGCTGCGCCTGACCCTAAGCGATGGCTCCCGGCTCGATACCGGCCTGTTGATCCTCGCCATCGGCGTCAAACCGGAAACCCTGCTCGCCGCCAAGGCAGGGCTGGAGCTGGGGCCGCGCGGCGGCATCAAGGTGGACGCCGGCATGCGCAGCTCGGATCCCTTCATCTATGCGGTGGGGGATGCGGTGGAGGAGACCGACTTCGTCACCGGCGAGTCTGTGCTGATCCCGCTGGCGGGCCCCGCCAACCGGCAGGGGCGCATCGCCGCCGACAACATGCTGGGCCGAGCCGAAACCTACAAGAAGACCCAGGGCACCGCCATCTGCAAGCTGTTCGATCTGGCGGTAGCCAGCACCGGTCTCAACGAGAAGCGGTTGCTGCAGCTGGGGCTGCCGTTCGAGAAGGCCTATGTCCACCCGGGCAGCCACGCCGGTTACTATCCCGGTGCTCATCCGGTCAGCCTCAAGCTGCTGTTTGCCCCCGATGGCAAGGTTTATGGCGCCCAGGCCATCGGCAAGGACGGGGTCGACAAGCGCATCGACGTGCTGGCGGTGGCCCAGCGCGCCGGTCTCACCGTGTTTGATCTGCAGGATCTGGAGCTCACCTATGCGCCGCCCTTCGGCTCGGCCAAGGACGTGATCAACATGGCCGGCTTCGTGGCGAGCAACCACTTGAAGGGGGATACCCTGCTCTGCCACGCAGCGGAGGTAGAGGCCCGTCACCCCCATCAGCAGGTGCTGGACGTGCGCAATGGCCCCGAACTCGACAAGCTGGGTCGCATTCCGGGTGCGCTGCATATCCCCCTCGATGAGCTGCGTGGCCGCCTTCATGAGCTGCCCAGGGATAAAGAGCTGCTCATCAGCTGCCAGGTGGGCTTGCGCGGTCATGTGGCCTGTCGCCTGCTGAGCCAGCACGGCTTCAAGGTCAAGAACCTCTCCGGCGGCTTCAAGACCTGGCAGATGGCCACCGCCGAATAGCGTTGGCCCGAGGAGGGCATAAGAGGCAATGTCAACCAAAGGCCACTCCAGAGAGTGGCCTTTTTGTTTTCATTGCTTAACGGATGGATGGCTAGTGCGGCGTGTTGCCCAGTTGCTTGCGAACATGGTGTTGCAGGATCGCCAGCATGCAGGCACCGGAGAGGCCTATCATCAGGGCGCCATTGACCGCCTCGAGCGGCCCGAGCAGCTTCCACTGCGCACTCATGACGATGTCGCCATAGCCCAGGGTGGCGAAATTGACACCCGAGTGATAGACGGCCTCCTGCAGCGTGTTGAACTCGCCCAGCCACAGGAACAGGGCGCCCCAGATGCCGATCTGCACCAGGTTGCCCAGCATCACCAGGGTGATGATGCCAAACAGCGCCAGCACCCCGGCCAGCATGCCTTCCCGTTCGCTGAACCGCTTGACGTAGAAGCGGATACACCAGACGGACATCAGGGATTGCAGCAGCATGTTGGCCAGGATCACCGGGATGCCGACCAGAAAAATGGAAAACATATCACTCTCCTATCGATGCTTGTGCCAGTGGCCGGCCGACGGGCCAGCACTGTTCAAGCAGCCAGATACAGAGCCAGCCGTAGCCGGCCACCAACAGATAGAGGCCGCAGCGCATCGCGGCTGCCAGCCAGACATCCTTGCCGGTGGCACTGTCCTCGATCGCCGGACCAAACAGGATCAGCGCGGTGATCCAGGCGTTGCTCCAGAACGAGGGCGGAAAGCGACTTGGCACCAGCCGCACCAGCCGTCGTGCCAGCCAGAGCGTCATCAAGGCCAGCAGCAGCACCAGCATCAACAGCGAGGGCCAGAGGCCGAGCCCCTGCCAGAGCAGGAACGCCAGCAGGGCGCCTGTCAGGGTCGACAGCACCAGCTCCTTGCCTGCCTCTTTGGCAGTGAGCGAGCTGCTCTGCTGGGCCAGCATCACCGTCTTCATCACTGCCGGGATATAGAAGGCCGGATTGCCGAGCGCCAGCAGCCACACCGGCAGCACGGTGGCCACGGCCCGTAGCGCGAGTCGCTCGGGACGTTCGGGGCGCTGAGGCGTGGCCCTGGTCTGGGTTCCCGTCACCGGCTGGGGCGGGAACAGGCTGTGGGCCAGCCGGTTGACCAGGGTGCCTATCAGGATCCCCAGCGCCATCAGCTGGGCAAGGGCGATGGCAAGTGCCTGCTCGATGAGGCCGGCCACCGGGAGCACTGTGATGGCCATGATGAGCAGCATGGCAGCCGCCCCCTTGCCCGCCAGCACCTGTTGCATCAGACCATGGAGCAGCAGTGCGACGAGCAGCACCGCCGCCAGCGCATAGTGGGTCAGCAGGGGCACCAGCAGCACGCCGCCGACCATCACGGCCAGCAGCAGGGCGCCACTCAGCAACCCTTTGCCAAGGCTGAGCGGCTCGCCGGGGCGACACAGCACCACCCAGGCCATGATGACCCCGAGATGCGGCATGGGCAGCGCCAGCCCGTAGCAGATCAGGGTTGCCAGTGCGATGCTGGTGCCAATGCGCAGTACGGTCCTGTCGGCGTTATGCATGGGTGCCTCAGTAGAGGAAGGAGCAGAGGCTCATCAGCCGGATATGGAGCGAGCCCAGCAGGTTCATCACCCAGCTGCCGCCGGCGCTGCCACCGGTATAGACCAGCACGTCGGCCTGACCGCCGACCCGCAGCGCCTCGACCGGGGGGAAGTCAGCGGCCTTGAAGGCGATCTTGACCGGGAAGCGCTGAGCCTGGCGCAGCCAGTCGCGGTTGTTGTCCACGCTTGGCAAAGTGCCCGCCGGTTGACCCTTGCCGTCGCTCACCCCGTAGCCGATGCTGCGCACCTCCCCCTCGAACAGGCGGCCGGGCAGGCTGTCGAGCAGGATGGCGACCCTGTCACCGGCGTGAATGTTGCCGAGGTTGTTCTCCGTCAGATCCGCCGACACCCAGACGTCGTGGATGGCGATCAGGGTCATGGCCGGGGCACCGGCACCGATAAACTGGCCTGCATCCGTGTGAAGATCCGTGATGAGACCGCGGCCCGGTGCCACCACCCGGGTGTTCTGGCGATCCAGCTCGGCCTTGTGTACCGCCGCACGGGCGCTGAGCAGCTGGGAGTTGTGATCGCCGCTCTCCCCGGCGGCCTCGATGGCGCGGCGCACGTCGGCCTGGGCTGCCGCCACCTGGCTCCTGGCCGTCTCGCGGCTGGCCTGGGCCACCTCGAGGCGACGCACCGAGATGGCGCCCGGATCTTCCCGATAGAGCCGCTCCTGCCGCTCGGCGTCCTTGGCCGCGTTGTCGTAGGCGGCGCGCATGGCCATCAGGGCCGCTTCGGCCGCCTTGACCCCTTCGCTATTTGCTCTGACACCGCTCAACACCGTCTGGTAATCGGAGCGCGCCTTGGCCAGCGCGATGTCATAGGGTTCGGCATCGATCTCGAACAAGGGGGCGCCGGCTTCCACGTCCTGATTGTCGCGTACATATACCTGCTTGATCTGGCCGGATACCTCGGCGGCGACGGGAACCACGAAGGCCTGCACGCGAGCCTGGGAGCTGTAGGGGGTCAGCCGGTCAGCCAGCAGATACCAGATGAGCAGCAGGAGGATGAGTACCAGCAAGCCGAGCGTGGCGCGGCGGCTGGCCTGGCCGGGGGAAGCGGAGCTGTCAGTCATTCGAGGTTACCTTTCGGGCAGAGGATGAGGGGTGGGCGGCGTCGAGCAGCGGGGCCCAGTCGGCGCGCTGGCGCAAGCGGGCTTCCACTGCCGGGGTGACCAGAGGACGTTCTCGCCCCTGTTCCCAACCGCCACCCAGTGCCTTGTAGAGGGTGATGAGATCGCGCATCCGGGCGCCACGGCTGTTGACCAGCCGCTCTTGCTGATTGAACAGGGCGCGCTGGGAGTCGAGTACCCGCTGGAAGTCCGCCATCCCCTCGCGATACTGGGTGTTGGCGATGTTGAGGGAGCGGCGGGCGGCCTCGCCGGTCTGGGTCAGCAGAGCGATCTCGTCCTGGCCGTTGGCGTAGGCCACGGCCGCGTCGTCCACCTCTCTGGCCGCTTTGAACACGCTGTCGCGATAGCGTTCGTGCAACTGCTGGAAGCGGGCGTCCTGCACCAGGATCTGGTTGCCGAGCCGCCCCTGATCGAGCAGGTTCCAGCTCAGCGACGGCCCGGCGGCCCAGGAGAAGGTGCCGCTCTCCCCGCTGGTGGCGCTGATGCCCAGGGTACCGAGCAGGGTAATGGAGGGGTAGAGTTCGCTCTCGGCCACGCCGATCAGCGCCGACTGGGCGGCCAGCTGTCGCTCCGCTACCCGCACATCGGGGCGACGGCGCAGCAGATCGGCCGGCAGTTCGGTGACCAGTGCCAGCTCTCCCCGGGGGATCTTGCCGGTATCGGCATTCATCTCGGGCAGGGGCCCCGGGGCTCTGGCGAGCAGGGTGGAGAGGGCATTCTGGCTCTGGCGCAGGCTGGTTTCGAGCTGCGGAATGCCGGAGAGGGTGCCCAGGTACTGGGTCTTGGCCTGCTGCACGTCCAGTTCGGCACTGTTGCCGCTCTTGAACAACCGTTCGGTGATCTCCAGGCTGCGCTGCTGGATACGGGCATTCTCGCGAGCGATCTGCAGTCTGGCCTCGACGGTGCGAATGCTCACATAGAGCTGGGCCACCTGAGCCGCCAGCAGGACCTGGATGTCATCATATTGCGCCAGGGTGGCGAAGTAGTTGGCATCCGCCGCCTCGATCCCGCGCTGGAACTTGCCCCAGAAGTCGAGTTCCCAACCGAGGTTGAAGCCGGCGCCATAGCTGCTGCCCGAGCTGCTGTGGCCGTTGCGGGTCTGGCCCGCCTGCAGCAGCTCGGCGGTGCCGATGGTGGCCTGGGGGCCGAGCAGGCTCTCGGCGATGCCGAGCTGGGCCCGGGCCTCGAGGATCCGCAATCCCGCTATTCGCACATCCGGGTTCTTGATGAACGCCTCTTCCACCAGCGTGCTCAGCACGGGGTCGTGCAACCGGGTCCACCACTGGCGATAGTCGGTGGCCGAAGATACCTGCTGGCCTGTGCTGGCGGGGTGCCAGCCGGCCATCTCCTCGACGCGGGGCGCCTGATAGTCAGGGCCAAGCAGGGTGCAGGCACTCAACAGCAGGCATGCGCCCCCCGTGAGCAGAGGGCGCATGGTATGACGCTGGGCGGCCATGGGGCTATTTTCCCGCAGTAGCCAGACCTTCGTTGACCCAGGCCATGAAGATGCGATAACCGATGGAGAGCAGGGTGGCCCCGATGAACATGCCGAGGATGCCGCTGGTGGCCATGCCGCCAAGGGCGCCCAGCAATACTACCGGCATGGGCGCATCGACCCCGCGCCCCAGCAGCAGCGGTTTGAGCACGTTGTCGGCCATGCCGGCGACGATCAGCAGGACGCTGTAGAAGATGTTCAACAGGGTGCCGTGATCGCCTGCGCTCCACATGTAGGCGATGGCGGGCCCCGTTACCAGGATCACGGGCACCTGGGCGATACCGAGGAGCAGCGCCAGGACGAAGAAGATGCCGACCGCCGGGATCCCTGCCAGCATCATGACGATCCCCGCCAGCAGGGCCTGGATGAAGGCCACTCCGATGACCCCCATGGCCACGGCCCGGATGGTGCTGGTGCACAACTTGGTCAGCGACAATCCCTTGCGTTCATCCGTGATGCGCATGGCGATGCGATCGGCGCTCAGGGCGCCCGGAGCTCCCCAGGCCATCATGATGCCGGCCACGATGAAGGAGACGACGAAGCCCAGCAGTCCACCCCCCATGCTGGCCAGCATGCCGACCACCTGCTTGGCGAGATCGCCGAGTTGCGGCTTGTAGCTGATGAGGAGGCTGGGCAAGTCCACCGATGCCTTCAGCCAGATGGCGTGGAGCTTGGTGCCGATCAGCGGGAGGCTGGCGATGTCGGCGGAAGGCGCCGGGATCTGCAGGGTGTTGCTGTCCATTCGCTCCATCAGGGCGCTGACGCTGTCACCCAGGGAACTCAGCATGGCCACGGTGGGAACCACGATCAGCAGGATGCCCAGCAAGACCAGCAGGGTGGAGGCCCGCCCCTGTTTTCCCCCCAGCCGCACGGCAAAGCGCTGGTGGAGAGGATAGAGGGTGACGGCCAGGATCAGGGCCCACAACATCATGTTCATGAAGGGGGAGAACACGGTGAAGCAGAAAGAGCCCAACGCCAGGATCAGGCCGAACTTGATGAACATATCCAGGAACCGGGCAACCAATCGCTTTTCGACGATGGACAGATCGTTATTTTCCATTCTGGTATGACTCCAACGAGGGATGAGCACACAACCGTGCTTGTCTGACGTGAAGGACTGCCCAGCAAGCGGGTTGTACGGTAATAAATAGACTGAGTTCAGAGTGTAGGGGGTATTTCGAGGTTGCCCCCGGTTTATTTGTTGTGCCGACAATCCATGTTTAATAAATATTTAACTGATTGATATCTAGTCGATTGGTTCAATGGCGCTGATGAGGCTGGATAATAAGGAGTCCGATCACCTGCGGCACCAGAGAACAGTTGTTTCCAGTCTAGTCTGCAGCCAGAAAACGGGGCGGATTTGCCTATATAAAATAGCGTCGGCAGCGTGCGCAGTAGAATGGCGGATATTGCGGCCCTGTCATGGCTGGATATTTCTGTTGCCACAGATGGCGGTGAGGAAGACGTGTCCGCAGCCAGGTGCTCGATGTTGACAGTTGGACATTGACAGGAAGCATGCTGACAGCATCCATGTGTTGATGTGTACCAAACCGGTGCTTGTCATATTTTGAAACATGTTTTCCGCCGGTTTGCCGTTACAGATTAAACCCCGGTACAGCTTGCGGTGGTTATAACCCTGTCAACGTGAAGACAATACCGCCATTGGTAGGGTAGGTCTCACTGCGAACACTAACCGGCTTGTGGCGACTCGAACGCAACTTATTTCTCGCTGAGGTTGTTTGCCTGTGCCATGCTGGCAATCGCCATCCAGGGCGTTGCTTGGCGCGGGCTACCAGCACTGGCATCTACACGTGTCTTCCGCCCTTGACGGTCCACCCCGTTTTCATCTCATGCAAAGGGATCTGAATGAACAAATCCACATGTTGCCAGGGGCTCTCCATCGCCGCCATGCTGGCCCTTTCCTCGGCCATCACGCCGGTAACGAATGCAAGAGAGAGTTTGCCGACGCAGGCCCATCTTCTCTCCAGCCAGCTGCTGACCCAGCTTAATGATACAGTGGCAAGTGACAGCGAGCGTCTGATCGCGCTTTACAAGGACTTGCACCAGCATCCCGAAATTGGCTACACGGAGGTGCGCACCGCCGGTATCGTCAGTCAGCAGTTACGCGAGTTGGGGTTCGACGTCACCGAAGGGATCGCCAAGACCGGGGTGGTCGGGGTGCTCAGAAACGGGGACGGTCCGACGGTCTGGTATCGGGCTGACATGGATGCGCTGCAGGTACGGGAGGCGACTGGGTTCGATTATGCCGCCAAGACCAAACAACGCCTGGCAGATGGCAGCGAGATCGATGTGATGCATGCTTGTGGTCACGATGCCCATGTCACCTGGTTGCTTGGCATGGCCAAGGCCATGGTCGCGCTCAAGCCCGCCTGGTCAGGTACCCTGGTGGTATATGCCCAGCCTGCGGAGGAGCCAGGGACCGGGGCGCAGAGCATGGTGGATGACGGTCTGTGGCAGCGCGGTTTCCCCAAGCCGGATTACGCCTTTGGTGCCCACGTGGTACCTGGCCCCACCGGGCTGGTTGCCAGCGCGGCGGGAGTGCGGATGGCGGGGGTCGATCAGCTCGACATTACTTTTCACGGGGTAGGCGGTCACGGTTCGACCCCCGAGCTGACGCTGGATCCCGTGGTGATGGCGGCCCAGGCGGTGCTGGCCTATCAGACCATCATCAGCCGCAATCTCGATCCCCAGCAACCAGCGGTGCTGACGGTGGGTGCCATCGAGGCGGGGCGTGACAACAACGTGATCCCGGCCAGTGCCGTGCTCAAGCTCAATCTGCGCTGGTTCAGCCACGAAGTGCGTGAACTGCTGCTGCGGCGTATCGACGAGGTCAACCGGGGCATCGCCATCGCTGCCGGGGTACCGGATGACAAGTTGCCGACCCGGCTGATGAAAGGCAGTGCCGGTGCCGTGGTCAATGATGCCGAGTTGATGAGCCGAGTCACGCCTGTCTTGCGTCAGCTGCTGGGGGAGCAGAACGTGATCAGTGATTTCCCCTCTGCCATGGGCTCAGAAGATTTTGCCGAAGCCTTCAAGGGGATGAATGTCCCTTATGCCTATCAATTCATCGGAGTGGCACCGCCCGCGGTATTTGCCAAGGCCAGGGCGGAGGGAAAAACCTTCCCTTATGGGTTGCACAATCCCGATTTCTTCGTGGATCTGGCCGCCATTCCGGTCGGGGCCAGGGTCAATACGGCGACCGCGCTTAGCGTACTGGCCAAATCGGCGGGTCCGGCACAATAGCTGCGTTGAGCATTGACTACGGGTAAATAAAGGCAGGGTGTCTCGCGAGAGCACCCTGTCGTCATAGTGGCAGTTACCTCCTGTGTTGTCGCAAACATGGCAATGAGTTTTGTGTCAAGCGAGCCTGATCCCTTATCCTGTTGGCTATTGCGCTGCACTGGCAGCGAGCCAATCAGGGATGACATTTATGCGCCGCGTCGACTCTCACCCTCGCCTCTCTTGTTCCTCACCGCAACAGATGACCGCCCCGGGGCGCCGCTGGCCAGCCCTGCTGCTGGCGGGATTCACGGCACTGCTGCTGAGCGGCTGCGGCCCCGACAAGCCTGTTGTCGCCAATGGGCCGACCACACAAGCGGCTGTCCAGCAGGAGGCCGGGGCGCCGAGTTCAGTTGTGCAGGCCAATGCCCGTCAATATCGCGATGCCCCGGCGCTGGCGCTGGTCTTCTCCGGCCCCTTGGCACCCAAGGCAAACTGGCAGAGCTGGCTTTCGGTGAGCGAGGGGGGCAAGCAGGTGCAGGGGGAGTGGATCCTGGCCGACGATGGCCGCACCCTCTATTTCCCGAACGTACAGCCCGACAAGAGCTATGAGGTGAGCCTCAAGGCGGGGCTGGGCCCATCCCCCCAGAGCTGGACTCTCAAGACCCGGCCGCTGGAGGCGGGGGCTTCGTTTACCGCCAGTGGCATGGTGTTGCCGCTGCGCGACGAGCTGCGCCTGCCCATCAGCGCGGTCAACGTGGACGAGGTCAATATCGATTTCTTCCGGGTCGATGCGGAATATCTGCCCCGTTTTCTGGCCGAGTATCGTCCCGGTGCCGGCATGGGCAACTGGGAGCTTGAACAGATCACCAAGCGGGCCAAGCGGGTGTTCAGCGGCCGCTACGCGCTGGAACTCGATGCCAACCGGCGCGAGACCCGCCTTATCAATGTGAAGGAGCCGCAGCTGGCCGAAGCTGGCGTCTACTTTGCGGTGATGTCGCCCCTTGGCAACTACGACTGGCGCAAGGAGACCACCTATTTTGCGGTGAGCGACATGGGGCTCAGTGCCCGCCGTTACCGCGATGAGCTGGAGGTGTTCGTGAGCTCCCTGGCCAGCGCCGACCCGCTCAAGGATGTGCAGCTCTCCCTGCTCGACGAGAAGGGCAACCGGTTGCAGGTGCAAACCACGGATCCGCAGGGCCATCGTCGCTTCGATCAGGTGCAGGGGGCCCGCTTGCTGCTGGCCGAACAGGGCAGCCATCTGGCGGTGCTGCGCCTCGATGGGGCGGCGCTTGATCTCTCCACCTTCGATCTCGGCACCCAGCCCTGGCAGGCCCAGCAGCTTTATCTGTTCAGCGGGCGGGATCTCTATCGCCCCGGCGAGCGGCTCGACAGCGAGATCCTGCTAAAAGGACAGGATGGCCAGCTGTTGCCGGGGATGGCGGTAGAGCTGGAGGTGAAACAGCCGGACGGCCAGCTGCTCGAACAGAAACGGCTGCTGCCCGATAGCCTTGGCGCCGCCCACTACGGCCTGCGTCTACCGGACGATGCGCCGCTCGGGCGCTGGACCATCAACCTCAAAACCGCCGCCGGCAGCCGCTTCGAGTGGCCCTTTCTGGTGGAGGAGTTTCTGCCGGAACGGCTGAAATTGCAGCTTGGCAAGGGGCAGGATGGGGAAGTAATGGATCTGGACGCCGCCCTCAGCCTATCGCTGCAAGGGGACTATCTCTACGGCGCGCCGGCGAGTGCCACCAAGGCCAAGGCGGAGGTGAAAATCAGCCGCGCTACTATGCCCTTTACCCAGTGGCAGGAGTTCACTCTGGGTGACGTGCTGCTCGCCGAGCAGGCCAAGGATCTCGAGCCCCTCAATCTCACCCTAGATGCGCAGGGGCAGGGGACTTTTTCGCTTGCTGATGAGCTCGATGGAGTGCGCGCTCTCGGGCCGCTGGAGGTGGCCTATCGGGTGTCGCTCTCAGAGCCCGGTGGCCGCGCCGTCAATCGCAGCCGCACCCAGTATGGCTGGCCCGCGGGTAGCCAGTGGCCCGCGCTCAAGGCCGATTTCGTGGCGGAGCGGGTAGAGGGGGGCAAGCCGCTGCCCTTCCAGATCCTCAACCTCGATGACAAGGGCCAGCCGCAGGCGGGGGCGGTGAAGGTGCGCCTTGTCAACGAGTACCGCGATTACTACTGGCACTACGCCGATGGCGAGGGGTGGAAGTATGAATTCAACAGCCAGCCTTATCTGGAGCAGGAGCAAACCCTGCAACTGGATGGCAAGGGGCCGACCCCGCTCACGCTGCAACTGGCGGCGGGCTGGTATCGGTTGGAGGTTGAGAACAGTCAGGGCCATCAATCCAGCCTGCGGGTGGAGATCGGCAGTTACGCCTGGGGTGGCGGTGGCGAGCAGGCGCGGCCCGACAAGATTGCCATCACCCTCGACAAGCGCGCCTATCAGGCGGGTGACAAGGCCAAGGTGACGCTGGTGGCGCCGCGCCCCGGCAAGGGGTTGCTGCTGGTGGAGGATGGCGACGGCCTGCGCTGGTGGCAGCGCATCGAACTCAAGGGCGCCGGCGGCGATGCCAAGGATGCCCGTGGCGAGTTCGAGATCCCGGTCAGCCCCGAGTGGCAGCGTCATGACCTGCACATTTCGGCCCAGATCGCCGCGCCAGACAGCGCCTCCAAACCGGCTGGCAAGCAGCAGGGGCAAAGCCTGCGCTCGGTCGGGCTGGTGCCGCTCACCCTGGATCGGGAAGCGCGCCGTCTGCCGCTTACCCTGAGCGCGCCGGATAAAGCGGTTCCGCTCACCCGGCTGGAGGTGACCGCCACTTCCACCCCCAACAGTCAGGGCCGCGTGGTGCTGGCGGCGGTGGATCGGGGCGTGCTCAATATCAGCGACTACCAGCCCCTCGACCCGTTCGAGCTCTTCTTTGGCCGCAAGCGCTTCGCCCAAGATTTGTTCGACAACTACGGCCAGGTGATCCCGCCGCAGGATGGCAAGCTGGCCCGCCTCAACTACGGGGGCGATCGGGCGCCGCTGAAAAAGGGCGGCGCGCTGGAGAGTCGGGTCGAAATAGCAGCGCTGTGGAGTGGCGAGGTGAGTTTTGATGAACAGGGCAAGGCGGTGATCCCGCTCGATCTGCCCAACTTCAACGGCGAGTTGGCACTGATGGCGCTGGCCTGGAACGAACAGCAGGTCGGTGAGGCCGAGCGCGCCGTCAAGGTGGTGGCGCCGCTGGTGGCCGAGATCGGCTGGCCGCGCTTTGGCGCCAGAGGGGATGAGACCCGGGCGCTGGTGCAGCTGCGCAACATGAGCGGTGAGGATCAGAGCCTCTCCCTTGCTTGGACCCTCAATGGCGGGTTGAAAGCAAACGGCGAGCTGCCCCGCACCCTTTCCCTTAAAAATGGCGAGGAGCAGTGGCTGACCCTGTCGCTCACCGTGACCGGGGCGAGCGGTGTGGCAAGTCTGCAGTTGGCGGCCAGCGGCAAGGATTTTGCCATCAGCCGCGACTGGTATTTGCCGCTGCGCTCCCCCTGGCCGGCAGAGACTCGCCAGCGCTACCAGATGCTGGCCCCCGGCCAGCAGATGAGCTTTGCGCCAGCTGAGCTGGCCGGGCTGGATCGTGCCAATCTGCAGGGGCTGCTCAGCCTTTCCGGCACCCCTCCCTGGGATCCAGCAGCCCAGTGGCAGGCGCTGGCCGACTACCCCTACGCCTGTCTGGAGCAGACCCTGTCCCGTGCCTGGCCTTACTTGCTGACCACGGCGGATGAGCGGGCCGCCTGGAGCAAACCCGCAGAGGGCAAGAAAGCGGCGAGTGAGGCGGACGTGCAGCGCGCCCTGCTGCAACGGCTGCAGCGGTTGCAACAGCCAAGCGGCGGCTTTGGTCTGTGGGATGGTCGCTCCGACGAGGAGCAGTGGCTCACCGCCTACGCCGCCGACTACCTGCTGGCGCGCAAGGAGGCGGGCGATGCCGTGCCGGAGGCGATGCTCAATCAGGCGTTGAACCGGCTGCAAAGCTATCTCACCGACAGCCAGTATGGTGAGCGCTGGAGCAGTGCCCCCGAGCACAGCCGGCTGGCCTATCAGGCCTACAGCGCCTATGTGCTGGCCCGGGTGGGCAAGGCGCCGCTCGCTACCCTGCGCCTTGTCTGGGAGCAGCAGGCTGATCACGCCCGCTCCGGCTTGCCGCTGCTCCACCTCTCGCTGGCCCTCTCGGCCATGGGGGATGAGCAGAATGCCGCCAAGGCCCTCAGCCGGGCATTGGCGACCGAGCGCGGTGACGACTATCTGGGTGATTACGGCTCTGCGCTGCGCGACCAGGCCCTTGAGCTCTCCCTGCTGCGCCAGCACAAGCTGGCTGCGGAGCGCTGGCCAGCCCTCAGTGCCAAGGTGGCCGATACCCTGGCTCACCGTCAGTGGCTCAGCACTCAGGAGCGGCTCGCCTTGCTGCGACTTGCCCGCTTCGACCCGGCCGTCGACTGGCAGGCCAGGGTAACTTCCTCTCTTGGCAGTGGATCCCTGAGCGGTTCGGCTCCGCTGCAGCAGGGTACTCCCGAGGCGCTGGCGGCGAGTACCGTCACCAACGAGGGCAAGGGATCCCTCTATGTGCAGCGCACCTTGATCGGTTACCCCGAGCAGGCTCCTACCCGGTTGAGTCAGGGGATAAGCGTGACCCGCAGCTGGTTCAATAGCGATGGGCAGCGTTTTGATCCCGCCAAGGTGAAGGTGGGCGATCTGGTGGTGGTGCGGCTCAACGTCAGCAGCGAATCGGCGGTGCCCGATGCTCTGCTGGTGGAGATGGTGCCCGCCGGCTTCGAGCTGGAGAACCCGGCCCTTGGCAACAGCATCAAGCTGGAAGATCTCTCCATTGAAGGGAAACCGGCGTGGCAGAGCGAGTGGAACGACTACCTCAAGCATCAGGAGTTTCGCGACGACCGCTACACGGCAGCGCTGGATCTGAGCGAGGGGAGCAACCAGCAGCTGGTCTACCTGATGCGTGCGGTGACGCCGGGTCGCTATCAGGTGCCGCCGACCCAGGTGGAGGATATGTACCGGCCCGAGCTCAGGGCTCTGGGTGAGGATATCCATGAGGTAACTATCTCTGAGTAGCTGGCGCTTGATGAGTCGCAGACGCCCTCTGAGCAACGTTCCTTCCAGTGAGCGGGTTTGCCCGCTCACTTTCTGGCAGCGTGGCTGGCTGAAATTGGGTCGCAGTGGCCGCGCTGGCTGGCGCAGGCTTGGCCGTCTGCCGCGCTGGCTGCGTTTCTCGGTATTGGGGATCATCACTCTATGCCTGTCATTGCTGGCGCTGGATCGACTCTTCCCGCCGCCACCACTCGACCCCGCCTATGCCCGAGTGGTGCTCGACATGAAGGGGCGACCGCTGCGCGCCTTTGCCGATACCAGCGGGGTGTGGCGCTACCCCGTGACCCTGGAGCAGGTCTCCCCCCGCTATATCGAGGCACTGCTCGGCTACGAAGATCGCTACTTCTGGCGTCATCCCGGGGTCAATCCGGTGGCCATGGTGCGCGGCATCGGTCAGTGGCTGCGCTACGGGCGCGCCGTGTCGGGCGGCTCGACCCTCACCATGCAGGTTGCCCGCCTCATCGAGCCCTACCACAGGAGCGTGCCCGGCAAGCTGCGCCAGATGGCGCGCGCGCTGCAGCTGGAGTGGCACTACGACAAGCGCACTCTGCTCACCGTCTACCTCAACCGGGCGCCGTTTGGCGGCAATCTGGAGGGGGTGCAGGCGGCAAGTTTTGCCTATCTCGGCAAGAGTGCGGCCAAGCTGACCTATGCCGAGGCTGCGCTGTTGGCGGTGCTGCCGCAGGCTCCCAGCCGCAACCGGCCGGACCGGCATCCCGAACGGGCCCGCGCCGCCCGCGACAAGGTGATGCAGCGGCTGGTGGCACAGGGTGTCTGGCCCGAGCCGGTGTGGTTGGAGGGGCGCATCGAGCCGGTGCTGGCTCGCGGTCACTTCACGCCGATGGAGGCGCCACTGTTTGCCCGTCTCGCCGCCGACAATCAGGCGGGAGCGCTGGTGCACACCACCATCGACGGTGATCTGCAGCGTTGGTTGGAGGGGCGGGTGGCGAGCTATATCCGTCGCTTCCCCGAGCAGACCTCAGCGGCGTTGCTCTTGGTAGACAACAAAACCATGGCGGTGCGCGCCTATGTGGGCAGCGCCGAGTATGGCAATTTGCGCCGCCATGGTTACCTCGACATGGTGCAGGCGATCCGCTCTCCCGGCTCTACGCTGAAACCCTTCATCTACGGTCTGGCCATGGACGAGGGGCTGGTACACTCGGCCTCCCTGCTCTCCGACGCGCCGAGGCTCGGGTCTGACTATCGCCCCGCCAACTTTTCCGGTGCCTTTCAGGGGCCGGTGACCCTTGCGCAGGCGCTGCAGCAATCCCTCAACGTGCCGGCGGTGCAGGTGCTGGAGGCGCTTGGGCCGGACAAACTGGTCAGCCGCCTCGACAACGCCGGGATGAGGCTGGCCCTCTCCGACAAGCCCAACCCGGCCATAGCGCTGGGGGCGGCGGGCATTCGGCTCGAACAGCTGGTGGCACTCTACAGCTCGCTGACCCGGCAGGGGCAGGTGGCCATGCCGGTCTGGCTGGCGGGGCAGCAGGCGGTGTCGCGCCCCTTGCTGAGCCCGGGCGCGGCCTGGATCATCTGGCAAATATTGAGCGCGCAGGGGCGGGCGGATCAGCCCTTTGCCAGCGAGGCGACCGGCCGGGTCAATCGACTGGCCTGGAAGACCGGTACCAGCTATGGCTATCGCGACAGCTGGGCGATGGGGGTCTCCGGTCGCTGGACCATCGGCGTCTGGCTGGGGCGCCCCGACGGCACCCCCATGCCCGGTTTTTACGGCCAGAGCGCAGCGGTGCCACTGCTGCTTTCGGTCTACTCGCGGCTGGCTGACAACAGCCCTCTGCCGGCACAACCCAACACGGTGAGCGAAGCCGAGATTTGCTGGCCGCTGGGGCGCAAGGCCAGCGCGACCCTGCCAGAGGCCTGTTTGCAGCGTCAGAGCGCCTGGCTGCTGGAAGGGCGGGATCCTCCCACCTTGCCGGATCCCATGGACTGGCCCTCGCCGCTGCGTCAAGTTGCACTCACTGCCGGGGGCAAGCCGACGCTGACCCGCTGCCAGGATGTGGCGCAATCCGGTTTTAGGGCGCTCTGGCCATTGTCGCTGGAGCCGTGGCGGGTGCCCGGTGAGCGGCGGCAGGCGCTTCTGGCAAGTAGTTGTGCTGGGGAGGGGCAGAGCGCCGAGCTGCAGGCCCCCATTCGCATCGTGGCGCTGGGGGAGGGCAATCTTATTCGCAGCCAGCGCTATCGGTTGCAGCCCAAGGTGCTGGGCGGTGTCGGCAAGCCGGCCTGGTTTCTCAACGGCCAGCGGCTGCGCTGGGACGGGGATCAGGTGCTGAGCGAGGCGGGTCGATACCAGCTGGTGGTGGTGGATGAGGCGGGCAACAGCGATCGCATCGAGTTTCGGTTGGAAAATCCCTCCTGAGGGGAGGCGCCGCTCTTTGGGGTGTCCGAATATTGACGACATCGGGGGATGGCTGCGATGTCGTCAGCGGATTGCCGATTCTCCCGCAGGGTGTCGCGGAGTCAGGGCTTGACCTGCCCCAGCCGGGTGAAGAAGTGCTGGCTCTTGCGCTGGTGGAAGTGGCTCTTCTTGATGGAGTGAAACACCAGCTTGCTGTCCGGATGGCTCGCCTTGAGACGATGGATCATCGCCATGGCGGGCAGGCCGGTACTCACCAGGGTGGTGAGCGGCAGACTCTGGGTCTGCGGCCCCAGCAGCTGGTTGAGCCCCTGCTGGGCCTGCTCGAAGCGGGTCAGCACGGTGGGCTCGGCGTAGCCGCTGCCCAGCATGGTGAGCAGGGCATCGAGCGCCTGATTGAACTCGGCCAACTGCTGGCGAAAGCCGCTGCGCCCGCGCAGGGCGATCAGCTCTGCAAACGGAATGTCGGCCAAGTGAGTGGGTACTTGCAGCGGGATTTCCAGATGAAAGCAATCCTGGCCCCCCCGGTTGTGATAGCGAGATTCAAGCAGGTGGAGCAGCCGGTCCAGATAGTCGTGATCGGTGATGAGCGCCCCCTCATTGGCGAGCGCCCACTCGCGGGCGAGCCGCATGGAGAGCAGGTTGGCAAAGCGGCGCGCCATCCTGAACCCACCCTCCTCCCGGCTGGCAAAACCGTGCGTCAGGCAAAAGCCGTGCAGCCGCTCCAGCCCTGCCTGGGCCGGGCAGAAGCAGTCGTGGTTGGCCGGCGTGCGCCAGCGACCGATCAGCTCCTTGTTGCCAAACACCTTGTGACGCACGAAGTCGGGGGCGAGCAGGCTGCTCAGCTGACTCTCCAACTGGGGAGTGATGGCGGCAAAGAAGGTGGCATCCGGCCGTTCGGCCAGCAGATCCGTCTCCTGTTCGAGCGTCTGCAGCAGGGCGGTGAGGCCGCTCTTCTCACTGACGGTGAAGACGAAGGCGAGCCGCTCCAGATAGAGCAGGGCAAATTTGAGCCACAGCTCGTCGCGCACTTCCATGCCGGGGTAGTAGATGTAGGTTTTTACCACTTTAAAAACAATGCCTTATAGTTATTCGCCGTTTTCTTGGGGCGTGGTTGGGGCAAAATGGCCTTTTGACGTCATCAGTTCCCAGATCCGAGCAGCCTCAGATTTGCTGGCTGACGCGATCCACTTGCCGTAAACGGACTGAAGCATTTCAAGATCTGCGTGACCCATCTGGTCGGCGATATAAGCGAGGTTTCCGTGTGATGTCAAATTCCAACTGGCGAAAGTGTGTCTCAGTTGGTAAAGGCGGCGATAACGGATGCCAGATCGCTCAACCACCCGAACCCACATGGTCACAAAGCCAGACTGGGTGAACCAGTTTCCTGAGTTGTGCTCAAACGTCGAAGTCAGCTTGGGCGAGAACACTGGCCGAACTGATAGGGTTTCCTTCCCGTCGGTCTGGTCAACGGTGATCGCCACCGGCTTTCTCGAGTAAGTGAGCTCACGCTGGCCTGATAGCGCCTCTATCACCGGGGGCTGCATATCCACAACCCTGACCAAGCTGGTCTTTGGCAGCTTGAAGTAGTCACCACCTGGGCCGACGCTGCGCCTCACCGTAATCGTCCGCTTGTCGAAATCAATATCTTCCCACGCCAAGGCGCGCAGTTCACCCGGACGCAGCCCGGTATAAACGGAGACGGTGATCATGTTTTGGTGCTGGACGTGGGTGCAGGACTTCAGCGCCAGCAGGTATTCTGAATATTCGAGGGGGTCGGCAGGCGAGCCGTTGCTAGAGGATACCAGCTTCACGGCCGACAGCATCTTGCCGGCATTCTTCAATATGTCGTTGCGCTCGCACCAGAGTAGGAACTGGCAGAAACGTTTCAGGTAGGTGTTCACCGTGGCGGGGCGCAGTTGAACCATCAGCTCATTTCGCAGCCGCTCAAGATCCTTTGGCTTCAAGCTGGCCATGTCACGTTCCTGACCGAGAATAGCAAGGCAGGACTTGAACCCATAAGGGTAAATCTTTCTGGTGGTCGGCTTGAGGGTTGGTTCCAGCAGCTGCCAGAACTCGGCGTAGGCGCTCCCCAGCTGATGGCGTTTTCTTACCGGGCCGAATTTGTCCGCTGTGCCGCTGTTTGGAAAGTGGGAGGCGTAGTTGAAGGTGTTGATGGCGATCTCGTGCTTTATCGTGGCCAGCTTGTTTGCGGCAAATTTCACGTTCGCCTTGGTGATGGGGAGATCCAAGACCTCCCGACACCTAACACCTTTGTAGGTGAAGTTGATGCGCAGTTTTTTGCCATGAACTTCCAATCCGGTGACTCCAGCCACTAGATCATCATGCTTGACTCTACCCACTTGTCATACTCCGCAACGTTGTAACGAATCTGGTTGTCAGGGGCTCTGAGCCAGACGCGCCCCTCTGGCCACTCTCCTTTCAAGCGGCGCCCTTCGGCGGCTTTCTCTGTCATGCCAGTCAGTTCAGCGAAAAGCTTTGGTCTTACCCATTTGGCGCAGGGATAGACAAATTGCTGCATGGTTTGGTCCTCGCGGTTAAAAGAAACTCGAGCCGGTGACGCCCGAGCTGGTTGTAGTAGAAGGTTTGAACTTGCTTGCGGGAGTTGGCCGCCTGGTCAAGGCGGTATTCCCCCAGTTCGGTGGTTTTCAGGTTGTTCTGGTTGGCCAGCCGGCCAATGGCCTGGGCACTGACCCCCAGCTCCTTGCCCAGCTCGGTGGCGCTCCAGAGCTGGCCGGTTACCCGGGGCGCTTCGATAGGCAGGTCGAAGTGCGCCAGGATACGGCCGATCTCGGCAAGCTTGGCCGAACGGGAAAGGGTGGGGGAGCGCACGGTGCTTACCAGTTCGTTGAGTAGCTGGCTGTCTTGGTCGATGGTCAGTTGAAGTTGTTGCATGGCGTGGCCCTCCTGTCCTAGAGGATGGGGCGCTGGTTGAGTTGAAGGAAGGGCCGTGATTACTTGTCACCCAAAATCATGGCTGGGGTATCAGGCTGCAACACTGATGGGTTCTGTACCCGCCAGCACAAGGGTTATCTTGCTGACATCGTGGATCCGGCAGTTGCCGCGTCGCTAATCATGGTCAGGTTGGCGGCGAGAAGGGTTTCGACGCTGGCGATGGCGACCTTGGCCGAGCCGTCCGGCATCTGGAGGATGGCCCGAAGTTGAGTGCTAAAGGTATTCAGGGCGAGGCTGGTCTCCTCGCTGGGGTTCAGCTTGGTAGTCATGGTTGGGTCCTTGGAGAAAAGAGCCCACTGGTTTGTGGGCTGGATAGATGGGTTATGCAGCTTTCTTGGTACTGAGCCCAAGGCGGTCAACGTTTTTCTGGTAGATGCCAGATGCTGACTTCTTCTGTTCAGTGGTAAGGCGGGGGCCTAGCAGGCTGACCTCGGTAACCAGGGTTTTCATCTCAGAACCAGACTGAGCGAGATCCATCTTGAACAGGATATCGGCGAGGAGGTCTTCTGCTTCGAGGTCCTTTGGCTCATTTTGCTCATTGGTATCTGAGATGGGCTCTGCCGCGGGCTCATGTCCGACGCTGACGACCTGGGCTTTACCTTCGATAACTTGTCCTTTTTGCTGTTGGGCGCGGCGTTCGGCCGCTTTGCGGGTGAGTTCTGCTTTTGCATCAGCTCCGCCTTGCGGGCCGTCACTCGGGGGCGTTACGTCTATCTCCTCCAGCTCATCGACGGAGTAAACCCCGAGGATCACTTCTGGGGTGTAGAGTCGGGCCCACCGCTTGACCCCGAGATAGGCCAACTGCTGTTTAGGGTCATCAGCCCAAAGGGTGGAGTTTCGAGTGCGAGCTTGCTGCAGTAACAGGGTCACATCACGAGTCTGACCGCTGGCAAGGTGCGCAATGACCTTGACGCCGCACCCCGTCTCATCTGCAAATGTCCAGTCAGGTACGCGATACTCGACGGGTTTCCCTTCTTTTTCTTTGCGTATCACCTTGAACTTGCCGATCACCCGTTCCCAGGGGCCGAAGAACTCGTAGTCAAAGCGCCCCTTGATCGCACCGGAGTTGACCACCACTGCGTTGACCAACTGCGCCTCATAACCGAGGGTTCCATTGACCAGGTGTGTCTTCTGGGCCACGGGGAAGGGGTTCATCCCCCATTGGATCGCCTGAAGGCAGATGGCGAAGCAGTCAGCCTGGTTGCCTCGCAGATGCTGAGGAACAGTTGTCTTACCGCTGGCCATCATGGATGCCATCTTGTCGATGCTCGCCATGAAATCGACGTTCATCATCAGGCTGAGCATGTTGGCTTGGCCACGCTCATTGGCCAGGACAGGGCTGGCCTCTTGGGTTGCTACTTGATTGTTCATCATGCGGCCTCGCTGCCAAAGAGGTTGTCGGGAAGGGCGTCAAGCGGCTGCTCAACGTCAGTGATTTGAGTGAGCGTTATGCCACTCTCATCTTCATTGAGGCTGCTGCGCTCGGCATTGGCTTGGTACGTGGGGACGATGATCTCTCCCATACCATCGTGACCGGGCCAGTAGTTGTCCTGGCTCCAGCGCACCACGTTTCGTACAGCCATGTTGCGCAACTCCAGCGCCCGGCGCTGGTCGTCCTGACCGTAGTAGTAGACGCCAACCAGAATGGGCTTGAACACGTCTCGGCCCAGGGGGCCGTCCTTCTCGACTGCGACAAATACAAAGCTCGGCTTGTGGCCAGTAAGGGTTTCATAGCCATCGCAGTAGTGGGCGTCCTGAATATGGTAGTTGTGGGCGCTGCCATCCCGGGCGAAACCGCTAGGGCTGGCGTTACGCACGAATTTCAGATCTACCAGGACGTGATCGGGACGCATCCAGTCAGGCCGGCATTTGAGCAGAGCTTTGGTTTCGGGGTGATGCCAGTAGAGGCTTGATTCGGCGACCCCTTCATCAAGCAACACAGCCGCTTCGGGATGAGCCATCACGGCCTCCCGATAGCGAAGGGCATGCTGATACTCGTTGGCCGTCAACACCTCGCGTCCGCCGGCTTCTTGCATGAACTGTTCTTTGAGTTCATCAAGGAACACTGCATCAGGGTTGAAAGTGCGGATCCGCTCGGCCATTTCCGCTTTAGTACCATTCAGCGGGAGTGTGCAGGGCAGGGCGCTGATATGTGCTGCCCGCTCTGCCTGCTGGATGCCCAGCAGGGCGTAATTCTCGAGCACGGCTTGATAGCTACCAGATGTTTTGACAGGCTTGGGTAGGCTGTCGTTGTAGGCCTTGATACAGGCTTTGAGCACTGTGGCTGTTCGCTTGTCATCTTCACCCAGAGTTTGGAATGCTTCGGGCAGCAGTTCATAAGCTGCCTCGTGTTCCCCCACGCTTTTGCCTGCGTCAATTGGCTTCGGCAGCTTAGCGTTGTGGATCTCGATCGCCTGGACGAGTTCCTCGACAGCTGGTTTCTGCTCGAGGTTTTCGTTGTAGGCCTGGATGATGGCCTTCATCTGCTCGGCACCGTTGATGGCATCTTCTGGCCATTCAGGCTCAACAACGAATTCGCTGTTGAAGTCCTCAAACTCCAGCACGACTTTGTGCAGGATCCGGCCTTCTCGCAGTGCTGCAGTTTGCTTCTGGTCGTTACCTTCTACTTGGTAGTAGTGATAGTGCTGGCCAGACACCAAAGCCCAATCCAAGCCACTTTTGGATAAACCTGGTCCACCGTGGTAGGCCTCGCCGGGGATCCCGGGGTAAATGCCAGGGGCTGCAGGCTCGAACTTGGTAACAATGGCGTCGGCAATCTGGGTTTTCTGGTTGAAGTTATCCATGGTTGGTCCTCGTTTGTTAAATAGTGCGTCCATGGCAGCCAGCGCCTTATCCAGAGCGATGGATTTGGCTTTGTCCATGCGAGCCCTGGATTCGGTGATGATGCGGAATTGACGTTGGTTGGTGATGTGGCGCGGGATAGGTGGGCCAATAAGCACAGGCTCAGGGGCGTTGTCGGATACTGGTTCTGGCTCTGGCCCTCGTTCGGAATAGCGATATTCGATGCCAAGAGACATGGCTAGATCCCCATTTCAAGGCGGAGAGCACGCTCCTCGTGGTATTCCTCGATAGCGCGGCGGGTGGCAGTGCGTTTATGGGCAACCTGGCGTTCTTCGGTACCAGGCTCGACGTTCACGCTGTAGTGGTGCTCAGTGCGGGGCGGCATTGAGCCGCGAAAGCCCATCACCTGGGCTTCGGTCAATTGCTTCATGAAGAGTTCCTCTACTCTCAGGCTGCCATGGCCAATGGTTCGCCCTGTCCGGTCGTCAGCCAGGTGAAGTGGGCTGAGAGCTCGGGGTGCTGCGCGATCAACAGCAGGGTACCGCCGCTGATTTCCCGGTAGTTCAACTCGTAGTTCTTGAGCGTGGTGGGCGGGATGCCCAGCATGTCGGCGAACTTCGGCCGGCTCAGGCCGAGGTGCTCACGCAACTGACGCAGACGCTTGCGGCATGCGTCATTGAGAGGGGGGATGGTAAGGTTGCTTTGGTCGGTACGCTTTTTCATGGTCTGGGTCCTGTGGTGGTTGTGAGCAATGCAGGCGTGCGAAAGGAGCGAACTGGGGCTTGTTTATCCCTCGTTTGCTTTCGCTAGTATCAGAAAGGAGTTTTCTCTACTGATATTTGTATCATTTGAGTTGGTTGCTTATTCCAGCTAGGTTTCTCGTGCGGTATTTCACCGCAGCAATCAATGAGGTCTTTAAGGATGAAAACAATTATCTCTGTAGCGATTACAGCCATGCTGTTGGTGTTTTCTCAAAGCGCGTTGGCTGCTTATCTCGATTTCACGCCGAATTGGGATGCGCCATCCACAAAGCCAATGAGTAAAAAGGCGGCTACCAACGTGGTCATGCAGTGCAAAGCAGTCGCGGCCTATAGCAACATGGCTGGAGCCAGGTCGGGGGCTATGGTTGTAGCAGGTCCTCATGAGACAGCGACGGATAACAAAACCCATCTGACGGTGCGGCTCTATAAGGACAACGTGCATGAGAAGTCATGCCACGTGTACACGGGCAAGAATTTGGACTACAGCAGCTGTAACTGCGAGTATGTCGATTAACGTGGTTGTTACGATGCGCCTGCTTTTGCAGGCGCTTCTTCTTTCTGACATCCCAGAGCACTCCAGGGAATGATCTGGGATGTCCCCTGAGTAGTGCAGGAGACACCTTGTCACCTTCCTGCCCCACATTCCGGATTGAACGGGTTAACGGGGATTTGCCGGGCCAGCAAATTACGAGCGGTGACTGCCCATTCCAGGTTGTTAAAGAGCGAGCTCAGCCGAATTTGGCGTGAGCGAAGCCAAAGCATCCTTGTGGTGCTTGAGAAAGAGGCTTTGGTTACGGCGCTATAAGGGAAGCGCCAGACCCGGGTCAGACGGCGTTGCGGTGGAACTCGGCGCGCCAGTGGAGGAGTGCGCCGTGCTTGGTGATGCCGGCGGTGCGCTTCTGGGCGGCGCGTGCGGCAACGATGTGGTGTTGCTCTGCGGCCATCATGGCCAAGTGCAGACGTTGTTTGATGTTGCGGCGGCGAGCGGCGTTGCCATTCAGGCGGTCAGTGATGGCTGCTACCACTTGGTCGGCACGTTTTGCGGCCCTGGAAAAAATGTGCTTGGTCATGGTACATTTGCTCCTGTTGACGAGTTGGTCCTCGTTAACTCCCTTCCTAGCTTTTTGGCTGGATGGGTCCCGTTGCTGGGGTTGGTCCCCTGGTGACATCTGATTGGGGTGGTACCCCAGTCCTTCGAAGCCCGCCTTGTGCGGGCTTTGTCGTTCTTACGCGCTGGTCAGGCGCTTTTCTTCTGCCCTGGTTAGGGGCTGGGTCCTGTTGCTGGTTGTCGATGATGCTTCTCAACCGGTTGAACACTGAGCCAATGCTCATGCGGTTGAGTGCTCCCGCGCTCGACGGGAGCAACTCGTTACGCAGCTGCTTGCAGGCTTGCTGCACGTGCCCGGTGTTCCTTACCCGCCTCGGTCTTGACGGTGTAGAAGAGACCACCTCCGCGGCGTTTGCCGAGGTCGGTGATGTCGGTGATCACCGCCGGCACGGAGACGCGGGTACGGGGGTTGGTGTACTGCACTTGGTCATTCACTTTCATGAGTTGGTCCTCTGGTTTGGTTTGGTTTTGCGCTCTATCTATGAGCGATTCGATTGTTTTACCGAACAAGGCGAAGGTTAATATTGAAGAACATTAACGTCAATGAAAAATGTTCGCTAAAACGAACTTTTTTGGAGGCGGTGCCGTCGCCCCCTAAATGACAGGCACAAAAAAGCCCGCGTGAAGCGGGCTTGATGGGGATGGGGTGGGCTACTCCTTTACGTCACGGCGTAGTTCTACCATCCGCCCATAAACAATTGCATCTTTGATTGGCACAGTGCCAAGACGCTGATCATCTGTTACAAGGCTGATGCCTGATAGGCCATCAAGGGCTTTGAGAAGCCTATGCTGCTTGTTGTCACCTAACTGGACTAAAAGTATGTCTTCATGACTGGGGGCTCTGTCTGCCAAGTCAATCACGCAGATATCACCAGTCTTGATGCCGGAGCCAGCAAGATTGTCATCGTTGGCAACCACACCAATGAGCTGCCCGTCTAACTCGCTAAATATATGGCGTCCGCTATCCAGGGTTGAGAGCGCATCAGACGGATGCTTCCCCAGTTCTGACATCTCCCATACAGGTACTTTCCCGAGGTTGGTGTCGGTCACATAGGTACCACTTTCCTTGCCGGTGTAGAGCCAGAGCGGGTCACAGCCAAGGGCTTTGGCAATAGAGAGAAGGCTACTCACTCGCAAATCTTTTAACGGGTCCGACAGCAGGACGGAGATCACGGCCTTGCTGATCCCTGACTTGCGCACTAGGTCAGCCTGCTTGTAGCCACGCTCCTTCATCATGTATTCCAGTCGATCTCTAAAAGAGGTCATGTCGTTCCCGTTCGCTAATTAAAACACAGATGTATTTTCACCTATTGCATGTCCGAAATGTCGATGATTGACACGTTCGCGAAACCGAACCAAAATGGCGCCTCCACTATAAGGGAGCAACAAAGGACCCTGACCAATGAAAAAACAGGACGCCATCAATTTCTTTGGCGGCAATAACGCTCTTGCCCGGGCGCTGGGGGCAGGCAAAAGCACCGTGTCTGAATGGCCTGAAGTCATTCCGGAGCAGTTTGCAACCCGCATCCACTTCAAGTCCGGAGGAAAGCTGGATTTCGGCTTGGAAGATTACCGTCCTGTTCAACAGGACTCTAAGCAGGCCGCCTAACCACCGGCCCGCTTTCCCACCCAACACAGAGGACCAACTCCATGGGAAGAATATCGCTCCCCGATCATGAAAAACTCGACACGCTGTCACCGCTGAAGGTGCGTGGCACCCCGGGCCAGCGCCAGGTGTGGCAGGAAGTGGGCGCAGAACTGCGCATGACCGAAACTGCATTTGCCCGCACCTCGCTGCTGATCCTGCTCAAGGCCATATCCCAACATGAGCCGCAAATCCTGGCTAGGGCCGTGAAACGGGCCAATCGGAGCTTGCTGGAGCAGGGATTTCCGCCTGTGACCGTCGAGGAGATCCTGGACGGCTCCGGCCTTCCCGAGCGCGGCTTGCTTCAGTTCAGCCCGGAAGACGAGGCCGCCTACAACGAGGAGCGCCCCCTACGCCCCCTGCAAAAACTCATCAACTTCGTCCTCGGGAGGTAACCACATGACCACGCAACTTCGCCCGCCGCGCCCGGCATCCCAGCATGTCAGCGATCGGGACAACATCATCCTGAAATCGGTCATGCATGAGCTGGCCCTGGCCCTCGATGAGCCGCTGATTTCGACTGCCCACGCCGCCGGCACCGACCGCCAAGCTGTCCGCCTGGCTCGAGAGCTTGAGGCACGCACTCTTGAACGCGCCGAGAAGCAGCCAAGCGCCTAATTTATCCGGGCCCGCTTAACCACCGGGCTTTATACCAGGACCCATCCAATGACCAATTCAACCATGGCCCATGGGGGCCACCCATTACCTCATGATCTCGACCACTGCCCGCGATGCGGCAGTGAACTGCGATCCAGTACCGATGACCACGCATTTGAGTGCCCGGCCTGTGCCTACACCGAGCAGGAGGTACGCCATGCATCCTAAGGAGTTCATCGAGCGCCATGTTCGCAAACTTCTGCTCGCTGACGGTTTCTCTGCCGAAGCTACCCACCTGGCCTGTAAGGAGGCTGTCAGCCACTACGAGAAGAGTTCAGGTTTCCGCAAGGGGGCCGTGTTCTCGGAGTGTCTGCGGGTCGCCAAGCGCATGGCCAAGCTGGTCCAGAAGAAACAGCGCCAGCAGGCGAGGGAAGATAAGAAGAAAGGGAAGGTGGCGGCATGAGCATGCTACTGATGGCCAAGGCCATGAGCATCAAGGTGGGTAATCCACTGCGGAAGTTGGTGCTGATCAAGCTGGCGGACAACGCCAGCGATACTGGCGAATGCTGGCCGTCGTACCAACACATTGCAGATCAGTGTGAGATCTCCCGGCGCTCAGTGATTAATCATATCGATGCGCTATGTGACTCTGGGCTCCTGACTAAGGAGTCTCGGGTAGGACCTCAAGGGAAGAGATCGAACGTCTATGTGCTGACATTGGATGGTGCAGGAGCTGCACATCCAGAGGTGCAGGAGATTCACCAGGGTAGTGCAGGAGCTGCACTAGGGGGTGGTGCAGGAGCTGCACATAGAATCAGTCACTCTTTAGATCCAGTCATTGAACCAAAGATCCCCCCTGTATCCCCCCAAGGGGACAAACGCCCAGACAGTGAGCCGCCACGACGAGGTACACGCTTGCCGAACGACTGGGTGCTTCCTGGCGAGTGGGGGAGGTGGGCTATGCAGGAGACTGGACTCCCCAGAGAGCGGATCCTGCTGGAGGCGGCCACTTTCGCTGATTACTGGCAGGCGCTGCCCGGCGCCAAGGCCATCAAGCTGGACTGGGAGAAGACCTGGCGTAACTGGATTCGCCGTGCTGCCAGCTCGTTCCGGACCACTGCGCAGCGCAAGCCACTGGAAAACCTACAGGCGGCCCAGCAGGCTGCTAAGGCACTCAGAGAGTCGGGGAGGGGAGTCTATGACGACAGCACTCCACTCTGACGAGGCTACGGCTCTGAGCGCACCAGGGGATGTTCAGCAGGTCAGCGCCCGGATGTCGGTGTTCCTGGCCGAGGAGCTGCTGCCGCTGATGGCCGGACTTTGGCCAGCCAGTGCCAACCAGCTGGACAGCAATGCCCGCGGCGTGGCGTTGGCCTGGGGGAGCATGCTCAGAGGTTTCAATGCGCAGCAGATCCGCGAGGCGGTGCTGCAGCTTGGGGAGGATGTCGAGCGGCAGTTTGCGCCACGGCCAGCGGAGGTGCGGGCTGTTATCCTGCGGAATAATCCAGTTCCCCGCACCGCGTCAGTTGGCCGCCAGGTGTCTCTGCGAGTATGTGAGATGGAGGCGGAGGTGAGGGTGTACCTGCGGGATCGCAGTGTGCCTGCAGAGGAGGTCAAGGCTGAGCTGCGGAAGGTGTTGGCTGAGAAAGCCCGACAAGGTGTGAGTGTGATGGGGGCGTAACTTGAGGGGCCTAGTACGAAGAGGTACAGCCCTGAGTTCTACCAAGAAACGGGGCAACGGGGGGTTGCAAGCCTAAAGGCGCTGTTCAGAAGAAGAAGGGAAGAGCGGGATACACCGGCCTGAGGCCGGTGTTAGCAAAATTTGTACATCAATGGTATGAGGGGAGTAATAATATACCATGGATAATTCGCTCGTAATTTAAGTGGACGTCTTACCTCCATACCCTAACTGATTTTGCATCGAACAGATTGACTTTACATTTGAACTTATCTTTTATTCTCAAAATATGCTTCATATCTTCATCACTATAGACCCCAATATATATACTTAGAAGCTTATCCCCCGTTTTTCTACCAGGCTTAGCGGCTTTATTTATGGCGTTGATTATATGATGGTCATAATCGCCGAAATTAAACCCAAAGGTTACAAGCGAGCCCACTACATTACATAGCGAGTCGTAGCAGAAAGTTAAATATCTATTGTGCAATATATGATTCAATTTATCATCACCATTCCCTGATGCGACAAAAACAGGATATTGATCCGCATCTATTCTCTTTTTAATATTTTCTAACAGATAGCTGGAACCAGTATATTGCTCTTTTGTTATGTGAACCCCCTCATCGAAAATGGGGAGTGCTCCATGAACATAAAATATGTTTTGTTTAGAGCTGTTAACCCCCCATCTGAGTTCTGAATATTCCGCATCTTCTGGAGATGAACCATCATCTTCTCTATCTCTTCCAAAACCATCAATTGAGTTTTTAATCCCCTTTCTCATAAGGACCCAGTATAATAAAATGTCATAGTTAGTGCTAAATATTGAGCCTTCATTTTTTGTATAAAAAGATAAAAACTCTGAACATTTATTAATCTCGGTCTCGCTTAACTTAAAGACATGTTCAGGGTGAAGTGATTCAACAGCATCAATGAGACTTTCCTTTAGCCTGCCTTCCGCATATTCTATCTTTTCTATTAATGCTTTATCTGCTTGAAACGCAAGCCCAAGCTCAATAAAATTACTTAACTGTCGCATGACAAGTTCAAAGTTTTTGGTTTGCACTACCTTGAATAGAGATGTGATTAGAGGGTCTTTCTGATCCTCAATAAATCTATACAAAGCATTATAAGAGAATATTTCATGGTCATATGCCATGCTAAAACCGTTCCCTAATAAAAGATGAGGGGTTCTGTTTTTTTTATGTAAATAATTAATTACTTCATCATAACTTTTAACTTCAGTTTCCATAAAATAACCTTTGAACAAATTATTAGTAAAAAATAATGAGATAGCTGAGTTGTCTTAAAATTGCTTTTTCGTATTTGGGCTGTTGAGGGGAGAATCATATTAAAAATTGGTACGCAACCGTCCCTAAGTTACAGCCCTCAGATGGCTACTCTTTACTGGTTATTACGTGACTGCTTTTTGCCATGGATTGGTCTGTATGGTGTATAAGACCAATTTACGATCATAACTCATATGATTATCAGTCGGGAGTCATATGAGTGATTAATTCCGAGTGGATCACAGATCTGTTGGGGTTGAGGCAGGGAGTTTGTAGAGGAGTTGGGGCACAGCAGCTAAAACAAGCTTCCTAGTTGCTCCGACTAGCTGCCAGGTGTGGATGAGGCCCGTGAGATGGAGGCCGTTGTCCGGGTATTTCTGCGGGAGCACTCAGAGCAGGGGGCCGTTGGAGCAGGTGCTGGCAGAGTAAGCGCGCGAAGGAGTGAGGTAAAATGTGGGGGCAGGGAGATAATCCCGCACAGCACGTAGTGCTACTAGGAAGCAGGGAAGATAAAGGGGTTGTTCATAAGGGGAAGTGATACACCGGCCTGAGGCCGGTGATAACTAGGTCGGTACATAGCTATTGGCATATAGTTTATACCATTAACATTAGCATTTAAACTAACACTAGTTTTATGGAGTGAATTACGTATATAAAATATATCTGGTTCAATTGTTAACTTTCGTTGCACGCATGGGTGTCATTTTAATGACATGATGGCTCCATACACTATGTCGAAAGACATAGCATATGGATGAAGTGTTATCTTGATTGTTGGCGAGGTCGTTCTGAGCGCTTAATAAATAGCAAGGTTAAGATGTTTAGGATGGTTTTTGATATATGAGTCAGCGTAACTTATAAGATTTTGTTCACTTGAGTTATTTATCCCACCTTCCAGAAAAAGAAGGTGCTTAGCTGGAATTTCGCTTTTAAGAAATGTGTCTAGTTCCATCATTGAACGAGCAACTCCAACCCTACACTCGCAAACTGTCTTTACTAGCCCCCCCATTGTTTTAGGTAAAAATGATTGAATAGAGGCCAAATAATCTACATCATTCATGCTCCATACGTTGTGATTCGGATGAACCCCTTTGTGTGTATGTGCAATATTGTGTAGAATACACGTCGAACCATTTAAATTTGTTCTTCCAATAGAATTCCCATTAGGCGCTCTTGAGTAGAATTGTTCCCATACCACATATCCTAATTTGTTTGGAATGGTTTGCCGATGTAATTGAGTTGAGAAATGAGAGAGGCTTGTTTTTTTATTTTTTTGCTTATAGTCCCATGAGTTTTTGTTTTCTTTGGCTTCAAACAAACAAATTTTATACTCTTTGCTATTATTGTCAATTAATATGATGCAAGCATCCACTCCCCATTTCCTTTCTAATGTAGGGGGAAGTTTTTGTGAAAATGCAGTTACCTGTAAAGGTAAGCATCTCATTATTTCGCTTCGGATGCGAAGTGTTAGGTTAGATGTATAGTCGTCCTCACCAACAACCTGACCTAAATGAAATTCATCCCGAACTTTATTGTCGGACAGATTAATCAAACGTTCTAATTCAGAACGAATAAATATATCAAAAAGTGCCATTTATTCCCCTAGTACATATCATCTATCTTACAGGTGGTGCATGGCTATTCCTCTTAAAGAATATTACCAATTCTTTTTTGCCATTCAAGGCCAAAAACTGGTTGTCGGCGCATGCTTTTACAAAAGCCGTCTAGTCCAGGATATATGTTTGCTGAGTTAATATTCATTTTATTAAGTTTTCGGAGGCCATCAAATCTTAGCTTTGCTGGTATAACGATTTTAAAAGCATCTCTCTTGCTAATATTGTAGTCTTGCAAGATTTTATCATGACTAATATCTAGTGTGTTTGTTGCAACAAAAAGCCCTTGTTGTGCTAGTAATCGTTGGTTTGAGAATGTTGGCTCAAAAGCAAAGAGGCAAATACTATCTTCAGTTGGGAGAGGGTCAAGTATTTTTGAATATACATCTGGTCTTTTACTTCCAAAATAATCTTCATCATCACTTACTATTGAATTATGATTTATGCAATAAATAACTGCATCAGTGTCGCCAACCTCTAAAGCGAAGAAAAGTGCAACATAAGGCGAAAGAGAGAAATCTAAAAGCCTAGTGGGAGCTCCATGATGTTGCATTAATGATAGCCAACTTAAGTCATCTTCAGGTTTTGGGAGGTGAGTAAGAAACAAATGAGCGTTGCATTTGAATCGGTCTATCATTACCTTTTCGTGTTCCAATCTGTTTATTTTTTTACTTCCATTGAATTTCAATCTAAATATTGACTGGGCATCTTCAAAGGCTCTATGTAGTGAACTCTCCAGAAGCCAATCTGAACTGGCTTGGCCTCTGAAAATCCACTTTCGATAATTCATCCTGCTGACTAATTTGTCAAAGTCATCCCAACTATCTATATCCTTTATTTCCATGTTAAATCCTAGTATGTAATAGTGATATGTCTTATTTTTTGCAACTTTAAGAGCCTTGGAACACTGGTTTTTTGCTTTTGACCTGCGATCAGATGACACTTCCTTGTCATAGGTAAGCCTTGCATGGAGCTTGGGCACCGTGCGGAAATCGTATCTCAAACGATGCTGGTTGTTGAGCGAAAAGAAGGGGGATATGAGAGGGGATCGCAGATTTTGCAGAGGGGGAGTTGTAAGGAGGGGAGGAAGGCGAGGGCTTGCCCCCCGAGATGCTTTGGGGAAGTTGTGATTGGGGGCAAAAGACAAAAATTTAGGTATTCCAATGGGTTCCATTCGTTTCGGGTGCTACAGTATACTTGCTCGGATTTTCGTCTGGATGGAGGTCTTCCCTTTAACAGGTGTCAGCACTTGGTATGGGGATAGTGCTATTTGCAAGATATTCAACCCAAGTTGCTCACAGTCGAGTCCGCGCCTTATCAGGTCACACGTATCATTGAGGTCATGCGAGAAGGCAGCACTGGTGCCCGCTTGTGTGAATGTCATGATGGGCTACTGTACGTTGTCAAAACCCTTGATGAGGTCACCCCTAGGCAGCTGATAGCTGAATGGGTGTGTAGTCATTTAGCTCAAGCGTTTGGCTTGATGACCCCCGAATGCCGCCTGGTTGAGGGGATTCCTGAGTTAATGAGACTCCAGGGAAGCCATTCTTTCTGGGATGACGATACTGTCGGGTTTGCATCACGGTTTCATGGCAACACCATGGCCGTGAACATGGCGATGGCCAGGGCGACGCCTTCCAAGCTAAAGACGGATATCCTCGTGTTCGATGTCTGGATCAAGAATGGGGACCGGACGTTGTCTGACTTGGGTGGAAACGTAAACCTGCTCTTCGATACAGCCAGCGCTCCCCCATTTGTTGTTTTTGACCACAATTTGGCTTTGCTGCCAGAGGAAGAGGACATCAAGATCCGGAGCAACCATGTCTTCTCTGGTGACAATGCAGGGATCTCCCTCAATGACATCGCAACACAAGATGAGTATATTGAACGCATGGTTCAGGCCATGAGCCAGTTACCCCAGGTCATCGCCGCAATCCCACCTCATTGGAGGGAGGAAGCGAACAGCCAACTGGGAGGCGGGGACATCATTGATGATGTCGTGATGCCTCTTCTGGGACGGTTTGAGAATCATTTTTGGAGGTGGATAGAGCTATGACACATCAAGTTGTCTACGCAGTCGTTCAGTTCCGCCCCTATCGTGAAACCGAAGAGTTTGCCAACGTGGGGGTGGTTCTATGTGCCCCTAAAGCGGGCTTTTTGGACTATCGCATTGAAACAACGCGTTTCTCTCGAGTTACCGGCTTCTTCAGTGAGCTTGATGTGAAGCTCCCGAGGATGGTGGCAAAGTTCGTGTCTGATGAGCTGCAACGGGTTCAAGAGACGAGCCTCTATCTGGGTAGCCCTGATAGCACACTTCGCCTTTTCCACGAGGCAACTAAAGCTAAAGAAGGGCTGATCTACTTCAGCCAGGCAAAGCCTGCTTTAGTGGATGGAGATTTAGCTGAGTATCTTGAAAAGCTCTACGAGCACTATGTTCACCATAGTTTTGCCAAGCAGCCCTCTGCAACCGAGAAATTGGAGACTGCAGTGAGGCAGTTGCTTGAGCAGAATGATCTCCGCAAATACTACAAGGCGGCTGATCTGGGCGATCCAATGGGACTCGTGAAGGCTAAGGTTCCCTTCATCCATCAAAAAGATGGTATGAACATGAGGGCCATACGACCCCTTAGCTTTGTATTTGGGAGGC